>CAZFUQ010000151.1:0-9482 GCA_964521905.1 uncultured Cellulosimicrobium sp.
GCATCCGGGACGCGCGCCCGGATGCCGAGAGGTACGTCGGCGGCGGGGTGCTCGCCGCGCCCGCCGGGGCACTCCCCGTGTTGTTCCCCGACTCAGTCGACCGATGGTCCGCGTTCACGCCGTCCAGCCTAGTAGTGCAAAGAGTTGGCCGCAGAAGTGTCGTCGTTCCACCAGCAGATCCGCTCGGGATCTTCGCAGGACGACCGGGCTGCGTTCCCAGGTCCCCCGGATCCTACTCGACGCGCCGGCCCGCCGACAGGGGCGTCGGCGGGCCGGCGTCGGGCGGTGCGGCCGTCAGCGCAGCGTGACCTGGCGGGACACGATCCCGGCGCGCGCACGACGCTCGCCCGCGTCGAGCGGCTCCGTGATCGCGAGCACCTCGGCGAGGCGCGCGTCGAGCTCGGCGACCGGACCCTCGAGCTCGTCGGCCTCCGTCCCGCGCGGCAGCTCCCACACGGGGACGAGGAGACCGCTCGAGCGGAACGCACCGACGAACTTCCCCCCTGCGAGGCCCGACTCGCGGCGCGCGTGCAGGCGCGAGATCGCGTCGATGAGCGCGTCCTCCGGCTCGGGGCGCGCCCAGCGCAGGAACTCGCGCGACATGCGGCACCAGTAGGCGGAGGGGACGGCGTCGAGCTTGACCGTGGGGACCATCGACTCAGCGGCCTGGTCGAGCGACGCGCGCAGGTCCGGCGTGATCTCCGCCGACGGGTCCAGCCAGAACGCGAAGTCCTCGTGGACCGTGACCTCGAACGGGACGGACGGGTCGAGGACGTCCTGCAGGCGCGGGCCCGAGTCGGGCAGCGCGGACATCTCGATCGAGGTCCCGGGCTCGGCGTCGATCGCCTCGAGGAGCGCGGCGGCGAGGTCGCGGCTGGTGTCGCCGGAGCCGGCGAGCGTCTGGACCGCGAGGAGGATCGTGCCGTCCTGGCGGTGCAGCGCCGCCCAGCCGGCGGGCAGGACGGTCACGACGAGGACGTCGCGGGCACCGTGCGCGGCGGTCGTGCGGGCCGTCGCGGTGGCCGAGGGGACGACCTCGCGCATCGCGACCCAGTCGGTCTCACCCTCGAGCCCCTCGAACGGGCGCAGCACGAAGTCGGGCGTGGAGTTCTTGGCCATGCGCGGCAGTCTACTGACGCCCCGGGCCGCCCGGAGAGGTCAGCGCACCATCGGGAGGCCGGCGCGCGCCCAGGCGACCATGCCGCCGTCGACGTTCGCGGCGTCGTACCCCGCGGCCTCGGTGAGCCAGCGCGTGGCCTGGGCGGAGCGCGCACCCGAGTGGCAGACGACGAGCACCCGCGCGTCGGCGTCGAGCTCCTCGTACCGCACGGGCAGCTCGGCGAGAGGGATGTGGACGGCACCCGGCACGTGCCCGGCCTCCCACTCGTCGAGCTCGCGCACGTCGAGGAGGACGACGCCGGCGGCCGGGTCGCTCGGGTCGAGGTCGGTCACCGGGACCGTGGGCACGTCGGGCTGCGCGAAGGGGAACACGTCGACCAGCGTACGAGGTCGCCGGCACGCACCGGGTTCTCCCTCGGCGGAACTCGGTCCTACCTCGCGGGGCGCGTGCGGGGACGGAGGCGGACGTCGGGCAGCGCGGGGGCAGGGAGGGGGCCGCCGCTGTACCCGACGACCTCGCCGTACCGGCCACCGCGCGCCCCGGGTGCGTAGCGCGTGCCGCCGCGGTTCGGCCCGTCGCCACCGGTGACCTCGAGCTCGGCCTGCCACTGCTCGCGGGCGCGCGCGACGTCGTCGTGCGAGCGGCCGACGAAGTTCCACCACATGACGACGTCCTCGCCGAACGGCTCCCCGCCCACGAGCACGACCCGGGCCGGACCGCCCGGCCCCGCCTCCACCGTGAGCGTCGAGCGGCCCGGGGCGACGTACCCGAGGGACGACGGCGCCACGCCCTCTCCCTCGAGCCGGACCTCGCCGTCGTCCACCAGGAGACCGTGCTCGAACGTCGGGTCCACGTCCAGCGTCACGCGCGCACCCGGCTCGAGGTCGAGCTGCGCCCCGACGATCGGCGTGAACGTCGTCGCGGGCGAGCGCAGCTCGGCGGCGCCGACGCGCAGCGACCCGAGGAAGACCTGCACGCGCGCTCCGTCCGGTGCCGCGACGGGCAGGTCGGCGTGGTGCTCGAACGACGGCGGGTCGGCCAGCCGGTCCCCGGGCAGCGCCACCCAGAGCTGCACGCCGTGCAGCACCGGTGGGCGCTCGCCCCGCGGGGACTCCTCCGAGTGGGAGATGCCGTGCCCGGCGGTCATGAGGTTGAGCTCGCCGGGGCGCACCGTCTGCAGCGAGCCGACGGAGTCGCGGTGCAGGATCTCGCCCGCGAAGAGCCACGAGACGGTCTGCAGGCCGGTGTGCGGGTGGGGCGGGACCTGCATCCCGTCGGTCCCGTCGCCGATCGCCGGCAGCGGGTCGGGGCCGTAGTGGTCGAGGAAGCACCACGCGCCCACGAGAGAGCGCGCGCGCTGCGGGATGGTGCGCCGGACGCTCATCGCCCGCGTGCCGCCGAGCGGGACGTCCCGGTGCTCGAGGATCTCGACGGCGGGGCCGGCCGAGCGGTCGGGGGCACCCTCGCCGGTGGTGCCGTGCGGGGCCCCCGCGGAGCACACCCGCTCCTCGGGTCGCGTCTCGAGATTGCTCATGGGGACGAGCCTAGAGGCGCGGGACAATGGCAGCGAGGCCCCTCGGAGCAGGATTCCGAGGGGCCTCGCCGTGTCCGCGCGACCCCGGGGCGGTCGGGTCGGATGACCCGTCGGGGCGCCGCTCGCGACGTGGCGGCCCGGCGCCTCGACCCTCCCGCCGGGATGGTCTCCCGGTGGTGGTGCGCTGGCGCCGATCGCGGTCGGCGTTCCGGGTCCGGTGAGAACCTGCGTCGTCGCACGCAGCCCGCAGCAGGGGGTCGCGGGTCGTCCACCGTTCTCCGGTCGGCCTGCCCTCGCGGTCGCATCGTCACGACGTGCACTCCTGGCCGAGGTCGAAGCCCCTGATACTGCGTGCCGGAACGTCGTCGTCCGTGTGCGCCCGTCCGGGCCGTTAGGCACGTTTGTAGTCCTCGTCCGGGGAGCCCGCAAGAGTTCCCACCGTTGTCATTTGCCTGCTCGCGAAGGCCACAGGTTCATCCACAGGCCGCCCCGCGCGATTCCCACGGAACCCACAGCCCTGTGGACGAATTCTGTGGACAGTTCGCGCGCGCGACACGCCCGGTTCGCCGGAGCGTCGCCCGTGGTGCGCACGCCCGGGCGTCAGACCCGGAACTGCGTCGTCGGTGGCGCCACCGGGGTCAGGCGCTCGTCGAGGTCGAGGTCGCGCACGACGAAACCGCCGTCGTCCACGAGCGTCCCGGCGAGGCGGCCCTGCAGCATCGCCGCGACACGGGCGACGAGGACGCGCGCACGGGAACGGGCGATGACGTGCACGCCGGAGGGTCGCTCGACCTCGAGCTCGTACGGGTCCGGCGGAGCCCACCGGACCTGGTAGGCGTGCGGTCCGTACTCGCGCCAGTCCAGCGCGCCGAGCGCGAGGGGCACCTGGGGCACCCGGTGCGCGCGGAGCACGACCGCCCCGTCGTACGGGGTGTCGCCCGACAGGACGAAGTCGGCCGGCCCGCTCGACCGGGGCTCCACGGAGACGACCCGGGCCGCGGGCATCGTCGTGCGCAGGACGCCCAGCGCGTCGTCGGGCGTGAGCACGTGCGCGCTGTACAGCGTGAGGTCGACCCCGGACACCGGGTCGGGCGCGAGGACCGTTCGGCCGTCGACGACGACCGCGCCGCCCACGCGACGGGCGGCGGCCACGGCCCAGCCGAGCACCTGCAGCTCGACACCCTGCGGCAGGCCCTCGGGGAGCGCCCGCGCGATCCCGTCGCGGTCGTCCGGCACCGCGGCCGGGAGCCCGCGCGGCTCCGGGTCGGCGACGTGCAGGGCGAAGACCTCGGCCGCCCCACCGGGGAGGTCGAGCGCCTGCACCTGCGGCGGGGTGAGCGGGAACGGCCCGACGGCGCGCGCACCCTCGGTGAGCCGTAGCTCGCCCGGGGGGACGACGGCGTCGGGCACCACGCCGCGGAACCGTGCCCCGACCATGGGACGCGCCGCGCCGCCACCGCCCGGGGGCGTCACCCACGTCGCGTCGGGGAACCACGCCCGGGCGAGCGCGTCGACCGGCGTCCGGGCCGCCCCGCGCGAGCGGGGTACCGCCAGGAGATGTGCACCGGCGTGCGCGTCAGGAACGAGACCAGCGACGGTGGGGTCCATGACGGGAGCGTAGTAGGTCCGGAATGCCGGGATGTTACGCCCGTGTCACGGCCGCGCGTCCGCCTCAGCCGCGGACGTCGTGCAGGTGGTGGACGACGTCGTGCAGGAAGTACTGCCCGAGGGTGCGGACCGTGAACACGGACCCGTTCGACCTCCGCCCGGGCCGCTCCCACAGGTCGGCGACGATCGCGTCGAAGCGACCCGCGACGCGGTCGCCGGCGATCTCGAGCTCGCGCGCCACGACGGCGGGGTCCTGGTGGGCGTAGCCCTGCTCGACGGCGGTCGCGTCCTGGTCCCAGTCCGCGAACCGGGGGTCGTCGCCCTCGACCATGGACTGCACCCGCACGTCGAAGATCGAGAAGACGTCGCGCACGTGCGCCGCGTACTCGAGCGGCGACCAGGTCGTCGCGTCGGGACGCACCCGCGCGTCCTCGCGCGCGAGGACCCGCACGTACCGCGGGACGGCGTCGCGCACGGCGGGGCCGACCCGGTCCGGCGTCACGCCGGCGGACTCGAACCCGCACTCCGGGCACGGGCGTTCCAGGACCCAGGTCCAGTCCTTGGTGTCGGCGGGGACCGGAGGGAGGCCGACAGGGCCCTCGGGCGAGGCGGACGTGTCCATGGGCCGCAGTGTGCCAGACGACGCACGATTAGCGTTCTGACACCTACGCCCTATGATGTCAGCATGCCCAAGATCATCGGAGGGTCCCTCCACGAGCACCGCGCGCAGACCAGGCAGAAGCTCTTCGCGGCGCTCTCGACGCTCATGGTGGACCGGGGCTTCGACGCCATCTCGCTCGCCGACATCGCCGCCGCCGCCGGTGTGGGCCGTACCGCGGTGTACAACCACTTCCCCGACAAGGAGGCGCTCCTCCTGGGGTTCATCACCCACGAGACGGAGCAGTACGTGGGCACGCTCGAGCGCGCGCTGGAGGGCGTGGACGACCCGGTCGAGCAGCTGCGCACGTACATCCGCCAGCAGGCGCAGCTCAAGCGCATCTTCCACCTGGCACCCGGCCCGGACCTGCGCACGGTCCTCTCGCGGACCACGCGCCAGCGCCTGCGCGAGCACGCCGAGCTGGTCGAGGCGATCCTGCGGCGCATCGTCGGCTCGGGGATCGAGGCCGGGGAGTTCCCCGACCAGGACATCGACACCACGGTCCAGCTCGTCAACGCGTGCCTGTCCGGGCGCCTCGCGCCCGAGGACCCGGCGGCCCGCGCCCAGGCGATCGCCGCCACGGAGGCGTTCGTCCTGCGCGCCGTCGGCGCCGAGGTCGACACCCCCGCGTTCGCCCGCTGACCCGTTCTCCTGCGCGCAGAACCCCCGGTCCCCGTGACGGCCGCGGGGGGCCGTCACCTAGCCTCGGGGGATGCCCCCCAGACGCCGCGCCCTCCTCGAGACACCCCGGCGCGCAGGCCTCGGCCCGGCGTTCCGCAACGTCTTCACCGCGAACCTCAGCTCGAGCCTGGGCGACGGCATCGCGCGCGTCGCCGCTCCGCTGCTCGCCGTCCGGCTCACCGACGACCCGTTCCTGGTCTCCGGCATCGCGGCCGTCTCGCTCCTGCCCTGGCTGTTCTTCGCCATCCCTGCCGGCGTGCTCCTCGACCGGATCGACCGACGGCACGCGCTCGCGCTCGCGAACGGCGCACGGACGGTGCTCGCCGTCGGACTGCTGGTGCTCGCGGCGACCGGCACGCTGACGATCTGGTGGCTCTACGTCGTCATCTTCCTCTACGGCGCGTTCGAGACCGTGTACGACGGCGCGATCCGCGCGGTGCTGCCGTCGATCGTGCGCCCCGCGGACCTCCCCCGCGCGAACTCGCGCATCGAGGCCGGCGAGATCACCGTGCAGAACTTCCTGTCCGCGCCGCTGACGTCCGTGCTGTTCGCGGCGGCCGTCGTCGTGCCGCTCGGCACGGGAGCCGCCGCGTACGCGGTGGCGGGAGCGCTCGCACTGTTCCTGCCCGCGGTGGCGGCGGGCGAGCACCGGGCCGGGACCGTGGACGCGGACGTGCCCCCGACGCCCTGGTACCGCCAGCTCGGCGACGGGTTCCGGTACCTGTGGGCGCATCCGACCCTGCGCCCGCTGTGGCTCCTGTCGACCGTCGTGGGCCTGTGCTTCTCCGCCGCGACCGCGACGGTGGTGCTCTACGTCCTCGACGTCCTGGGCGTCCCCGAGGCCTGGTACGGGACGTTCCTGCTCGTGGGCGCGCTGGGCTCGCTCGTCGCGGCGGGCGTCGCGAACCCGGCCAAGGAACGCTTCGGGAGCGGGCCGACGATGGCCGTCGCGAACCTCGTCTCGACGGTCGTGCTCGTGCTCCTCGGGATCGTCCCGCTCCTTCCCGACGGCACGGCCGCCGTCGCTCTCGGTGCCGCCCTCTTCGCGGTGAGCTCCGGGGCAGTCACCGTGTGGAACGTGCTCGTCATGTCGCTGCGCCAGGCGATGATCCCCGGCCGGCTCCTGGGACGCGTGCACGGGACGTGGCGCACGCTCCTGTGGGGTGCCATGCCCGTCGGGGCGTTCCTCGGCGGACTCCTCGCCCGGATCGACCTCACGACCCCGCTCGTCGTGGGCGGGCTGCTCGGCACGGTGGTCGCGCTCGCGGGCTTCCGGTTCCTCGCGCGGCTGCCGAACCCGGAGGACGTCGACCAGCAGGCGGGCAGAGCATAGGCAAGCCTCACCTCAGTGCGCTAGAGTTCCTGACGTATCGTCATGACGCCTTGTCAGGACGAGCGGCTGTCTTGACCCCGACGCACCCGCAGGAGCCACCGTGACTGCTCTCACGCACGACCTCGCCCCGACCGACCAGCTCGTCCCCCTCTCGCAGCGGCTGCGCGAGGGCACGCGCCCCGAGCACGAGCAGGCCGAGAGCTCCGGCTTCGTCGAGAAGCTCATGTCCGGGGCGCTCGACGTCGCCGCGTACGCCGACCTCGCCGCGCAGCAGTGGGCGATCTACGGCGCCCTCGAAGAGGCGAGCGCCGCGATCCGCGACGACGACCAGGGCGTCACCCTCGTGTTCGACGAGCTCACGCGCACGCCCGAGATCGAGAAGGACCTCGCGTTCCTCGTCGGCCCCGACTGGGCCGAGCGCATCACCGTCCACCCCGCGACCGAGCGGTACGTCGCGCGCCTGCGCGAGGTCGGCACGTCGCTGCCCGCGTACGCCGCGCACGCCTACACCCGCTACCTCGGCGACCTGTCCGGCGGCCAGATCATCAAGCGCATGCTCGAGCGGCACTACGGGCTGACGAGCGACGGGCTCGCGTTCTACACGTTCGTCGAGATCCCCAAGTCGAAGCCGTTCAAGGACGTCTACCGCGAGCGCCTCGACGGCCTGGCCCTGACGCCCGCGCAGATCGACGAGACGGTCGCGGAGGCCAAGCTCGCGTTCCGCCTCAACAGCGACCTCTTCGCCGACCTCGGCGCCGTCCACCGCTGACCCCGAGGTAGAGCCCTGGTCCACCGAGGTAGAGCCCTGGTCCGCCGAGGTAGAGCTCTGCTGAGGCCTCTACCTCGGCGGACCAGAGCTCTACCTCGCGTGACCGGGGTTACCCGCGGGACGGTCCGGGTCGCCTCGAAGTCAGGTTAGGCTCGTCTTATCCGGGCCTGGCGCGGCCCCGCCGGTTGCGCCGCCCCCGCGCACCGCCTCTGGAGATCTCCCTATGCGCCACCCTGCCCGCGCCGTGCTGCGCCCGAGCGCCCTGCCGACCGGTTCGGCGAGCGCACCGCTCTCCCCCCGCGGCGTCCCGGGGCGGGCACGACGTTCGGTGACGGCGCTCGCCGGGGCGGGCGCCGTCGTCCTGCTGGGGCTGGTCACGGCGTGTGCGCCGCTTCCCTACGAGCCACCCGCGACGCCGTCGGCCGAGACGACCCGGGACGCCGCGCCCGTCGAGGCGCCGTCCACGCAGCCCACCGGGGCGGCCACGACCGAGGCGCCCGCCTGCACGACGCTCGAGGAGTCGCGCGCCGCCGGCGGGGGGTCCGACGTCGACCCGTCGACGTTCCCCACCGGCCCGACGACCGCGACGTTCATCGACGACGCGATCCACCCGATCGCGGACGCCCCGGCCCCGCAGCTCCCGGTCACGGTCGAGTCGGTCGACGGCCGCCAGGTCGAGATCACCGACGTCAGCCGCATCATCCCCGTCGATCTGTACGGGACGATGGGCGAGATCGTCTACAGCCTGGGCCTGGGCGACAACGTCGTCGGCCGCGACCTGCCGACCGGCTTCCCCGAGGCCGCGGACGTCCCCGTCGTGACCGGGGCCGGCCACGCGCTCGACGTCGAGGCGATCCTCGGGCTCAACCCGTCCGTCATCCTCACCGACGCGACGATCCTCACCGACGACGTGCGCGGCCAGCTCGAGAGCTCGGGCATCCCCGTCGTGTACTTCGACGAGGCGCGCACGCTCGACGGCGTGGACGACCGGATCCGCGCCGTCGCGACCGCGCTCGGCGTGCCCGAGCAGGGCGAGGCGCTGGTCGAGCGCACGGACCGCCAGATCTGCGCCGCCCTGTCCGCGGTGCCGCAGGACACGGGGAACCCGCGCGTCGCGTTCCTCTACCTGCGCGGCGCCAACATCAAGATGCTCTTCGGCCCCGGCTCGGGCGCCGACGACCTCGTCCACGAGATCGGCGGCGAGGACGCCGGCACGGCGATCGGCCTCACGCAGGAGTACGCGCCCGTCACGAGCGAGGCGATCATCAGCGCCGCGCCGGCCGCCTACCTCGTCATGACCGACGGCCTGGAGTCCATGGGCGGCCTCGACGCCATGATGGCGATCCCCGGCCTCGCGCAGACCCCGGCCGGCGAGGCGCAGCGCGTCGTCGACATGGACGGCTCGCGCATGCTCACGTTCGGCCCGCGCACCGGGTACACGATCGCGTCGCTCGTCGAGGCGTTCTACGGCGTGCCCGCGCCGGAGCTCCCGGCCTCGTGAGCGCGCCCGTCACGCGCCCGGGTGGGGCACCCCAGGACGCCCCGGTGCCCGACGTCGCGCCGCGCCCGGGCGGACGCCCCGCCCGGGTGGGTCCCGCCGTCGGGCAGCAGCGGCGCCGCGCGGCGCGCTGGCTCATGATCGGGCTGGGCGTCGCGCTCGCGGTGCTCACCGTCGTGTCGGGAATGACGGGGCAGGTGCCCGTCTCGCCCGCGGAGGTGCTGGGTTCGCTCGCGCACCACGTCGGGCTCGACTGGGGCCCGATGCCGTCGCACCCGCAG
>CAZFUQ010000152.1:0-9448 GCA_964521905.1 uncultured Cellulosimicrobium sp.
GGGTTCGAAGACGTCGAGCACCTCGTTGCAGATGCGCGCGGCGAACTCGAGCTCGGTCCCGGTGTACGACTCCGGGGAGTACTCGTAGTAGACCGTCGTCTCGGGGACGGTCTCCTCGAACTTCCTGCACAGGCGCGCGCCGTCGACGGCGATCGCGATGATCCCCTCCTCGTCGGAGCGGAACACGACCTCGCGCTGCAGGATCGACGTCGAGTTGTACAGGTGGACGATCGCCTGCTTCGCGCCCTTGATCGCCTCGTAGGTGCGCGCGATGAGGTGCTCGCGGGACTGGGTCAGGACCTGGATGACGACGTCGTCCGGGATGCGGTCCTCCTCGATGAGCATCCGCACGAAGTCGAAGTCGGTCTGCGAGGCGGACGGGAAGCCGACCTCGATCTCCTTGTAGCCCATCTCGACGAGCAGCTCGAACATCCGCAGCTTGCGCTCGGCGTTCATCGGCTCGATGAGGGCCTGGTTCCCGTCGCGCAGGTCGACCGCGCACCAGCGCGGCGCCGTCTCGATGCGCCGGTCCGGCCACGTCCGGTCGGGCAGCGTGACGTCGATCTGCCGCTGGAAGGGCAGGTACTTGTGGATCGGCATCCCCGAGGACTGCTGCGGGTTCGCGTCCACGGCGTCGGTGGTGGGGGCGGTGCTGGAGTTCATCGTCGGTCCTTCGAGGTCGTCCTGATCGGTGTCAGCCGGCACACCAACCACCGCGACGAGGAACCGGCTAGAGAGCCTCGCCGCGGCAACGAAGGAGGAGCTGCCGCATCAGGTGCACCCCGTCACTCTACTCCCACGACGTGCCCGGGTGCCGGACGTCCAGCACCCGGGCACGGTGTCGTCCGGAGGCTCAGCGGCGCCGCGAACGCAGCGCGGCGTCGACGGCGGGGTCACCGAGGTTGCCGAGCCAGTCGAGCAGCGCGGGGTAGGTCGACGGGTTCGCCGCGACCTGCGGGCGCAGGTGCGGGGCGTCCTGCACGATCTGCGCGAGCACCTCGAGCGGCGTCGACGGGTCGGCCGCCTGGGCCGCGGTGAACCCGACGGGCTGCTGGGCGGGAGGGGTGTACGACGGCTGCGGCTGGGCCGCGGGCTGCTGCCCGTACGCCTGGGGCTGCTGCCCGTGGCCCTGCGCGGCGTAGCCGGGCTGGGCGGTCGGCTGCGGGCCGGTGCCCGGCTGCGGGTCCTGGTACGCGGGCATGACGGCGGTCGCGGGCCCCTGGTCGGGCGTGAGCCCGGGTCGGGCGGCGTAGCCGGTGCGCTCGGGCTCGGCCTGCTGGACGGGCATCACCTCGGTCGCTCCCCCTCCCCCGGGCGCCCACCGCGGGTCGGCACCCGGCTGCTGCGGGTGGCCGGGCTGCTGGGCGTACCCGGGCTGCTGCGGCTGACCGGGTTGTCCCGCACCCGGCTGCTGCCCGTACCCCTGCTGCGGGTGCCCCTGCTGCTGCGGCGAGTACCCCTGCTGCGGCGCGTACGCGGGCTGCGCGGGAGCGGGCGCGGGACGGGCAGGCTTCGGGGCCGGCTCGTGCCAGACGTACGCACGAGCCGCCTCGGCGGTCGTCGTCGTCGGGACGGGGCGGTGCTCGGCGAAGTACGCGCGGACCTCGCGCGGGACCGTGAGCGCACCGACGGCGAGCAGGGGCAGCCCGAACGCGAGGAGCACGTGCTCCACCCCGCCGCCGAGCACGACGCGGTTCGAGGTGACGACGAGCAGGACGATCCCCAGCACGGCGACCACGCCCGCACCACCGAGCGCGAGCGGTCGACCGGTCGCCGCGTCGCGGGCGAGCGAGCGCCGCGCGACGAACGCGACCCCGGCCGCGAGCACGCCCACGACGACGGCGAGGACCACGGGGACACCGGTCACGCCGTTCACGAGGGTGAGGATCGCGGTGACGGCGACGTACGCCGCGACGACGAGGACGAGGTCGAACGCGTTCACGGCGACGCGGACCCAGGTCACGACGGGCTCGGCCGGGGCCATGGCCCGACGCACGGCCGGCGAGGCGCCGATCGCCGCGAGCGCGGGGACGAGCACGAGGCCGAACCGGCCCGCGTGCGTGCTCTCGATCGTCTGGAGACCGTTGTTGCCGGATCCGAGGACGAAGGCGACGGCGAGGATCACGCCGAGGCCGACGAGGGTGAGGCGTGCGGCCTCCGAGCGGCGCCACGTACCGAGCGTCGGCAGGCCGACGAGCGCGAGCACGAACAGCGCGAACGCGATCACGGCCAGCACGAAGAGCGCCCCGAGCGGGGTCTCGACGACCGTGAGCACGACCGTGAGCAGCACGGTCACGGCGAGGAGGCCGGCGCCCCCGAGCAGCGCCTGGAGCCAGCGGGTCGTGACGGCCCGGTCCAGGTCCTCGGGACCGAGCTCGCTCTGGCGCGGCTGCGCGGAGAGCAGGGCGCCCGCGAGACCGAGCGCCGCGGCCGAGCCGAGCCCGCCCCAGCCGTCGCCCAGGTCCCCGCCGCCGACGACGTCGACCACCAGGTAGACCCCGACGAGCAGGACGTACGGGGCGTTCGCGACGAGCCGGACGAGGCGCGTGGTGTGCACCGTCCACGTCGCGGGCAGCACGCCCGTCCGCGCGAGGTACGGCAGCGCGAGGGTGAGCAGCGACAGGATCGTCAGGAGGACGACCTCGATCTTGTCCGACGCACGGTTCGCGACGTCCCACGGCAGCGCGAGGGAGACGAGCAGCAGGAGCGCCGCGACGCCGTCCCGCACGTAGTCGCTGACGGGGACGTCTGCGAAGGGCGAGCCCGCGGCGGCCTGCTCGCCGCCCGGAGCCTCGTCCTGGCCGGGCTCGTCGCCCGCGTCGGGCTGCTCCTCGGCGCTCGGTGCACCCGTGGCCGTGGAGTCCGCGCCATCGCTCGCGTCGCCGTCAGGCGCCGCCGTCGGCCCGGTACCTGCAGCCGCAGGCTGCAGGCTCTCGGCCGGCTCTGTCTGGTCGGTCATCGTGCACTCCCTCGCAGTCGCGCCGTGCCGGACGCACGCACGCCGGGCCACAGGGCCCCGACCGTTTCTACCGGTTCATCACGTCTCGCTTCAAGCGACCACGCGGCAGAGCACCACACCTTCACGACACGGCGGTCAACCGGTCGGCGCCGAGAAGGAAGAGCCGTCCCTCGACCGCGACGACGTGGTAGGTGTCCGGGGGCAACGACCAGCGCCACTCCAGCGCCCCGTCGTCGAGAGCGATCGACACCAGGCCGGGGTGGTGCCCGCGGCCGCCCTCGGGGACGAGGAGCGACTCGCCGTCGGTGAGCACGGGCCACGGACCGGTCTCGTCGAGGTGGACGGACCACGCCTCGACGCCGGTCCGCACGTCGAGGCTGCGATAGGACGCGTCGGCCTGCACGACGATCCGGCCGTCGACGCGCGCGACCGCGCGGATCCCCGCGCCGGGCGCCTCCCACAGCCGCGAGCCCGTCGCCCCGTCCACGCCCACGATGCTCCCGAAGGTGTTCGTGACGATGACGCCCGGCGCCGACCCGTCGGACAGCGGCGTCTCGAGCACGCGCCCCTTGACCCGGAACGCCGGCTCGCCCCCCGCCGTGAACACGGTCGCCGTGCCGCGCCCGTACTCGTTGCCGACGTAGCGCCCGTCGTGGAGCCGCACGATCGTCCACACGTCGTCCTCGACGAGTCGGTGCCCGTCCTCGGTGAGGGTGGCGGCGACCCCGGCCGCGAGGACGTCGACGACGCCGGGCCGCACGGCGAGCGTGACCTCGCCGCCGCGCCCCAGCCCGCTGTGCGCGAACGTCCGCTCCCAGCGGAGCTCACCGGTCGCGGCGTCCTCGCGCGCGACGACGACCTGCTCGCCGCGCCACCAGGCCCGCACGACGTCCGCCGCGCCGATCGACGCGACCGCCGGCCCCGCCGTCTGGACGGCCCGCTCGCCGAGCACCTCCCCCGTCGCCGAGCGCACCGTCGTCAGCCGGGCGGACCCGTCGCCCTCCCCGCGGGGCGCGAGGCACACGACGACGTCGCGCGCCGGCTCGCCCTGCGCCGGGACGCACGTCGCGCTCGCGTCCCACGGCTCCGCCTGCCACAGGACGCTGCCGTCCTCGACAGAGTAGCCGGTGAGCCGGTCGCCGACGGTCACGACGGCGCCCGTGGCCGGGACGATGCCGGTCCCGGGTCTGACGGCGACCGTCCAGCGCGTCGCCGGCGGCTCCTCGAGCGGCTGCAGACCGCCGGCCAGCGCCGTGACGTCGACCGGACGGGAGTCCTCCAGGGAGGAGGTGAGGGCGACCGAGCCGGCGAACGCGACGCCGACCGCCAGGGCGACCCACGGGACGGGGTGGGCGTACCACGCGCGCCGCACCTCCTCGTCCGGCCCCGCCGCCGGGGCCGCCCGACGCTCCCGCGGACCGCCCGGGTGCCGCTCGACCGCCGCGCGCCGCTCGGCCCCGCCGTCCGCCCGGCGCGCGGCGCGACGGTGCGGAGCATGCCGGGCGGCCGGCGGTGCGTCCGGCGCGTCGTCGTCGAACACGGCGTCGAAGCCGGTGTCGCTGCGCAGCTCGGGAGGCAGGAGCTCGAAGCTGACGGACCCCGGTGCCGTCCCGGCACCGTCCGCCGTCGGCTCGTGGGTCCGTCGCCCTGCACGAGCCGCCCGGTCCCTCGCGAGCCGTCGGCGCCTCACCCGTCCACTGTAGGCACCGCACGCCCCGGTCGCCCCGTGGGGGCGTCAGATCCCGAGCTGGTAGACACCCCAGTAGGCGAGGATCACGAGCAGGAGCCCGGACCCCACCAGGACGCACCAGAGCATGACGCGCGCCGTCACGCCGTGCGCGACCCGCACCGCGACGGCGTCCCCCTCGCCGACGGCCGACACCCCCGCGACGGACGCCTCGGCCCGACGAGCCCGGCGCGCCGACCGGACGTCGGCGGACCGGTTGACGAGCAGCGCGGCCGCGACGAGGGTCGCGAGGCCGACGAGACGCAGCGCGAGCCAGCCGCCCTGCACGACCCAGGCGTCCTTCTCGTAGTCCAGCGCGAGACGCGCGACGGCGGCCAGGTACACGACGAGGCCGACCGTGGTCGCCACGGCCCCCGCGGCGAGCCCGGCGAGCGGACCGCGGAAGCCGGGCGCGAGGCCCGTCGGGGCCGCCGGCCGGCCGGCCGGCCGGCGCACCCGGTGCACGACCACGGCGACGGACCGCACGAGCGGACCCAGCACGAGGAGCGCGGCGGCCGCGACGACGAGCGCGACGAGCAGGTCGCCGTTACCGAGCCACCGTGGCGTCGGGACCGGGCCGGCGAGGTAGCGCTGGTCCGGTTCCGCGCCCGCGACCTGCGGCGTCGCCGTGGCGCTCGCGGGCAGCGACGTGATCCACGCCGCGACGTCGCGCGCGAAGTCGGCGACCAGGACGTCGTCGATCTTGATGCCGTGGTTCGCGTCCTCGTAGTACCGGACCGTGACGTCCGCTCCCGGCTGCGACGCGGTCGCGTCGAGGATCTGGAGCGCGCCCTGCTCGACCGGCATCGACGGGTCGGCCGTGCCGTAGACGACGAGCACGGGCTGGCTGAGCTGCTCGAGGAACGGGTCGACGACGAAGTCGGCGTACTCGAACCCGCCGCCGGGGATGGCCATCCCCACCGCGCGCGGGATCGCGCGGAAGACGCCGTGCGGCACGTCGGTGTTGCGCAGGTAGCTGTCGACCGCGAACGCGGCCTGCTCCCGCGGCGGCACCACGGGGGCCGAGACGAGCACCGAGAAGGCGATCGTCGGGTCGTCGACGGCCATGACCGGCACGATCCACGTGCCCTCGGACTCCCCGTAGAGCCCGACCCGCTCGGGGTCGACCCCCGGCCGGGCGCGCAGGAGCTCGACCGAGTGCGCGTAGTCGCGCGCCATCGCCTCGTAGTCGCGGTGGCGGGTCGTGTAGGTGTCCAGGCGCTTGTCGGGGACCAGCGTCACGACGCCGGCGCTCGCCAGGTCGGTCGCGACGTCGACGAACGCCTCGGTGGCCAGTCCCGTGCCCGCGCCGTGGACGAAGACCACGCCGGGCAGGTCGTCGCCCGCGCCGACGGGCTCGCGCAGGATGCCGCCGACGGTCGCGCCGTCGAGCCGCACCGTCACCCGCGTCTCGCGCACGTCGAACGTCCCGACCGGGTCGGCACCGCCCGGGGGCTGGCCTCCGATCGTCGTGTCGGGCGTCGCAGGCTCGACGTGCTCGGTCACGGGCACGGGGTCCCACTGCGGGCCCGTGACCGCGCCGACGACCGCGAGCACGATCGCGAGGGCTGCCGTGGTCGCTGCGGTCCGGAAGATCACCGAGGAATCGTACGCCGCGGCCCCGCCGCGGCGCCCTGGTGCGGTCCCGAGCGCCGGGACGGGGGATCTCCCCCGCCCGGCTCTCGGGGTCAGAACCCGAGCCGGTGCAGCTGCTTCGGGTCGCGCTGCCAGTCCTTGGCCACCTTGACGTGCAGGTCGAGGTAGACGCGCGCACCGAGCAGCGCCTCGATGCCCTGACGGGCCCGCGTGCCGACCTCGCGCAGCCGCGACCCGCCGCGACCGATGACGATCGCCTTCTGCGAGTCGCGCTCGACGAAGAGGTTGACCCGCACGTCGAGCAGGGGCGGG
Organism: uncultured Cellulosimicrobium sp.; assembly: GCA_964521905.1. Lineage (GTDB taxonomy): Bacteria > Actinomycetota > Actinomycetes > Actinomycetales > Cellulomonadaceae > Cellulosimicrobium. The sequence goes on from CAZFUQ010000152.1 coordinate 6,594, forward strand.
CGACCCTTCTCCTCGTCGCCGCTGCCCTCGCGCGGCGCGATCTCCTCGACCTGCACGGCGAGCGAGTGCGGGAGCTCGTCGCGCACGCCCTCCAGCGCGGCCTCGCGCACGAGCTCCGCCACCATGACGGCCTCGGGCTCGTCCGTCAGCTCGCCGCCCGGGTAGAGCTCCGGCCCCTCGGGCAGGTGCGAGACGAGGACGTCCGCGAGGACGTCGACCTGGAAGCCGTCCTGCGCGGAGACCGGCACGATGTCCGCCCAGCCGCCGGCCTGCTCGCCGAGCCGGTCGACCGCGAGCAGGTGGGCGGCGAGCGTCGCGCGGTCCACGAGGTCGGCCTTGGTGACGACCGCGACGACCGGCTTCCCGCGCCTCCCCCGCATGAGGTCGGCGAGCTCGTTCGCGATGTACCGGTCGCCGGGGCCCACCTTCTGGTCCGCCGGCAGGCAGAACGCGATGACGTCGACCTCCGTGAGCGTGCCGCGCACGAGGTCGTTGAGGCGCTCTCCCAGCAGGGTGCGCGGGCGGTGCAGGCCCGGTGTGTCCACGAGGACGAGCTGTGCGTCGGGACGGTGCACGATCCCGCGGATCGTGTGCCGCGTCGTCTGCGGTCGCCCGGAGGTGATGGCGACCTTCTGGCCCACGAGGGCGTTGGTCAGGGTCGACTTGCCCGCGTTCGGCCGCCCGACGAGGCAGGCGAACCCGGAGCGGTGCTCGGGAATGGTCGGGCTCACGGGGTGTCCTTCACGGTGGGGGAAGAGCTTCGGTGGCGCACGGGGCCCGACGGCGGTCCGTCGTCCGGTGCGGGCGGGTGGTGGTCGGCCGGGTGCTCGGCCGCTTCGTCGGGTGCGTGCACGCGTGCGACGAGGACGGTCGCGAGCTGCTTGCGTCGCCCCTCGACCCGGTCGGCCTCGATCCGCAGCCCGTGCACGACGGTGGACGATCCCGGGAGCGGGACCTTGCCCAGCGCCTTGGCGAGCAGGCCGCCCACGGTGTCCACGTCGTCGTCGTCCAGGTCCAGGCCGAAGAGCTCGCCGAGCTCGTCGACGCCGAGGCGGGACGGCACGCGCAGGACGCCGTCGCCGAGGTCCTCGACCTCGGGCTCGGGACGGTCGTGCTCGTCGGTGAGCTCGCCGACGATCTCCTCGAGCGCGTCCTCGATCGTCACGAGGCCGGCGATGCCGCCGTACTCGTCGACGACCATGGCGATGTGCGACGACGACGCCTGCATCTCGCGCAGGAGGTCGTCCACCGGCTTGGACTCGGGGACGAAGATCGCGGGCCGGGCGACCTCTGCCACCGGCCGCGCGTCGGCCCCGGGGCCGTCCTGCAGCACGCGCACGACGTCCTTGAAGTAGGCGACCCCCACGAGGTCGTCCGCGGACGTCCCGGTGACGGGGATGCGGGAGAACCCCGAGCGCAGGAACAGCGACAGCGTCTTGCGCAGCGGCGTCTCGCGCGACGTCGTGATCATGTCGGTGCGCGGGACCATGACCTCGCGCGTGAGGGTGCTGCCGAGCTCGAAGACCGAGCGGATGAGCTCGCGCTCCTCCTCCTCGATCACGTCGGACTCGTTCACGCGGTCCACCATGTCCTGCAGCTCGCGCTCGTGCGCGCCCGAGTCGGGTGCGGGGGCGAGACGGGTCAGCCACCGGGTCGCGGCGACGATCCCCGTGAGGAATCCCGAGAGGGCGAGCAGCACGCGCACGGCGTACCGGCGCCCCAGCGAGCGGGGGCTGACGCGCACGACGAGCAGCCCGACGACGAAGCTCACGACGAGCGCGACGAGCAGCACCTGCCACCAGGGCTCGAGCCACGCGGCGACGAGCAGCGTGAGGCACGTGATCGCGGCGACCTCCGCGACGACCCGCACGAAGCCGACCGACCGCACGGTGGCTGCGGGGTCGGCGAGCAGGGCGAGGGCGCGGCGCCCCGTGGGGCTCGGCGCGGACGACGTGTCGTCGCCGCCCGCGGCCTCGGTCACCGCGGCGCGCGTCACGCGCAGGACGGCCGCCTCGCCGGCGCTGAGCGCGGCGGCGAGCGCGACCATGAGGACCGACAGCGCCGCGAGGAGCGCGACGGGTTCGCCGCTCACCGGCCCGCGAGGAAGGTCAGGAGGAGCTTGCGCTGCAGCGCGAACATCTCCTTCTCCTCCTCCGGCTCGGCGTGGTCGTAGCCGAGCAGGTGCAGGATGCCGTGCGTGGTGAGCAGCAGCATCTCCTCCGCCGTCGAGTGGCCCGCGGTGACCGCCTGCTGCGCCGCGACCTCCGGGCACAGCACGACGTCGCCCAGCTGGCCCGGGCCCGACACCTCGCCGTCGCGCCCCGGACGCAGCTCGTCCATGGGGAAGGACAGGACGTCGGTCGGTCCCGGCTCGTCCATCCAGCGCACGTGCAGCTCGGTCATGACGTCCGTGTCGACGAAGAGGATCGACAGCTCGCTCTGCGGGTGCACCCGCATCGCGTCGAGCACGTAGCGCCCCAGCGCCGCGAACTCGGCCTCGTCGACCTCTGCCTCGGTCTCGTTGTTGACCTCGATGCTCACGCGTCGTTCCTCGTCCGTCGGTTCCGGCCCGCGGGTCGCCCGCGGCGTTCGTCGTCGCGGCGCGTCCCCGAGCCCGCGACCAGGTCCCACCGCGCGTACGCGTCGATGATGTCGCTCACGAGGCGGTGCCGCACCACGTCCGACGACGTGAGGCGGCAGAACTCGACGTCGTCCACGCCCGTGAGCACGTCCTCGATGACCCGCAGGCCCGACTGCGTGCCGCCCGGGAGGTCGACCTGCGTCGCGTCGCCCGTGATCACCATGCGCGACCCGAAGCCCAGGCGCGTGAGGAACATCTTCATCTGCTCGGGCGT
>CAZFUQ010000153.1:0-9439 GCA_964521905.1 uncultured Cellulosimicrobium sp.
CAGCTCGGGCTCGGGGGTGTCCGGGGTGACCTCGGCGCCGACGGCGTGCGAGACGGCGTCGTGCACGGTCACGACGGGCCACTCGCCGTCGAGCCGGACCTCGGTCCCGTCGGGTCGCTTCGAGACCGCGTCCCCGTGCACCGCGACCGCCGCCGCGACGACGAGCTCGCGCGTGAGGTGCCGCATCGTCGTGTAGTCGCCGAACGCCTGGTACGCCTCGAGCGAGGTGAACTCGGGGTTGTGCGTCGCGTCGGCGCCCTCGTTGCGGAAGTTGCGCCCCAGCTCGAAGACGCGCTCGACCCCGCCGACCGCGAGCTGCTTGAGGAACAGCTCGGGCGCGATGCGCAGGTAGAGGTCCATGTCGTAGGCGTTGATGTGCGTGCGGAAGGGCCGGGCGTTGGCGCCGCCGTGGACACGCTGCAGGATCGGGGTCTCGACCTCGATGAACCCCTGCTCGACGAGCGACGCGCGCAGCGCGTGCACCGCGACGGACCGGCCCCGGAGCGTCACGGACGCCTTCGTGTCGAGCGCGAGGTCGACGTGCCGCAGGCGCATGCGCGCCTCGGGGTCCGCGAGCCCGCGGAACTTGTCCGGCGGCGCCTTGAGCGACTTCGACGCCATGACCCACGAGTCCGCGTGGACGGACAGCTCACCGGTCCGGCTGCGCGTCACGGTGCCTGTGACGCTCACGTGGTCGGCCAGGTCGACCACGCGCCGGAACAGCGCGAGGTCCGCCGCGCCGTCGGCCGTGAGCATGACCTGGCGCTCGACGTTCTCCTCGCGCAGGACGGCGAAGCACACGCCCCCGAGGTCGCGCAGCCGTACGACGCGCCCCGAGACGGAGACCGGTCGGTCGAGCAGGATCTCGTCGACGTCGACGAGCCGGTGCGTGCGCGGCACCGTCACGGGGTAGGCCGGCATGCCCGCTGCGGCGAGCACGTCGAGCTTCGCGCGCCGGGCCCGCTCCTGGTCGGTGAGGCGCGGGGCGGGGACGTCGAGCGCGAGGAGCTCGTCCTCCTGGGCGCGCACCGCCGCACCGAGCGCGGCGTCGGCGTCGGCCTCCGTCGTCGCGGCCGTGCCGCGCGCCGACCGCCACACGGGCACGAAGCCCTCGGCCTGGCCCGCGGCGAGCGACACGGACGTGAGCTGCGCGGACGCCGCGTAGCACAGGTAGCGCGTGCGCCAGCGCGGCTCGTACTTCTGGTTGGAGCGGTAGAGCTGGTCGAGCTGCCACCACCGCGAGGCCCCGAGGATCAGCCTCCGCCCCAGCCGCTGGAACGGCGTCGCCGCGACGGACTCGCCCTGCTCGATGAGGCCGCGGAACATCGCGAAGTTCAGGGACACCCGGTCGATCGCGATCCCCGGCCCGTCGCTCGCGAGCGTCGAGATCATGAGCTCGGTCACGCCGGGCACCGCGTCCGGCGAACGCCGCATGTAGTCGAGCGATACGCCCTTGCGACCCCACGGCACGAACGTGAGCAGACCCCGCACCGCTCCGTCGCGGTCGTGCGCGGTGACCACGAGGACGCGCGGGTCCCGGGGGCTGCCGATCCGCTCGAGGGCCATGGAGAAGCCGCGCTCGGTCTCGCCGTGGCGCCACTCCTCGGCGAGGCGCGCGAGCTCGGCGAGCTCGTCCGCCGGGATCTCGCGCTGCCGCCGCAGCCTCACGGTGTACCCCTCGCGCTGCGGTCGCGCGACGGCGTGCCGCACCGGACGCATGGACGGCGCGGCGAGGTCGAACTCGCGCGTCTCGACGATCGCCTCGTCACCCATCGTGATCACCGCCAGGCCGGCGTCGCGATAGGCCCGGGCACCCCGCTCGCTCGCGGAGACGACCCCGGGCGCCCAGCCGTGCCGGCGCGCGAGCGCGAGCGTGCGCTCGATCGCGTCCGGCCACGAGGCCGGGTCGCCGATCGGGTCGCCCGCGGCGAGCAGGACCGAGCTCACCACGCGGAAGGAGACCGCGGCGCGGCCGTCGGCGGAGAACGTGACCCACCGGTCGTCGCGCGTCGCGAAGTACTCGAGCGAGTCGTCGCTCGGGTGCTCGAGGAGCAGCCTGCGCACGGTGAGCTCCTCCGCCGGGTCGCGGGCCGTGTCGCGCGGGCCGGTCCGCAGGAAGACGACGACCGCCGCGACCAGGCCGAGCCCGGAGATCACCCCGCCCACGAGCGCGGTCCATCCCGGCGCGGTCCCGTCGACGGCGAACGGCTCCTCGTGCGGCGACAGCCCGACCGAGACGCTCGCCGCCCAGGCGACACGGTCGCCCAGCGAGCCCAGCGTCGTCGGCACGACCTCCAGCAGCGCGGTCACGACGACGACCGCGACCACGAACCCGGCCACGAGGACCAGCAGGGCCGAGAACCAGGCCCCGCGCGCGATGCGCGCCGGGAACGCGCGGCGCGCGGCGACGAGGACGAGGGTGAGGACGAGGCCCACGGCGGCCGCCGCGTACGTGATCCAGGTGACGTCGTCGACGACCCCGGCCGACGGGTCCACGAGGTCCAGCACGAGGGCGAGGAGCACGACGAGCGCCGACGGGAGCTGCCACACCAGGACGACGAACCACAGCGCCGCACGGCGTCGCCGCAGGAACCCGCTCGCCACGAGCCCGACGACCACGGCCGAGAACAGCGTCGGGTACGAGGGGATGTTCGTGATCGAGAGCAGCTCGGCGACCGGCCGCTCCGCCTGCCGGGCCACCGGTCGGAAGATCAGCCCGAGCAGCAGCCACACCGCGTAGGCCTGCAGGATCCGCCCGCCCCAGACCGCGACCTTCTCCGCCCAGGGCGACGCGCCCGCGGGAGGGGCGGACCTGCCCGGTCCGGGGGCGGCGGTCACGGTCTCCTCGGAGACCGTCGAGACTGAGGTCATGGCTCACCCTCCGGGTGGTCGGGCCGCCCCGGCGCACGGCGCCGGTCGGTCGGGATCGACGACCACGTCGGCCGCCGCCTGCCTCCCAGTGTCCGTGCGGAGCCCGTCGAGGGCACGGCGAGGAGCACGGCCGCGCTCAGTGGTGGAAGCCGGAGACCTGGCTCGCCGCGGGCAGCGGTTCGGTGAGGGCGTCGAGGGCCTCGACCTCGTCCCGCAGGTCGCCGAGGAACGCCGACGCGAGGTCGTGGCTGAACCCGTTGCGCACGACGACGCGCTGCACGGTGAGGTCGGTGAGGTCGGCCGGCATGGGGTACGCGGGCACGAGCCAGCCCTTCGCACGCAGCCGCTCCGACAGGTGGTAGAGGTTCCAGCGCGTCGTGTGGCCCTCGCGCAGGCTCCACGCGAACACCGGGATGTCCGAGCCGTCGTTCCACAGCTCGAACGCCGGCATCGTGGCGATCTCGTCGGCGACGTACCGCGCGACGTCGTGCGAGACGCCCTGCACCTTCTCGTAGCCCGACCGGCCGAGGCGCAGGAAGAGGTAGTACTGCAGCAGGACCTGCGCCCCGGGGCGGGAGAAGTTCAGCGCGAAGGTCGGCATCTCGCCGCCGAGGTAGCTCACGCGGAACACGAGGTCCTCGGGCAGCACGTCGGTGTCGCGCCAGACGACCCACCCGAGCCCGGGGTACACGAGGCCGTACTTGTGCCCGGACGTGTTGATCGAGGCGACCCGGGCGACGCGGAAGTCCCACTCCAGGTCCGGCTGCAGGAAGGGGGCGACCATGCCGCCCGACGCCCCGTCGACGTGGATCGGCACGTCGATCCCGGTCGCCTCCTGGATGCGGTCCAGCGCCTTCGCGATCTCCGCGACCGGCTCGTACATCCCGGTGTACGTCACGCCCATGATGGCGACGACGCCGATCGTGTCCTCGTCGACGTACCGCTCGAGGTCGTGGCCGTCGAGCACCTTGTGCTGCTCGGAGATCGGGACGTAGCGGGCCTCGACGTCGAAGTAGTTGCAGAACTTCTCCCAGCACACCTGCACGGCGCTGGAGAGCACGAGGTTCGGGCGGTCCGTCGGTCTGCCGGCCGCGCGGCGCGCGTGCTGCCAGCGCCGCTTGAGGGCGAGACCGCCGAGCATGCCCGCCTCCGAGGAGCCGATCGTCGACGTGCCGATCGCCCGCTCGGGGTCGGGCGCGTGCCACAGGTCGGCCAGCATGGTCCAGCACCGCGTCTCGACCGCCGCGGTGCGCGGGTACTCGTCCTTGTCGATCATGTTCTTGTCCGCGGACTCCACGTAGAGCCGCGTGGCGTGGTCGTCCATCCACGTGCCGACGAACGTCGCGAGGTTGAGCCGGGCGTTGCCGTCCAGCATGGACTCGTCGTGGACGATCTGGTAGGCGGTCGACGGCAGCGACTCGTCGGCGGGGAAGCGGAACTTGGGCAGCGCCGTCGCCTCGCCCGGCCGGGAGAAGACGGGGTTGAGCTCGACGACGTCCGGCTCCCCGTCGTGGCGTTCGGCTCGGCGCGCGTTCGTGACCATGGTCCGTCCCCCTCCTCACGCGGCCCGCGGGCGCGACGCCGCGCTACGACGCTAGGCGTGGGACGCACGCGACGCACGTCCGCGCGGTCGGACGGGCCTCCAGCCGTCCGGACGCGATCCGTCGCCCGCAGACCTCGCACACGCCGTACGTGCCCGCGTCGATCCGCGCGAGCGCCGCGTCGGCCTCCTCGACCTGCGCCGCCGCGGCGCGCGCGAGGGCGTCGACCTGGGCGCGCTCGAACGCGATCGTCGCGCCGTCGGGGTCGTGCTCGTCGTCCGCGTTGGAGTCGCGCGACGCCTCGACGATGCCCGCGACGTCGGCCCGCAGCCCGTGCAGGCGGGTGGTGGCCTCCGCGCGCACGGCGAGCAGGCGCTCGCGCGCGGAGCGGTCGTCGGTCCCTCGGGAGGTCGTCACGACGATCACAACGCCGGCGACCGGGGAGATCCGTCCCGGGTGGGTACCTCTCTCCCCGCGCGTACCCCCTGCGGTGCATGACAGCGACCGTCCGGGGTGGAAGAGTGGGCCCGCCCGGCCCGCCCGGGTCCGCCGCGAGGTCTCGCCACCGCGTGGTGCGCCGTCCGACGCCGTCCGGCGAGATCTTCCTGGGGGTCCTGCATGAGCACCGTCGTCGTCTTCGACGCCTTCGGCGGGCCGGAGGCGTTGCGGGTCGCCGACGAGCAGGTCGACGAGCCCGGACCCGGCCAGGTACGCGTCGCGAACCGCGTGGTCGGCATCAACCCGGCCGACGTCAAGCGCCTCGCGGGCACGTTCGGCGGCAAGGTCCCGGGCGTGCTGGGGTTCGAGGCCGCCGGCGTGGTCGACGCCGTCGGCCCGGACGTGACCGACCTCGCGCCCGGCGACGAGGTCGTGTGGCACGGGAGCGGCGCCCAGCGCGCGCTGTCGCTCGTGCACGCCGACCACGTGCGCCGCACGCCCCCGTCCGTGCCGCTCGACCAGGCGGCCGTGCTCCCCGTCGCGGCGGCGACCGCCTTCTCCGCGCTCGTCCAGGCCGACGTCGGCCGGGGCGACGTGGTCCTGCTGCACGGCGCGAGCGGCGGAGTGGGGTCCGCCGCGGTGCAGATCGCGACGGCGCTCGGGGCACGCGTCGTCGGGACGTCGTCGACGGCCAACCACGACTACCTGCGCGAGCTCGGTGCGACGCCCGTCCCCTACGGGCAGGGGCTCGTCGAGGCCGTGCGCGCGCTGCCCGACGGGCTCGACGAGGTGACCGTCGTCGTCGACCTGGTCGGCTCGGACGAGACCGTCGCCGCGACCGTGGAGCTCCTGGGCGACGCCCTCGCGCCCACCGCGCCGGACGACCCGCCGAGCGCGGTGACGATCGTCGGCTCGGACGCCTCACGGGCCGCCGGGATCCTGGACAAGGTGGACGCCAAGGGCGCGCTCGACGAGGTGCTGGCACTCGCCCAGGCAGGCCTGCTCCGCACGGAGATCTCCGCCCGGTTCCCCCTCACGGACGCGGCCGCGGGCCTGCGGCTCGTCGCCGACGGGCACGTCCGGGGCAAGGTCGTCCTCGACGTGGAACGACCGGTACAGATGTACGTTACTTTGTGACGCTCCGCACAAGACGCGGTGACAATCGGCGGAATTCCGCGAGAATCGGGACCTTCGGCCGCCGAATCTCCTTGCGTCCCGGCGGCACAGCGGTGTCAAATCGTTAGCATGCGTAAGTTCCTTGCCGCTACCGCGGCGCTCTCCTGTGCCCTCCTGCTGGCGTCCTGCGCCTCGCCGACCGACCCGGCGAGCGACGACGCGGCAGCCACCGAGACCACCACGACCGAGGCGGCCCCCGAGGTCACGCCCACCGTCGTCTCCGTGACCACCACGTGCAACACGTTCTACAGCGGCGAGTACTCCACCGAGCGCCTCGTCGCCGAGAACACCCCCTTCCTCGAGACGCCCGACACCGAGGAGGCCGCCGCGGCCATCTCGACGACGCGCGAGCGCCTCGTCGCCGTGCAGACCTTCGCGGACCCGGAGCTGCAGGAGAACCTCAACGCCATCAAGGCGCCGTTCGAGTCCGCCGTCCAGGGCACCGCGATCGACACGGCCGACCTCCAGGAGGCGCTCGACGCGTTCCGCGCCCAGTGCACCGACGCCGGGTACGCCTTCGCGTCCTGACCCCGCCCTCCCGCCGCGGTCCTGAGCGGCCCGCCCCTCGATCAGGGGCGGGCCGCTCTCGCGTCCGGACCCTGCGGCGACGCCGCGCCGACGGGCCCTCGCTGTGGGCTGGTGGCGGTCGGCTCCTCCCGGCACCTCGCGCTCGAGGCGCGACGCGGCTCCGCGTGGGAGCATCCGTCCATGCCCGTCGTCGAGTCCTCGCGCGTGGTGGCCGTCGACCCCGCGACCGCGTTCGCCGTCTCGCAGACCACCGGGGACGTGCGCCTGCGCTGGGACCCGTTCATCCGGCACCAGCGCTTCCTCGACGGGGCGACCGCCCCGGCCAAGGGCGTGCGGACCCTCACCCGGCACCGCACCGGCCTGTCGATGGTCAGCGAGTACGTCTCCTACAACCCGCCGACGAACGTGGGCATGCGCATGGTCCGCGGGTCGTGGTTCTTCGAGAACCTCGCGGGTGGCTGGCGCTTCGCCCCCGACCCGTCCGGCGGGACGCGCGCGACCTGGCGCTACAGCTTCCGGTGCCGCCCCCGCTGGCTCGCGCCGCTCGCGGAGCGCATCGGCTCGTGGGTGCTCGGCCGCGACATCGACCGGCGCATCGCCGGGTTCGCGCGCGGCTGCGACGACCCCGTCGTGCTCGCCGCGGTGCGGGAGCCGACCACCTGAGCCGGCGGCGGTCTCGTCCGAGCGCACCGGCTCTGCGGCGGTGCTACGACCGGAACCGGATGCCCATGACCTGCAACCAGGTGAAGAGCCCCGCGGCCAGGGCGACCAGCACGACGACGGGGAGGAACGTCCTGGCGAAGGTTCGCCACCGGGCCGCCAGGTGGACGAGCACGCCGAGCGGGACGAACGCGAGGACGTTGACGGCGAGCTCGCTGGACCCGAGCCCGCCCGTGCCCGTGCCGCCCAGCGGGACCATGTTGATCGACCGACGCCCGACGAGGTCGCCGAAGCCGTCGGTGTGGATCTTGAGCAGCACGACCCGCACGAGCACCAGCACGTAGATCCCGAGGACGACGCGCTCGACGCTCCGGCCCGTGGGGGCCGTCGTCCGCCCCGCGTCGACGGCCGCAGGGTCCCCGGGCTCCTCGACAGGTCCGGGGCCGACGTGCGGGTCGTGCGCCGTCACGCGACGCAGGCTACCGCGAGAGCGCCACCTCGGGTCGGCACCCGTGTCGTCGTCGTGCCTCCTCCGGCGGGGCACGTCGGCACCCCGGGACGACGGCGGCCGGCACCCCGGTCGGACGCGGCCCGGCCGCGCGCGGCGTAGCGTGCGACGCATGGGCCCGCTCGACCGTCGCCGCCCCCGGGCGTTCCTCGCCGTGGTGCTCGCGGTGGTCTCGGTCGCCGGGTCGGTCGGCGCGACGCACGGGCAGCCGGGTGCGCGCCCGCTCGACCTGGCCGCGCTCGCCCTGCTCCTCGTGTCCCCGCTCGCGCTCGTGCTTCTCGTGCCGCGCCCCATCGTCGCGGTGGCGGTGTCCGTGACGGCGGTCGGCGTCTTCCTCGTCGCCGGGTACGCATGGGGACCGGCGCTCGCGGGACCCGTCGGGGTGCTCGTCGGGGTGCTGCTCAGCGGTCCCGCGGAGCGCGCTCGCCGGGTGGCGTGGGGCGGTGCGGTGCTGCTCGCCGGGGTCGTCGTCGCGGCCGCGGCGCTGCGCCCCGACGCCCCGCCCCGGGCGACGCTCCTCGGCGGGACGGCCTGGACCGTCGTCGTGCTGCTCGTCGCGGGCACGATCCGCGAGCGGTCGGCCCGGATCGCCGCCGCGCGCGAGGCCGAGCGCGTCGGGCGCGCCGAGCGGGAACGGACGGCCGTCGCCGACGAGCGCCTGCGCATCGCCCGCGAGGTCCACGACGTCCTCGCCCACTCGCTCTCGGCCATCACCGTCCAGGCCGGCGTCGGGCTGCACCTGCTCGACCGCGACCCGGACCAGGCCCGCAGCGCCCTCACCGCGATCCGCACGACCAGCACGGAGGCGCTCGACGAGGTGCGGGCGGTGCTCGGCATCGTCCGGGGGGAGGGGCGCGGGGAGGGTGACGACGGCGCCCCGCTCGCCCCGACCTGGAACCTCGGCGCGCTCCCCCGGCTCGTCCGGCAGGCGGAGGGAGGCGGGCTCGCGGTCGCGCTCGACGTCGACCCCGCGACCGCCGACCTGTCCGACCACCTCGCGGGCGTCGTCTACCGCGTGGTGCAGGAGGCGCTCACGAACGTCCGCCGGCACGCGCGCGGTGCGACGCGCGTCGACGTCCGCGTCGACGTCGTCGTCGGTACCGGCACCGGGGCCGGACCCGACCCGAGCGACGCCGGGGCGGGGCGAGACCCTGCCCCGCGCCGCGTGACGGTGACCGTGACCAACGACGGGGCGGACCCGCCGGCCGACGTCGAGCCGGGGTACGGACTGCGCGGCATGCGCGAACGTGTCGAGAGCGTCGGCGGTTCGGTCGCGGCGGGGCGGGTGCCCGGACCGCCTCCGGCACCAGGAGCGGGCTCCGGCACCGCTGGACGCGGCTTCCGCGTGCAGGCAGTCTTTCCCTGGCCGGGCACGACGCCCGCGCCGGGTATCACCGGGCGGTCCGACGAGGCACCGTCCCGGCGCGAGGAGGCACCATGATCGACGTCGTGCTGGCCGACGACCAGGCGCTCGTGCGCGGCGGCTTCCGCGCGCTCATCGACTCCGAGGACGACATGCGCGTCGTCGCGGAGGCCGCGACCGGCGACGACGCGGTGCGGCTCGCGCTCGAGCACCTGCCCGACGTCGTGCTCATGGACGTCCGCATGCCGGGCCTCGACGGGCTCGAGGCGACCCGGCGGATCGTCGCCGACCGTGCGGCGAGCCACGTGCACGTCGTGGTCGTCACGACGTTCGAGCTCGACGAGTACGTCACGG
>CAZFUQ010000154.1:0-9436 GCA_964521905.1 uncultured Cellulosimicrobium sp.
TGTCGGTCACGCGCGTCAGCCTAGCGGCAGGACCCAGCGTGCGGCGGTCGTCCCGGCGGGCGAGCCCGGCCGGTCCGTAGGGCTGTGCAGCAGGTGCGCGAGGCGGGCGCCGTGCGGCGGGGCCGCGGTGACGCCCGACGCGGCGGACCCCGCGACGATCCGGCCCGGCCCCCGCCCGACGACGTTCGGCGTCGTGGTCACGCACAGCTCGTCGACGAGGTCGGCGGCGAGCAGGTCGCCCAGGAGCGTCGGCCCGCCCTCCGTGAGGACGCGGACCAGACCGCGCCCGGCCAGGGCGGCCAGCCCGGCGGCGAGGTCGACGGCGTCCCGAGGGCCGACGTCGGGCACCGCGGGGCCGGGCGGGGTCGCCCCGTCCTGCCCGACGACGAGCACCCGGTCCGCGGGCACGCCGTCGCGGGCCGTGGCCGCCCCCGCGGGACCCGTGAGCACGTAGGGCGGACGCCCGCCGCGGGCGAGCGCCTCGGGCACGCGTCCGGTCCGGGTCACGATCGCGAGCTCGAGCGGGGCGTCGACCAGGTGCGCGAGCCCGCGCGGCCGGCTCAGCGCCGTGTACCCCTCGGCGCGCGCCGTCCCCGCTCCGACGAGCACGACGTCGGCGAGCGCGCGCAGCACGCGGAACACGCGCCAGTCGGCGTCGTCGTTGATCGACCCCGACCGGTGGTCCGGGCCCCAGGCCGCACCGTCGACGCTCGCGACCATGTTGGCCCGCACCACCGACGCTCCGCGGGCCGGTGGCCCGTAGGCGTAGAGCGCGGTCAGGCGCTCCTCGCGCGCGTCGGCGGGGACGTGCTCGGCGGCGGGCAGCAGCAGGTCGAGCGGGGGCAGGTCGGTCCGGCCCCCGGGCTGCTCGAGGGGCTGCTCGGCGGGCGTCGTGGTGGAGGTCACAGCCGCCAGGCTAGCCCCGGGCGTAGGCTGGATCCTCGTGACTTCGCCCGTCGCCGGTGGCGCCTCGGCCCCGGCAGCCCTCCCCGGCACCTCCCGCACGTCGGACCCCGACGCGACCGCCCACGCGGGAGGCGCCCCGCGCGCGCTCGCCGACGTCCGTCCCTCGGTCCCGCCCGCGCGCCTGCTCGCCGACCTCGTGCCCCCCCGGCACTTCTCCGGCGCGCGCTTCGCGACGTACCGGGCGAACCCCGCCTACCCCAGCCAGGCCCGGACCGTCGCGCGCCTCGAGGAGGTCGCGGCCGCCGTCGTGAAGCCCGCGCGCAGGGGGCTGTTCGGCAGCCGCAAGCAGACCGCGCCCGCGGTGTACATGGATGGCGGCTTCGGCGTCGGCAAGACCCACCTGCTCACCTCGCTCGCGCACGCCGTCGGTCTCGACGCCAGCGCGTACGGCACGTTCGTCGAGTACACCAACCTCGTCGGAGCCCTGGGGTTCCAGGCGACCGTCGACGCGCTCGCCACGAAGAAGCTCGTGTGCATCGACGAGTTCGAGCTCGACGACCCGGGCGACACCGTGCTCATGTCGCGGCTCCTGCGCGAGCTCGCCGACCGCGGCGTGGCGCTCGCCGCGACGTCCAACACGCTGCCCGAGGCCCTCGGCGAGGGCCGCTTCGCCGCCGAGGACTTCCTGCGCGAGATCCAGGCGCTCGCGGCCCGGTTCGAGGTGCTGCGCGTCGACGGCGAGGACTACCGCCACCGTGCGGTCGTCACCGACTCCGCGCCCCTGCCCGACGACGTCGTGCGTGTGGTCGCCGGGGCCCGCCCCGGCGCGACGCTCGACGTGTTCGACGACCTCCTCGCCCACCTCGCCCACGTGCACCCGAGCCGCTACCGCGCGCTGCTCGACGACGTCGAGGTCGTCGCCCTGACCGGCGTGCACCCCGTGACCGAGCAGTCCGCCGCGCTGCGGCTGGTCGTGCTGGTCGACCGTCTCTACGACCGCGACGTGCCGGTGCTGCTCGCCGGCGTGGGGGAGACGGGGCTGTTCACCGAGGAGATGCTGCGCGGCGGCTACCGCAAGAAGTACTACCGCGCGCTCTCGCGCCTCGGCGCGCTCGCCGAGGAGGGCCGCACGGTCGCGCGCACCGTCGCCTGACCGCGCGTCACGGCGACGGTCGCACCGGGCGGTCGCAGCGGTAGACCCGGTGCCGCCGCGAGTCGGCGGGGTCGTCGGGCTCGAGCTCGGCGTCCGCGACACGCCGGAAGCCCGCCTTCTCCAGCGCGCGCCACGACGCGACGTTCGCGGCCGACACCGGGACGACGACCGTCGTGGCGTCGGGACGCTCGCGCCAGGTGGCGAGGACGGCGGACCGCAGGACCCGGGTGCCCAGGCCGTGGCCCGTGAGGCCCGGCTCGCCCAGGAGGTAGTCCAGGGTGACCGCGCCCGAGGGGACGTCGACCCCGGCGGCGACGAGCTCGTCCCGGTATGCGGGGTAGTCGGCCAGGGACGAACGCTGCAGCAGCCCGGCGGCCGCGCCGTCGACGAGCACGACCAGGTCCTCGCCGGGCTCCTCGCCGCGGACCGCCGGCCCGAAGTCACGCTCGACGGCCGCCGTCGTCGTCTCGTGGTGCCACCACCGCGCGACGTGCGGCCGGGCGAGCCACGTGGCGAGCGTCGCGAGGTCGTCGCGCGTGAGGCGGCGGAACGCGATGGCCTCGCGCGGACCCGGACCGGGCGCCGTCGGGGGCCCGCCCGCGCGTTGCTCGTCCGACGCGGTCACGGTGCGGGTCAGGTCGCCGCGAGCCGCTTCTTCTCGACCTCGACGTCGAAGTCGGCCGGGGGCCAGCCGAGGTCGAGGCGGCGCAGCGCGTCGAGCAGGAGCTCGCTCACCGCGAGCCGGGCGAACCACTTGCGGTCCGCCGGCACGACGTGCCAGGGAGCGATCTCGGTGTTGGTCCGGTCGAGCACGGCCTGGTACGCCTCCTGGTAGGCGGGCCACTTCGCGCGCGAGTCGACGTCGCTCGGGTTGTACTTCCAGAACTTGTCCGGGCGCTCGAGCCGTTCCTCGAGCCGGGCGCGCTGCTCCTCGGAGGACACGAGCAGGGCGACCTTGACGATCGTGGTGCCCGACGCGGCGACCTTCTCCTCGAAGCGGTTGATCTCGTCGTACCGCTTCTCCCACACGTCCGCAGGCACGAGCGAGTCGACCCGCGCGACGAGCACGTCCTCGTAGTGCGAGCGGTCGAACACGCCGATGTAGCCGGGCCGCGGGAGGGACCTGCGGACGCGCCACAGGAAGTGGTGCCCGCGCTCCTCGGGCGTCGGGACGCCGAACGAGCGGTGCGCGACGCCCTGGGGGTCGACGAGCCCGACGACGTGGCGCACGATGCCGCCCTTGCCCGAGGTGTCCATGCCCTGCAGCACGAGCAGCACCGAGCGCGAGCCGCCGGAGCGCCCCTCCGCGAAGAGCCGCTCCTGGAGGTCGGACAGCTCGTCCGCGTGCTTCGCGACGAGCGCCTGGCCGGCGACCTTGTCACCCCTGAAGCCCGGCGTGGACCCACGGTCGAACGTCGCGAGGTCGAAGCCCGCGGGCGCGCGCAGCGCCTGCGCCGGCGTGACGTCCCAGGCCGGGTGCGCCGCCGGTGCGGCGCCCTTGCCGCCCTTGCGCTTCGTCGGGCTCTTGCCGTGCTTCTTCTTCCTGGACCCCATGACCGTGAGCGTAGTCACACCCAGGCCACGACGGCGACCGAACGCGCGGGCAGGTCGACGTGCCGTCCGCTCACGTGCGTCGCGGGGTGCCAGGCCGCGAGGACGCGCGGCACCCCGCCGAGACCGAGGCGCACCCGACGGGGCGCTCGCCCGAGGTTGACGGCGACGGCCACCGTGCGCCGGTCGACGACGAACGCGGGACCGTCGCCCGGCGCGCCCGTGACGCGCGACTCCTCGCCGGACGCGTCGTCGGCGATGCCGCCCGGGCCGTGCACCCGGACGACGGACAGGTCGCCCGAGCGCACGTCGGTCCGGTCCCGCAGGCGGGCGAGCGCCCGGTACCAGGCGAGGAGCCGGGCGTGCTCGCCGTGGCGGCGCTCGGACCAGTCGAGCACGCTCGCGGCCCACGTGGCCTCGTCCTGGGGGTCGGGGACCCGGCCACCGTCCCAGCCGTGCCCGCCGAACTCCGCGACGCGCCCGGCCCGGACCGCGTCCGCGAGCTCGGGCTCGGCGTGGTCGGTGAAGAACTGCCACGGCGTCGAGGCCCCCCACTCCTCGCCCATGAAGAGCAACGGCGTGAAGGGGGAGACGAGGACGAGCGCCGCGGCGGTCGCGAGGCCGCCGCCGTCGAGCGTGGCGGACGTCCGGTCGCCGCGGGCGCGGTTGCCGACCTGGTCGTGGTTCTGCGAGCACACGACGAACGCGTGCCCGTCCGTCCCGGCGGGCACGCGGTGCCCCCACGTCGTCCCGCGGAAGGTGGAGTACGTCCCGTCGTGCACGAACGCGCCGGTCAGCGCCTTGCGCAGCACGGCGACGGGGCCGAAGTCCACGTAGTAGCCCTGGCGCTCGCCCGTGAGCAGCGCGTGCACGGCGTGGTGGACGTCGTCGGCCCACTGCGCGCGCATCCCCCGCCCGCCCTGCTCGACGGGAGTGATCGTCGCGGGGTCGTTCTCGTCGGACTCGGCGATCAGGGTCAGCGGCCGGCCGAGCGCCTGCTCGACCCGCTCGACGCGCCGTGCGAGCTCGGCGAGCACGTGGGTCGGGGAGTCGTCGACGAGCGCGTGCACGGCGTCCAGGCGCAGGGCGTCGACGTGGAACTCCGCGAACCACCGCTCCGCGTTGTCGATGACCCACTCGCGCACCTCGCGGCTGCCCGACCGGTCCAGGTTCACGGCCGTGCCCCACGGCGTCGTGTGCGCGTCGGTGAAGTACGGGCCGAACTCCGGCAGGTAGTTCCCGGACGGGCCGAGGTGGTTGTAGACGACGTCCAGCACGACGGCGATCCCGCGCGCGTGCGCGGCGTCCACGAAGCGCTGCAGCGCGCGCGGCCCGCCGTACGGCTCGTGCACCGCGTACAGGTGCACGCCGTCGTAGCCCCAGCCCCGGCGGCCCCCGAACGCCGCGACGGGCAGGAGCTCGACCGCACCCACGCCCAGCCCGACGAGGTGGTCCAGCCGGTCGATCGCCGCGTCGAGCGTGCCCGGTGGCGTGAAGGTGCCGACGTGCAGCTCGTAGAGGACCTCGCCGCGCAGGTCGCGCCCGGTCCACGCGCCGTCGGTCCACGCGAACGTCGCGTCGAACGTCCGGCTCGGGCCGTGGACGCCGTACGGCTGCCACGGGCTGCGCGGGTCGGGCCGACCGGGACCACCGTCGAGGGAGTAGCCGTAGTCGGTGCCCCACGGCAGCTCGTGGTCGTAGCCCCACCAGCCGGGCACGTGCGCTCCGACGAGGCGCAGCGGGAGCCGGCGTGCCCCCTCGAAGGAGCCCGAGCCGGGCTCGGGCAGGAGGAGCTCGACGCTGCGCGCGGCCGGTGCCCAGACGACGGGGCGGGGGCCGGGGACGGACAGCATGGGCGTGGCGCGGGGCGCGGGGACGCGCGTCACGGCGTCGCCTCCCCGGCGGGCGGCCCGGCCACGAGGAGGGCGACGGGCAGGTCCGCGAGCAGCTCCGCCACCGGGACCGCGCCCGCGGCGTGCTCGCGCCCGGTGAGCGCGTCGACCCACGTGCCGGTCCCCGACGGGAGCGCCACGACGTGGTCGCGCCAGCCGCCCAGCCGGCGTACCGTCCCCGCGAGCCGGGTCGCGACGGTCACGACGCGTGCGACCCGGTCGCCCTGCGGCCCGGGCGACGTGCGGGCGAACGCGACCGCGCACGGGGTGGACGCGGCGACGGGCGCGTACCCGGCGCCGGCGCCGACGAACACGTCCGCCAGGGCGCGTCGCACGCGCAGCGCGCGCGACGTGACGAGCAGCTTCTCGTCGGCGAGCGTGCGGGCCACCGTCCCCTCGTCGAGCCGGGCCAGGCGCCGGGCCAGGTCGTCGACGTCGACCGGTCGGCGGTTGTCCGGGTCGACGAGCGTGGGGCCGTACGACTCGCTGCCCTGGTACACGTCCGCGACGCCGGGCGCGGTGAGCTGGACGAGCTTGACCCCGAGGCTCGCCGCGCGCAGCTCCTCGCGGTGCTCGCGCGCCCAGCGGGCGAACGCGCCGGTGACCGCGGGCTCGGCGAGCGTGCGCCGCGCCAGGTCCGCGACGGCGTCCTCGTACGCCGCGTCCGGGCTCGTCCACGACGTCGCGACCTTCGCCTCGCGCAGCGCCTTGCGCAGGTAGCCGACGAGCCGGTCGGGGTCGATCGCGCCGTCCCGGCCGGCTCCCCGGTCGGGCTCGGGATCCGGGAGCCACGTGCCCGCGACCGTCTGCCACAGGAGGCTCTCCGCGAGCCCGTCCACGAGCGCACCCCGTCGCGCCGCCGTCGCGGCACGGACCTCGTCGACGAGCCGTGCCCAGCCCCGGGCGTCCTCGGACAGCACGCCCAGCGCGGCACGCGTGTCCTCGCCCCGCTTGGTGTCGTGCGTCGAGCCCGCGGTGAGGCCGCGGGGGGTGAGCGCCACGAACCGTTGCGCGAACGCGTGCCAGTCGTGCACGTCGAGGCTGAACCGGTCGGGCTCGCCCCCGACCTCGCACAGGCTCGCGAGCTCGGTCCACCGGTAGAACGCGGTGTCCTCCACACCCTTGGCCATGACCGCGCCGCACACCTGCTGGAACCGCACGACGAGCTCGTCGCGCCGCGCCTCGCGCCGCCGCCCCGCGCTGCCGACCTCCCGCCCCAGCACGAGGTCCACGACGACGTCGAGCGTCTCGCCGCGCTCCGGGTCGAGCCGTGCCCGGGCGCGGTCCGCGGCGTCCTCGACCGCACGCACCGCCTCGTGGCGCGGCGTGCTCCCGGGCACCACGTACGCGCGGTACCGGTCGAACGCGACGAGGAGCTCGCGCAGGCACTGGTGCAGCCCGCGCCACGTGTGGTCGCGCAAGCGCGGGTCGTCGTGGCAGACGGCGGCCGCGAGGTCCGTCAGCCGGTGCACCTCGGCGTACAGGGGGCCGGCGACGACCTCGTGCTTCGCCTCCTCCACGACGGCCTCGAGGTGACCCGGCAGCGCGCCCGTCAGGCGGGTCATCACGGCGTCCAGGCCCGCGCGGCCGCCCGGGTCGACGAAGAGCTGCTGGAGCCGCCACGCGACGTCGTACCCCGTGGTGCCGACCGTCGCCCAGTCGGCGGGTACCTGCTCCTCGCCCGCGAGGATCTTCTCGACCACGACCCACGCGCCGCCCGTGCGCGCCGCGAGCCGATCGAGGTACTGCGCGGGGTCCGCCAGGCCGTCCGGGTGGTCGATGCGCAGGCCGTCGACCGTGCCGTCCGCCACGAGCCCCAGCACCAGGGCGTGCGTCGCGTCGAACACCTCCTCGTCCTCGACGCGCAGCGCGACGAGCGACCCCACGTCGAAGAACCGCCGGTAGTTGAGCTCCTCGTCGCCCACGCGCCAGTACGCCAGGCGGTAGTGCTGGCGCTCCACGAGCTCCGCGAGGGGCAGGTCCTCGGTCCCCGGGCGCACCGGGAAGACGTGGTCGACGTACCGCAGGACCCGCTGCGTCCGTCCGTCCGGGTCGTGCGGGACCACCAGCTCGTCGAGCACGATCTCGCCCGCGGCGAGCGCGTCGCCCAGGCGCCGGCCGAGGACGGGCATGAGCACGGCACCCTCGCCCGCGGACCAGTCGACGTCGAACCAGCGCGCGTACGGCGAGTCCGGACCGTCCTCGAGCACCGACCACAGCGCACGGTTGTGCCACGCGGGCGTCGGCACGGCCATGTGGTTCGGGACGACGTCGAGCACGATCCCCAGGCCTGCTCCGCGAGCGCTCGCGGCGAGGCGCTCCAGACCGGCGCGCCCGCCGAGCTCCGCGCTCACGCGGGAGTGGTCCACGACGTCGTACCCGTGCGTGGATCCGGGCGCGGCCTGGAGCACGGGGGAGAGGTAGAGGTGCGTCACCCCGAGCGCGGCGAGGTACGGCACCTGGCGTGCGGCGTCGTCGAACGTGAGGCCCGGGCCGAGCTGGAGCCGGTACGTCGAGACGGGCAGGGCGCGCCCGTCCGGGCCCGTCGGGGTGCCGGCCGTCATCGCAGCGGCGGCCGGGTCAGGACGATGACGCTACGACCCGTGACCGGCACCGTGTCGCCGGGGTGCAGCGCGTCGCCGGCGTCCCGCGTGCCGTCCGTGTCGAGCACGACGTCCCAGCTCTCGCCGTACGCCGCCGGCGGCACGGTGAACTCGAGCGCGTCGGAGTGGGCGTTGAGCAGCAGCAGGAACGAGTCGTCGACGATCGGCGAGCCGTGGCGGTCCTGCTCGGGGATCGCGTCGCCGTTGAGGAAGACCATGACCGAGCGCGCGTACGCGTGGGCCCAGTCCTGGGAGTCCATGCGCGATCCCGTGACGTCGAACCACTCGATGTCCGGCGGGGTCCCGGACTCCGCACCGGGCGCATCCTGCGGGCCGTCGTCACCGCGGCCGACGAAGAACCGTCGCCGGTGGAGCACGGGGTGGTCGCGCCGCAGCCAGACGACGTGCCGCGCGAAGTCGAGGAGCGCGGCACGCTCGTCGTCCAGACCGTCCTCGCCGCCCCAGTCCATCCAGGTGATCTCGTTGTCCTGGCAGTAGCCGTTGTTGTTCCCGCGCTGCGTGCGGGCGATCTCGTCGCCGTGCGCGAGCATCGGCACGCCCTGCGAGAGCAGGAGCGTGGCCAGGAAGTTGCGGCGCTGGCGTGCGCGCAGCGCGCGGACGTCCGGGTCGTCGGTCGGCCCCTCGACGCCGCAGTTCCACGACCGGTTGTGGCTCTCGCCGTCCCGGTTGTCCTCGCCGTTGGCCTCGTTGTGCTTCTCGTCGTACGACACGAGGTCGTTCAGCGTGAACCCGTCGTGCGCCGTGACGAAGTTGATCGACGCGATGGGCTTGCGGCCGCTGTGCTCGTAGAGGTCGGAGGAACCGGTCAGCCGGCTCGCGAGCTCGGGCAGCGTCGAGGGCTCACCGCGCCAGAAGTCGCGCACGGTGTCCCGGTACTGCCCGTTCCACTCGGTCCACAGCGGCGGGAAGCCACCCACCTGGTACCCGCCGTCGCCGAGGTCCCACGGCTCGGCGATGAGCTTGACCTGGGAGATCACGGGGTCCTGCTGCACGATGTCGAAGAAGGCCGAGAGGCGGTCGACCTCGTGGAACTGCCGGGCCAGGGTCGCCGCGAGGTCGAAGCGGAACCCGTCCACGTGCATCTCGGTCACCCAGTACCGCAGCGAGTCCATGATGAGCTGGAGCACGTGCGGCGAGCGCATGAGCAGCGAGTTGCCCGTGCCCGTGGTGTCGAAGTAGTGCGCCTCGTCGCCGTCGACCAGGCGGTAGTACGCCTTGTTGTCGATCCCGCGGAAGCTCAGCGTCGGGCCGAGGTGGTTGCCTTCCGCGGTGTGGTTGTAGACGACGTCGAGGATGACCTCGATGCCGGC
>CAZFUQ010000155.1:0-6628 GCA_964521905.1 uncultured Cellulosimicrobium sp.
CCTCAAGCACCGCAAGCGCAAGGAGAAGGCGCTGCGCAAGCTCGACGCGATGCAGGCCAACCTCACCCGCCTCGCCGACCTCACGGCGGAGATCCGCCGCCAGCTCGGCCCGCTGGGACGGCAGGCCGAGATCGCGCGCAAGGCCGCCACGATCCAGGCCGACCTGCGCGACGCGCGGGCCCGCCTGCTCGCCGACGACCTCGCGCAGCTCACGGCGACGCTCGAGCAGGAGGCCGCCGACGAGGCGGCGCTGCGGGCGCAGCAGGGGGAGGCGGAGCGCGGGCTCGCCGCGGCGCGCGACCGTCTCGGCGCGCTGGAGCGCGAGGCCGCCGAGGCGGCACCCGCGCTCGGTGGCGCCACCGACGTCTGGTACCGGCTGTCGTCGCTGCGCGAGCGCCTGCGCGGGACGCAGACGCTGGCCGAGGAACGCGTGCGGCTGCTCGGCCGGCCGGAGCCCGCGCAGCGCGGGCAGGACCCCGACGAGCTCGAGGCGCAGGCCGAGCGCGTCCGCGTGACCGAGACGGAGCTCGAGGCCGAGGTCGCCCGGGCGCGGGACGCGCTCGCGGCGGCGGTCGCGGACCGCGAGGACGTCGAGCGTTCCGCGGGCGACGCGGAGCGGGCGGTCGCGACGCTGCTGCGCGGCGCGGCGGACCGCCGCGAGGGCCTCGCACGCCTCGCCGGGCAGGTCGCGGCGCAGCGCACGCGCGTGGAGGCCGCCGAGGCGGAGATCGGGCGCCTGCGCGAGTCGCTCGCCGAGGCGGAGCAGCGCGGGACGCGGGCGAGCACCGAGTTCGCCGTCCTCGAGACGCAGGTGGTCGGCGTCGAGGAGGGCGAGGAGGGCCTCGACGCGGAGCACGAGGTCGCGGCCGACGACGTCGAGCGCACGGTGGCCGCGGTCAAGGACCTCCAGGACGAGGCCGCGGCCGCCGAGCAGGAGCGCGCCACCTGGAGCGCGCGCACCGAGGCGCTCGAGCTGAGCCTGGACCGCAAGGACGGTGCGGGCGCGCTGCTCGCCACCGACGGTGTCGGCGTCCTCGGGTCGCTCGCGGCGCTGCTCGGCGTCGAGACGGGCTACGAGGACGCCGTCGCGGCGGCGCTGGGCCCGGCCGCGGACGCCGTCGCCGTCGAGTCCGTGGACGCGGCCGTCGACGCGCTGCGCTACCTGCGCACCGAGGACGCCGGCCGCGCCGGGCTCGTCGTCGCCGCGGAGCGCGGTGGGGGCGAGGTCGGGTCGGGTGCCGCGGAGCGCGCCGCCGTGCTGCCCGACGGCGCGCGGTGGGCGGTCGACGTCGTCACCGCGGCCGGCGGGGTCGGGAACGCGGTACGGGTGCTGCTCACGGGTGTCGTCGTGGTCGAGGACCTCGCGCAGGCACGCGGCCTGGTCGCGCAGGACCCGACGGTCGCCGTCGTGACGCGCGGGGGAGACCTCCTGGCGACGACGCGGGCCTGGGGCGGGTCGGCCTCCGCGCCGAGCGTCCTGCACCTGCAGTCGGCGCTCGACGAGGCGCGCGCCGCGTACACCGACGCCGTGGCGCGGGTCGAGCGGGCACGCTTCGCCCTCGTGGGTGCGCGCGAGGCGCAGACCGCGGCGCGTGCCCGTTACGACGAGACGCTCGAACGGCTGAACGAGTCCGACGCACGGCTCGCGGCCGTCGCGGAGCAGCTCGGGCACCTCGGCGCCTCCGCGCGCTCCGCGGCCGCGGAGGCGGAGCGTGTCCGTGCCTCGCTCGACCGCGCGTCGCAGGGACTGGACGAGGCCCGGACGGCGCTCGGCGGGCTCGTCGAGCGGCTCGAGATCGCCGAGTCGGCGCCCGAGCAGTCGGACGAGGCCGTCGCGGAGGCGGGCGTCGAGCGCGACCGGCTGGCCGGGCTGGCCACGGCGGCCCGCACCCGGGAGACGGAGGCGCGGCTCGCGCTGCGCACGAGCGAGGAGAGGTCGCGCGCGGTCGCCGGTCGTGCGCAGTCGCTGGCCCGGGCGGCCGCGGCCGAGCGCGAGGCGCGTGAGCGCGCCGCCCGGCGAGAGGCCGTCCGCGTGCGGCAGGCGGCCCGCGCGTCCGCGGTGCGCGACGGCGCGGTGCGCGCCCTCGCCGCGATCGAGCGCTCGCTCGATCGGGCCGGTGCCGAGCGGGCGGCCGCCGAGGCGGCCCGGGCCGAGCGCGACACCGCCGTGTCCGCTGCTCGTGCCGAGGTCGACGAGCTCGCGGGCCGCCTGCGTGAGCTCACCGACGTCGCGCACCGCGACGAGGTCGCCCGCGCGCAGCAACAGCTGCGCGTCGAGCAGCTGCAGACGCGCAGCGTCGAGGAGCTCGGGCTCGACCCCGCGGTGCTCGTCGAGGAGTTCGGCCCGCACCGGGACGTGCCCGTGGCGTCCGAGGGCGACGACGCGCCGCGCGCGGTGCCCTACGACCGCACGCACCAGGAGAAGCGGCTCCGGGCGGCCGAGCGCGACCTGGGCCGGCTCGGCCGGGTGAACCCGCTCGCGCTCGAGGAGTTCGCGGCCCTCGAGGAGCGGCACAAGTTCCTCGCCGACCAGCTCGCCGACCTCAGGAAGTCGCGGACGGACCTCCTCGAGATCGTCAAGGAGATCGACGAGCGCGTCGAGCGCGTCTTCGCCGACGCGTACCACGACACCGCGGAGCAGTTCGAGCGGGTCTTCGCCCGGATGTTCCCCGGTGGCGAGGGGCGGCTCGTCCTCACGGACCCGGACGACATGCTCACGACGGGCATCGAGGTCGAGGCGCGGCCCGCCGGCAAGAAGGTCAAGCGCCTCTCGCTCCTGTCCGGCGGCGAGCGCTCGCTGACGGCCGTCGCGCTGCTCGTCGCGATCTTCAAGGCGCGGCCCTCGCCGTTCTACGTCATGGACGAGGTCGAGGCGGCGCTCGACGACGTCAACCTCGGCCGGCTCCTCGAGATCTTCCGCGAGCTGCAGGAGGACTCCCAGCTCATCGTCATCACCCACCAGAAGCGCACGATGGAGATCGCCGACGCGCTCTACGGCGTGACCATGCGCGGCGACGGCGTGACGACGGTCATCAGCCAGCGCATGGACGAGTCCCGCGAGGAGGTCCCGGTGTGAGTCGACTCACGCCGCGGACCGGCGGTGCCCGGACCTGCGCGAACACCCGAGAATCGTTGGAATTCCGCGGCTTGTGAAGATGTGGTGCTGATCGGGCGGCACGGCGTGGCACGGCGTGCAGGCCCGGTCGCGGCCCGGATACTGGATCGCATGGTCTGGATGTTCGTGTGGCTCGCGATCGCGCTCGGCGCCGCCGCCGTCGTGTTCCTCTTCGCGAGCGTGGTCGCGCGCTCCGAGAGCCAGGCCACGGGTCGTCCCGCCGAGAGCCAGGGCCTGCGGGCGTTCTGGCGCGACTTCCGGTCCGGCCTGCGGCCGGGGCGGCGCGGACGCGTCGAGGGGCACCACGTCGGTGTCGTCCGGATGCCGAAACCGGTCGACTCGAGCATCGACGAGTTCTTCACGGCGGCCGAGGTGAGCACGCCCGCGTACGTGGACGCCGAGGAGCTCACCGACGTGCTGCACCGGGCTCGCGAGCGCGTGCGGCCCCAGCACCCCGAGGAGCGCACGCGCGACGCGTGACGCACGCCCGGCCACGGCACCCGCCGCGCGCGTCTGAGAGACTGCCCGCGTGAACGACCTCCTCCCGCTCTGGATCGTCCTTGCCGTGCTGGTCGTCGCCGGCCTCGTCACCGCCGGGACGGTCTCCGTCCGCCGGCGTGCGCGCCGCGACGTCGTCGAGGCGCCGCCCACGGCGCCGACCGTGCCGTCCGACGCCGGGGCGGCCGCGCCGCCGGAGCCGGGCACCGGGACGGCGGCGCCCGCGGAAGCCGGGACCGGGACGCTCGCCGAGCCCGCCGCGCCGGCGGTCGAGCGGCCCGAGCCGGTCGCCGGCCGGCTCGTCCGCCTGCGCGACCGGCTCGCACGCTCGGGCTCGCCGTTCGGCGCCCGCCTGCTCTCGGTGCTCTCGCGCGACCACCTGTCCGAGGACGACTGGGACGAGCTCGAGGAGACGCTCCTGCTCGCCGACGTCGGCGCGGGCCCGGCCGGCGAGCTCATCGACGCGCTGCGCACCAAGGTCCGTGTCCTCGGGGTCCGCGACGCGGCGAGCGTGCGCGCGCTCCTGCGCGACGAGCTCGTCGCGCTCGTCGACCCGGCGCTCGACCGGTCGCTCGCGACGACGCCGCGCACGGGGGAGGACGGGGAGCCCGTGCCCGCCGTCGTGCTCGTCGTCGGGGTCAACGGCACCGGCAAGACGACC
The DNA here is from genome assembly GCA_964521905.1 of uncultured Cellulosimicrobium sp. Lineage (GTDB taxonomy): Bacteria > Actinomycetota > Actinomycetes > Actinomycetales > Cellulomonadaceae > Cellulosimicrobium. The sequence continues at coordinate 4,275 of CAZFUQ010000155.1, forward strand.
ACCGTCGGCAAGCTCGCGCGCGTGCTCGTCGCCGAGGACCGCAGCGTCGTGCTCGGCGCGGCGGACACGTTCCGCGCCGCGGCGGCCGACCAGCTCGAGACGTGGGGCTCGCGCGTGGGCGTGCCCACCGTGCGTTCCGACCGCGACGGTGCCGACCCGGCCGCGGTCGCGTTCGACGCCGTCCGGCGAGGCCGGTCCGAGGGTGCGGACGTCGTGCTCGTCGACACCGCCGGTCGCCTCCAGAACAAGCAGGGGCTCATGGACGAGCTGGGGAAGATCCGGCGCGTCATCACCAAGGAGGCGCCGCTGTCGGAGGTGCTGCTCGTCCTGGACGCGACGACCGGGCAGAACGGGCTCAACCAGGCGCGCGTGTTCGGCGAGGTCGCCGGCGTCACGGGCATCGTCCTGACGAAGCTCGACGGGACGGCGCGCGGCGGCATCGTCGTCGCCGTGCAGCGCGAGCTCGGCGTCCCGGTCAAGCTCGTCGGGCTCGGCGAGGGCCCCGACGACCTCGCGCCGTTCGACCCCGAGCAGTTCGTGGACGGGCTCCTGGGAGGCTGAACGCCGGTCACGATCGTGTCACGGTGCGATCACGACCGTGTCGCGATCCGGACGTCGCAGCCCGCCCGGACGCCGGTGAAACCGAACGTTTACGTCCGAGCGGCGCTTGTCACACCCGCGTAACACGACGACACCGCAGGGGAAACCCGCCGCCACCACCGTAGTCCCCGACCAGCCGCCCGGCTGGCGAAGGGAGATGGAACCGATGGTCGTGGCTGAAGTCCTCGGGGACGGCAGTGCGCTGGACGCGGGGAACACTGCGTGGATGCTGGTCTCGGCATCGCTCGTGCTCCTCATGACACCAGGGCTGGCGTTCTTCTACGGCGGCATGGTCCGCAGCAAGTCCGTCCTGAACATGATGATGATGTCGTTCGGCGCGATGGCCGTGATCGGGGTCGTCTACGTCCTGTGGGGCTGGTCGATGTCGTACGGCACGAGCGTCGGGGGCCTGTTCGGCAACCCGCTCGAGCAGTTCGGGCTCAAGGGCGTCTTCGAGTCGACGCCCGACGGCTACGTCTACGCCATGTCCGAGGGCCTGCCGGTCATCGTCGACGTCGGCTTCCAGGTCACGTTCGCGATCATCACGGTCGCCCTCATCTCCGGCGCGATCGCCGACCGCGTGAAGTTCGGCACCTGGCTGGTCTTCACGGGCCTGTGGGTCACCCTGAGCTACTTCCCCATGGCGCACATGGTCTGGGGCGGGGGCCTGCTCTCGGGCGACGGGCCGTTCGCGTCCATCGCCGATCCGATCGACTTCGCCGGCGGCACGGTCGTGCACATCAACGCCGGCGCCGCGGCGCTCGTGCTCGCGCTCGTCGTCGGCAAGCGCAAGGGCTTCGGCAAGGAGCCGATGCGCCCCCACAGCCTCCCCTTCGTCATGCTGGGTGCCGCGCTCCTGTGGTTCGGCTGGTTCGGGTTCAACGCCGGCTCCGCCTACGGCGCGACGGGTGACGCCGGTCTGGCCTGGGTCAACACGACCACCGCCACGGCGGCCGCGATCGTCGGGTGGCTCGCCACGGAGAAGATCCGCGACGGGCACGCCACGTCGCTCGGCGCCGCGTCGGGCGTCGTCGCCGGCCTGGTCGCGATCACCCCCGCCGCGGGCAGCCTGAGCCCGCTCGGCTCGATCCTCCTCGGCGTCGTCGCCGGCATCCTCTCGGCGCTCGCGGTGGGCCTGAAGTACAAGTGGGGCTACGACGACTCCCTCGACGTCGTCGGCGTCCACCTCGTCGCCGGCCTCTGGGGCACCGTGGGCATCGGCTTCCTCGCGACCGAGACGGGCCTGTTCTACGGCGGCGGCTTCAACCAGCTGATCGTCCAGATCCTCATCGCGCTCGTCGCGGTCGTGTTCTCCCTCGTCGTCACGGCGGTCATCGCGTTCGCCCTCAAGGCGACGCTGGGCTGGCGTGTCAGCGAGGATGCCGAGGTCGGCGGCATCGACCTCGCGGTCCACGGCGAGACGGCGTACGAGACCATCCAGCAGGGCAGCGTCATCAAGGAGGTGCGGGCATGAAGCTCGTCACGGGAATCATCCAGCCGCACCGTCTCGACGACGTGAAGTCGGCCCTCGAGGCAGCGGGCGTGCGCGGCATGACCGTCAGCGAGGCCAGCGGTTACGGCCGCCAGAAGGGCCACACCGAGGTGTACCGCGGCGCGGAGTACACGGTGGACCTGGTCCCCAAGGTCCGCATCGAGGTCCTCGTCGACGACGCCGACTCGGCGGCCGTCACCGAGGTCGTCGTCAAGGCCGCGCAGACCGGCAAGATCGGTGACGGCAAGGTCTGGACCGTCAC
>CAZFUQ010000155.1:6638-8667 GCA_964521905.1 uncultured Cellulosimicrobium sp.
GCCCCAGATCGGCCGCCAGGTCCTTGATCGTGACGCTGCGCCCGGGCCCGCTCCATGAGCGGGCCCGGGCGCAGCGGGGTCGCGCGCCGCGCGGCCGTCGTGGACCTCGTCACGACGTCGCTGCGCCAGCTCTGGGACGAGGCGACCGCCGACCTCGCCACGGACGGCCTCGCGCTCGCCGCGGTGGGCAGCCTGGGCCGCGGCGACATGGGTCCGGCGAGCGACCTCGACCTCGTCCTCGTCCACGACGGGCGCAGCCACCCGGCGGACGAGATCGCCCGCGTCGCGGAACGGCTCTGGTACCCGCTGTGGGACGCCGGCGTCGACCTCGACCATGCCGTGCGCTCGCTCTCGCAGTGCCGCCAGGTCGCGTCGAGGGACGTCCCGGCCGCGGTGGGCTGGCTCGACGTCCACGCGGTGGCGGGGGACGCGCTCGTCGTCCACCGCGCGTCGTCGGCGGTGCTGACCGACTGGCGCTCGGCGTCGCGACGCCGGCTGCCCGACCTGCTCTCCACGACCCGGGAGCGTGCCGAGCGCTCGGGCGAGCTCGCCTACCTCGTCGAGCCCGACCTCAAGGAGTCGCGCGGCGGCATCCGCGACGCGGTCGTGCTCTCGGCGCTCGCCGCGACCTGGCTCACCGACCGGCCGCACGGTCCGGTGGACCGTGCCCACGCGCACCTGCTGGACGTGCGGGACACGCTCCAGGTCGTGACCGGTCGGCACACGAGCCGGCTCCTGCTCGCCGACCTCGACGAGGTCGCGGCCCTGTCCGGCCACGACGACCCCGACGAGCTGCTCGCGAGCCTCGCCGAGGCGGGCCGCGAGATCTCCTACGCGCTCGACACCACGGTGCGCCGGGCCCGGCAGGCGCTGCAGCGTCCGTCGATCGCGCGCCGCCCGGTCCTCGTCCGGGGACGGCGTGCCGCGCCGCGGCTGCGCCCGGTCGGGGACGGCCTCGTCGAGCACGACGGCGAGCTCGTCCTCGCGGTCGACGCCCACCCGGCGTCGGACCCGTTGCTCTCGCTGCGTGCGGCCGCGACCGCCGCGCGCACGGGGCTCACGCTCTCGCCCGTCTCCGTCGCGAGCCTGGCGCAGTGCCCACCGCTGCCCGAGCCGTGGCCCAAGGCCGCGCGCACCGCGTTCCTGTCGCTGCTCGGGTCCGGGCACGCGCAGGTCGCGGTGTGGGAGGCGCTCGACCTCGCGGGCGTCGTCACGACGTGGATCCCCGAGTGGGCCGGCGTGCGCAACCGGCCCCAGCGCGCCGCGGTGCACCGGCACACCGTCGACCGGCACCTCGTCGAGGTCGCCGCGCGGGCCGCGCGCGACCGCAAGGACGTCGAGCGCGGGGACCTGCTCCTGCTCTCGGCGATCCTCCACGACATCGGCAAGCGCGCCGGAGCGGGCGACCACTCCGAGGAGGGCGCACGCCTCGTGCCCACGATCCTGGGTCGGATGGGGTTCGAGCCCGACGTGGTCGCGGACGTCCAGCGGCTCGTGCGCCACCACCTCACGCTCTCGCGCCTGGCCGTGAGCGAGGACCCCGACGACCCGGCGACGGTCGCCGAGCTCGCGCGGGCGGTCGACCACCGAGCAGACCTGCTGGAGGTGCTGCGCGCGCTCACGGAGGCGGACGCGTCGTCGCTCGGCCCGAGCGCGTGGACGGCGTGGCGGGCGCGGCTCGTCGACGACCTCGTGGGGCAGACCCTGCCCGTGCTGGGGACGTCCGACGCCGCCGGGTAGGCTTGACCTTCGCGGACGGCCCGTGCCGCGCTCCTCGGGGCGCGGTCGACGAGGCGCCGCGCACGACACTTCCGACGACTGGTGAGGATGACGCGGTGTTCAACACGCTGTCGGACCGACTGACTTCGACCTTCAAGAACCTGCGTTCGAAGGGCCGGCTGTCCGAGGCGGACATCGACGCGACGATCCGGGAGATCCGGCGGGCGCTGCTCGACGCCGACGTCGCCGTGCCCGTCGTGCGCGAGTTCACCGCGACCGTGCGCGAGCGGGCGTTGTCGGAGGAGGTGTC
>CAZFUQ010000155.1:8677-9309 GCA_964521905.1 uncultured Cellulosimicrobium sp.
GTCCGGCGCGCTCAACCCGGCGCAGCAGGTCGTCAAGATCGTCAACGAGGAGCTCGTCGGGATCCTCGGCGGCGAGAGCCGCGGCCTGCGCTTCTCGAAGACCCCGCCGACGGTGATCATGCTCGCGGGCCTCCAGGGTGCGGGCAAGACGACGTTCGCCGGGAAGCTCGCGCTGCACCTGCGCGAGCAGGGGCACACGCCGCTCCTCGTCGCGGCGGACCTCCAGCGCCCGAACGCCGTCACGCAGCTCACGGTCGTCGCCGAGCGCGCGGGTGTGCCGGTGTTCGCGCCGCACCCGGGCAACCAGAGCAGCGTCGAGGTCGACGACGTCATCGGCGACCCGGTCGGCGTCGCGCGCGAGGGCGTCGAGACGGCGCGCCAGCGCCAGCACGACGTCGTCATCGTCGACACGGCGGGTCGCCTCGGTCTCGACGCCGTGCTCATGCAGCAGGCGTCGGACATCCGCGACGCCGTGCAGCCCGACGAGGTCCTGTTCGTCATCGACGCGATGATCGGCCAGGACGCCGTCACGACCGCCAAAGCCTTCGAGGAGGGCGTCGACTTCACGGGCGTCGTGCTGACGAAGCTCGACGGCGACGCGCGCGGTGGCGCGGCGCTCTCGGTCCGGGGCG
>CAZFUQ010000156.1:0-9297 GCA_964521905.1 uncultured Cellulosimicrobium sp.
GCTGGGACGGGGCGAGCTCGCCGTCGATCACGACGGTGTCGGCGCCCGTCGCCGCGACGACGTCGGCCAGCTCCGCGGCCTTGCCGGACCCGAGGTACGTCCCGGGGTCGGGCTTCGCGCGGCGCTGGATGATGCCGTCGAGGACCTGGGAGCCCGCCGTCTCGGCGAGCGCGGCGAGCTCGCGCAGCGAGATCTCCGCCTCCTCGGCGGAGGTGGGGGCGCCGTCCTCGCGCGGGTCGGAGCCGGGGCTCCACAGCCCGACGAGCACGACCTTCTCGAGCCGCAGCTGCCGGTACTCGACCTCGGTGACGTCCTGGAGCTCGGTCGACAGGCCCGCGACACGGCGCAGCGCGCTGCGCTCCGCGAGCTCGAGCTGCTCGCCGTCGTGGTCCGCGTGGACCGTGCCGCCCTCGGCGCGTGCCGTCCCGGCCCGAGCGAGCACCCGTGCCACGACGTCGCTCGCGATGTCCCGCGTCGCGCCGGTCGGCTCGTCCTGAGCCGTGGTGGGGTCCGCTGGGGTCTGGGTCATGTGCCGCCTTCCGTGGGGTGCGGGCGCGTCGGCGCCCTGTGGTGAGAACAAGCGTGGCACGGATATTCGTCCCGGAGCCAGCAGATATGCCACGCCGCCGGTCCGCGACCCACGGCGCGGGGCCGCGCCGCGTAGGATCACGCGTCGTGACCGAGGACCACGACCGGGCCGTCGACCCGGAGCAGGACCACTATTTCACCGCGCAGCCCGCGTCGGCCGCCGAGCGCCGCACGATCTCGGTGCGCCTCGCGGGCCGCGACGTCGAGGTCGAGGTCGCCTCCGGCGTCTTCTCCCCCGGGCGCCTCGACCTCGGCACCCAGGTGCTGCTCCGCACGGTGCCGCCGCTCGACGACGTCGTCGCCGACCGCACGGGGGCGCACGTGCTGGACCTCGGGTCCGGCTGGGGGCCGGTGACCCTGACGATGGCCGTCGAGGCGCCCGACGCGACGGTGTGGGCGGTCGACGTCAACGAGCGCGCGCTCGACCTCGTGCGCCGCAACGCGGAGCGTCTCGGGCTGGGCAACGTCCGCGCGGTGACACCGGGGGACGTGCCCGACGACGTCGCGTTCGCCGCGATCTGGTCCAACCCGCCGATCCGGGTGGGCAAGGACGCCCTGCACGCGATGCTCCTGCACTGGCTGCCCCGCCTGGAGCCCGGCGCGAGCGCGCACCTGGTCGTGCAGCGCAACCTCGGCTCGGACTCGCTGCAGCGCTGGCTCGCGGAGCACCTGCCGCCGCTCCTTCCCGGCGCCCGCGTCGAGCGGGCCGCGAGCGCCAAGGGGTTCCGCGTGCTCGAGGTCCGCGCACCCGCCTGATCCGGCCCGGCGGGCGCGGCTCAGACGCCGGCGGTCGCGTCGCGCAGGCTCGAGGTGCCGTCCGTGCCCGACGACGCGGCCGCCCCGTCCGTGCCCGGCACCTCGGTCGCGTCCCCCGCGGGCCCGTCCTCGCCCTCGACCGGCGGTGCCGGCACCGGTGCCTCCTCCGCGGTCGCCGGGACGGCCTCCATCGGCCCCCGCTCGACCTCCGGCTCCGTAGCGGCGGGGACGAGCGCGGCGAGGTCGACCTCCCCGGTGTGCACGAGCTCGGCCGGCCCGGCGAGCTCGACGCGGTCGCCGTCGAGCGCACGGACGCGCACCGTCCCGCCCGGGACGTCGACGAGCCAGGTGTCGGGCGCGCCGGGACCGCCCCAGACCCGCACCGCGAGCGCCGCGGCGCACGCGCCCGTCCCGCACGACGGCGTCTCCCCGACACCGCGCTCGTGCACGCGCATGCGCACGTGCCCGACCACGGTGCCGTCGTCGGCCGTGGTCTCCCCCAGCGGCACGACGAGCTCGACGTTCGTCCCGTGCGGCGGGTACGGCTCCACGGAGGGGGCGGCCGTCAGGTCGGCGCGCTCGAGGACGTCCTCGCGCGCCACCGCGAGCACGGTGTGCGGGTTGCCGAGGTCGACGCTCAGCGCGGGGCGCGGGACCTCCCAGCCGTGCACGACGACCGTCGCGTCGTAGCCGTCGCGCAGCGCGGGGCGTCCGCCGGGCAGGAACCACGGGCCCATGTCCACCGCGTACCAGCCGTTGTCCTCCTTGCGCACGCGCTTGACGCCCGCGCGCGTCCCGACGGGCACCTCGTTCCCGCCGGCGAAGCTCACGAGCCCCAGGCGCTCGGCGAACGCCGCGAAGACGCGCACGCCGTTGCCGCACATCTCGGCGACCGAGCCGTCGGCGTTGCGGTAGTCCATGAACCAGATGGCGTGCGGGTCCTCGGACAGGACCGCGCGCGACTCGGGCACGAGCGCCGTCGGGACGAGACGGATCACGCCGTCGCCGCCGATGCCGCCGCGCCGGTCCGCGAGGGCGCGCACGAGCTCGGGCGTGAGGTCGAGCTCGCCCGTCGTGTCCGCGAGCAGCACGAAGTCGTTGCGGGTGCCGTGGCCCTTGGTGAACCGGGTGCGCGTCATGAGCCCAGACTACGGCGCACGGGGGCACCCGTGTCCGCTTCGTCCGGCTCGCGCGCACCGGCCTGCGGACGCTCGTCCGCCCGCGCGACGACCGCGAGCGCGTCGGCGACGAGCGTGGGCGACCGCGCGTCGAGCCAGTGCACCCGCGGGTCGCGGCCGAACCAGCCCATCTGCTTGCGTGCGAGGCGCCGGGTGTTCGCCGTGACCGCGTCGCGCGCCGCCGGCTCGGTCGTCTCCCCGTGCAGCGCGGCCAGGACCTCGGCGTACCCGACGGCACGACGCGCGGTCCGCCCCATGCCCGCGGCCTCGAGCCGCCGTACCTCGTCGACCAGCCCGAGGGACCACATCCGCTCCACGCGACCGGCGACCCGGGCGTCGAGCGCCGCGCGGTCGCAGTCGAGGCCGATCTGGACGGTCGGGCGCACGTAGAGCTGGCGCGGGAGGTTCGCGGTGAAGGGTTCGCCCGTCACGGCCATCACCTCGAGCGCGCGCACGATCCGGCGCGTGTTCGACGGCCCGATGCTCGCGGCGGCCTCGGGGTCGCGTCGGGCCAGCTCGTCGTGCAGGGCGCGCGCGCCCTCGGCCTCGGCGCGCGCCTCGAGCGCGGCGCGCACGTCGGGGTCCGTGCCCGGGAACCTCATGTCGTCGAGCAGCGCGCGCACGTACAGCCCCGACCCGCCCACGACCACGGCGCGCGCACCGCGCGCGGCGATCTCGTCGAGCGCGCGCCGCGCCTCGCTCTGGTAGCGCGCGACGGACGCGTCCTCGACGGGGTCGATCACGTCGAGCAGGTGGTGGCGCACGCCCCGGCGCTCGGCGACGGGGACCTTCGCCGTGCCGACGTCCATGCCCCGGTAGAGCTGGTAGGCGTCGGCGTTGACGATCTCGGCGGGGGCGCCCGGGACGGACAGCCGCTGCGCGAGGTCGAGGGCGAGGTCGGACTTGCCGGTCGCCGTCGGGCCCACGACGGCGACCACGACGCCGCTCCCCCGCGCCGGGCGGTCGACGGCCTGCCGGCTCGGGTCGAGGTCCGGGTCGTGCTCGGTCTTCACCCGCGCAACGCTACCGTCCGTCCCTCGGGCCGTGGACGGCGTGTGGGTGGGGATGCGTAATCTGTCCGGTGGACGGCCCGACCTCGTGCGGGCCGTCGTCGTGCGCCGCCACGACCCGACCGGCCCGCCCGGCCGGCGCGGACCGATCTCCCTCTCAGGACAAGGACTCCACGACCATGGGTTTCTTCACCAAGCCGGACGACGCCCCCACGAGCCAGAACGCACCGCTCGCGCGCGAGCGCGTGGAGGCGTTCCTCAAGAGCCGCGACTGGAGGTACTTCGTCGACTCCGACGGCGACCTCGGCGGCAACTGGGACGGCAAGGTGTTCTTCTTCTTCCTCATGGGTGAGAAGCAGGAGATCCTCCAGGTCCGCGGGCGCTGGAACCGCACGCTGCCCGCGGAGGCCGAGGCGCAGGTCGCGCTCGTCGCGAACGAGTTCAACCGCGACAAGATCTGGCCCAAGGTCTACGGCCGCGTCGAGGACGACCGGCTCGCGGTCTACACGGAGGTCGCGACCGACCTCGAGTTCGGCGTGGCGGACGACCAGCTCGGCCAGCTCGTCGAGTGCGGCCTGTTCACGGGGCTGCAGTTCTTCGACGTCCTCGACGAGCGGTTCCCCGACGCTGCGGCGCAGACCGCGGTCGCCGACGAGGCACGGTGACCGGGACGCACGAGCGCACCGACGACGTCGCGGGGACGACCGGCGGCACCGGGAGCGGCGGCGCCGCGTTCCAGGTCGACCTGCGCGGCATGGTCGACCTGCTGGCGCGGCACCTGTACTCGAGCCCGCGCGTCTACGTCCGCGAGCTGCTGCAGAACGGCGTCGACGCGATCACCGCGCGCGCCGGGCTCGAGGGCCCGCGGACCCCGGCCCGCATCGTCCTGCGGCCGCTGCCCGACGGCGGGCTCGAGGTGCGCGACTCGGGCGTCGGGCTGACCCGGGACGAGGCGCGCGAGCTCCTCGCGACGATCGGGCGCAGCTCCAAGCGCGACGTCGAGCTGGGCACGGGACGCGAGGAGTACCTCGGCCAGTTCGGCATCGGGCTCCTGTCGGCGTTCATGGTCGCCGACGAGATCGAGCTGGTCTCGCGCTCGGCCCGCCCGACGGCGGCGGGCGGGCGAGCCGCGCCGGTCCGCTGGCGAGGCCTGGCGGACGGGCGCTACGAGCTGGACGAGCTCGCCGACGACGACCCGACCGCACCCGACGAGCCGGGGAGCGTCGTGCGGCTACGCCCCCGGCGCGACACGGAGCACTGGCTCGCGCCGGACACGGTCACCGCGCTCGCGCAGGACTTCGGCTCGCTGCTGCCCGTCGAGGTGCTCGTCGAGACGCGGCTGGACGAGCACCTCGACGGTGTGCCCGACGACCCGTCCTCCGTCGTGCTGCGTCGTCTCAGCGGCGAGGAGCTCCCCTGGCGCGCCCGGCACGCCACGCCGGAGGCACGCGACGCCGCGCTCGCCGGCTACGCCGAGCGCACGCTGGGCTTCACGCCGCTCGCGCGCATCGACCTCGACCTGCCGCTGGCGGGGCTCTCCGGGGTCGCCTACGTCCTGCCCGCCGCCGTCGCGCCCACGACGACGGCCCGGCACCGCGTCTACCTCAAGCGCATGCTCCTCGGCAGCGCGGTCGACGACCTGCTGCCGCCGTGGGCGTTCTTCGTGCGGAGCGTCCTCGACGCGTCCGTGCTGCGCCCCACCGCGTCGCGCGAGGGCCTGTACGAGGACGAGGTCCTGCTCGCGACGCGGGACGCGCTCGGGGCGCAGGTGCGACGGTGGACGCTCGAGACGCTCGCCGCGGACTCGGTCCTCGCGCGCCGCTTCCTCGAGACCCACCACCTCGCGGTGCGCGCGCTCGCGCTGCAGGACGACGAGATGCTCGACGTCGCGGCGCGCGTGCTGCCGTTCGAGACGACGGGCGGGGCGGCGACGCTCGCCGAGCTCGCGCAGGCGCACCCCGAGGGGAGGCTGCTCTACACGTCGAGCGTCGAGGAGTTCCGCCGCATCGCCCCCGTCGCGGCCGCCCAGGGCCTTCCCGTCGTCAACGGCGGGTACGTCTACGACGCGGACCTGCTGGCGCGTGTCGCGGCCCGGTTCCCCGCCTGGCGCCTGGCCCCCGCGACGTCGGGCGACGTGGCGCACGTCCTCGACGAGGTCGAGCCGCTGCGCGAGCTCGAGGTCTCGGCGGCGCTCGCGTCGCTCGACGACGCGCTCGCCGACCAGGACTGCGACGTGACGCTGCGCCGCTTCGAGCCCGCCGCCCTGCCCGCGATGCTGCTGCACGACCGCGACGGCGACCACGCGCGCGAGGCCGCGCAGGTCGCCGCGACCGACGACCTGTGGGGCGAGATCCTCGCGGGCATCAGCGGCCCGGCCCGGCCGCGCAGGCTGGTGCTCAACGACGCGAACGGCACGGTCCGCGACCTGCTCGCGAGCCCCGACGCCGACGTGCGCGCCGCGGGCGCCCGCTCGCTCTACGTCACGGCGCTGCTCGCCTCGGGCAGGGCGCTGCAGCCGGTCGAGGCCACGCTCATGAACGAGTCCCTGTCGCTGCTGCTCGCGCGCGCCCTGGGCGCCGGGCCGGCCGGCGGCGCCCCCGACACCACCGACGAGGAGAACCGATGACCCGGTCCGTGGACCAGGTGAACAGCGCGCTGTCCGACGTCCGCCGCATGCCCTACGGGCTCGCCCGCTCCACGGCCGCCGCGGCCGAGGTCGAGCGTGTCGAGGCCGAAGGACCCGACGGGGCGCGCGCCTACGCGCTCTTCGTCCTCGTCGAGTCGTACGTGTGGGGCGGCGAGGTCACCAAGGCGTACCTGCCGTTCACGAAGATGCTGCGCTGGTGGGACGAGCATCCCGAGCACTTCGACTCCGAGGACGCGCACTCGCTGTTCTGGTCGTTCAAGTGGATGGTCGGGCACCTCATGGAGTTCCCGAGCGTCCCGGCGGCGCAGATCGAGCGCACGCTCGACGACATGGCGCGCCGCTACGCGCTGGCCGGGAACGGCACCAACGCGGTGGCGCTCGAGCGGTTCGAGTGGGCGCGCGAGCGCGGCTCGGACGAGACCGAGCCGGCCTACCAGGCGTGGGTCGCGACGCCGCGCGACGAGTACTCGCAGTGCGAGGCCTGCGAGCCGGGAGACCGTGCCGCGTACCTGTTCGAGACCGGACGCCACGACGAGGGCGTCCGGCTGCTCGAGCACGTCCTGCAGGGGTCGCCCTCGTGCGCGACCGAGCCCGGCGACATGCTCTCCCACCTGCAGCTCGCGTACCTCGAGACGGGCGACGTCGAGGCCGCCGCACGCACCCACCGGCGCGGCCTGCGCCATCTCGACACGGGCATCTCGATGACCGGCCCGAAGGGCCGCCACCTGGAGTTCCTCGCGCGCACCGGCAACGCCGCGCGGGCTCTGCGCCTCCTCGTCGAGCACCAGGCGTTCCTCGTCGAGGCGGACTCGCCGGGCGAGCGCCTCGGGTTCCTCACCAGCGTCGGCGTGGCCACGGGCGCGCTGCGCGCGGAGCACGCCGACGCGCCCCTCGCGCTGCGCGAGGTGCCCGCGACGACGGTCGCCGGGCTCGACGACTGGGCCCGCCGCGAGGCCGAGACGCTCGCGCGCGAGTTCGACGCCCGCAACGGGACCTCCGCCGCGTCCGAGCGCGTCCGCGCGGCCTGGGACCGTGCGGCGCGCCCGCTCGCGGTCGACCTCTCGGTCCTCGCCACCCCCGCGGTCGCCCCCGCCGCGGGCGTGGAACGCGCCGTCGGTACCGACGGCACCGACCCGGGCGACACCGGGACGACGGCCGCACCCGAGCCCGCCGACGTCGACGGGCTGCTCGCCCTCGCGGAGTCCGCCGCCGGCGACGACCCGGTGCGTGGCGCACGGCTCCTGCGCCAGGCGTCCGCGCGGCTCGAGTCGGCGGGTCACCTCGACCGCGCGGGCTTCGCGCTGGCCGAGGCCGCGCAGCTCGCGGCGGTGGAGGGCGACGACGAGGGCGCGGCCACGGCGTTCGCGCACGCCGTCGCGCTCGTGCGGGCCGGCGGCGTGGCTCCCCGGTTCGTCGGTCCGGTGGTGCGCGCCTACGCGCGTCTCGAGGCGCGGCGAGGGGACGTCACGGCAGCGCTCGCGCTGCTGGAGCGCACGCTCGGAGACCTCGACGCCGCCGCGACGGCCGCCGACGCGCTGCCACGGTCCGCCGACCTCGCCGAGCGGGACACGGCCGCCGACGCGCGCGAGCGGCTCGAGCTGCGCGACACCCGCGCGCGCCTGCTCGCCACGGCGGGAGACCTGGCCCGGGCCGCGACGCTCGCCGAGTCGGTCGCCGAGGAGTTCGCGCGCGCGGGCGACGTCGGCGACGCGGCGCACGCGTTCTGGCTCGCGGGCCGGTCCCGGTGCGAGGCCGGGTCCGACGCCGAGGCGGTCGACCTGCTCGAGTCCGCGATGGAGGGCTTCGCGATCGTCCACGACCACCGTTCCCGGACGAGGGTGGCCGACGACCTCGTCGCGACGTTGCGCCGGCTCGGGCGCGAGCAGGACGCCGCCGCGGTCGGGGCGACGCTCACCGACTGACGGCAGCCGGCCCCCCGGATCGCGTCGAGGTCCGGTCCGCGTAGGACCGGACCTCGTACGCGCGGCCCTCGTGCTCCCCGGTCGACCGGTGCGTGCGCACCTGCCACCCCGGGTCCACGAACCCGGCGAGCACGGTGTCGGCGGCCGCGGAGCGCGGGTCGTGCCCGACGACGAGGCGCACCCCGCGGCGCGCCAGCCCGACGCCGACCTCCCCGCACGCCGTCGTGGGGGTGGCGTCGTCGAGCTCGATCACCTCGACGGGCGCGGTCCGTCCCGCGCCCGCGAGCGCCAGGAGCGCGACCGACGCGGTCGGTCCCGCCGTCCGCAGTCCCGCGTGCCCGGTGGCACGTCCCCACACCGGGTCGAGCCACCCGTCCGCGATGCCGAAGGCGGCGAGCGACGCGCGCGCCGGCCCGCGGGTCGGCGCCGTGCCCCGCGCCACGACGACCACCTCGTCGGTCCCGGTGAGGAGACCCGCGAGCGCGGACACCGCCGCCTCACGTGCCGCGCCCAGCACGAGGGCGCCCCCGGCCGCACCGGGGACGAGGAGAGGGGTACCGGGCAGGACGACGGCGCGGACGGTCACCGCCTCACCGTAGCCGCCGGCGATGCGACGTCGGGCGACCCGCGCGAGTACGGTGGTGCCGTGAGGTTCTTCGGGGCGCAGGACGACGACGGCCGACGGGACGGAGATCCCGGCGAGGCTCCGGACGGCGGCCGGGACGGCCAGGGCGGTCCGGGCGACGACCTGCAGTCACAGGTCGAGGACCTGCTGGCGCGAGAGCTCGGGCGGGTCGCCACGACCGACCGCCGCGCGCCCACGCCGCTCGTCCTCGACCGGATCGTCGAGTGGATCACCGACAGCGGCTACAGCTACTTCGTCGACTCCGACGGCGACGTCGGCGGGATGTGGCACGGCCGACTCTTCTACTTCCTGCTCTTCGGCAGCGACGACGAGATCCTGCAGGTGCGCGGGCAGTGGAACCGGGACCTCGCGATCGAGCGCCTCGAGGAGGTCCTCGAGTTCTGCAACGAGTGGAACGCGGACCGGATCTGGCCCAAGACCTACACGCGCGTGCGCGACAACGGCATGATCCAGGTGTTCACCGAGGTGACGGTCGACCTCGAGCACGGGGCGACCGACGACCAGCTCGACCAGCTGCTGCAGTGCGGTCTCAGCACCGGGTCGATGTTCT
>CAZFUQ010000157.1:0-8471 GCA_964521905.1 uncultured Cellulosimicrobium sp.
GCGGCTTGAGCGCGAGCGCCATGGCGATCATGACGCGCTGGCGCATGCCGCCGGAGAGCTCGTGCGGGTAGGAGCGCAACCGGTCCCGCCCGACGCCGACGAGGTCGAGGAGCTGGGCGCTCTCCTCGGTGCGCTCCGCCCTGCTCATGCGCGGGCGGTGCGTCTCGAACACGTCGCCGAGCTGCTTGCCGATGTTCGCGACGGGGTTGAGCGCGTTCATCGCCCCCTGGAACACCATCGACGCCTTGTCCCAGCGGAAGCGCCGCATCTCGGTGTCGCTCAGCGCGTTGAGGTCGACGTCCTCGCCGGACTCGTCGTGGAAGATCGCGGACCCGGACGGGATGACCGCCGGGGGCTTGAGCAGTCGCTGGATGCCGTACGCGAGCGACGTCTTGCCGCAGCCGGACTCGCCGGCGAGACCGAGGATCTCCCCGCGGTACAGCGTGAGGGAGACGTCGCTGACGGCTTCGACGGGCGGGTCGACGTCGTAGACCACGCTGAAGCTCGAGACGGTGAGCAGAGGTTCGGGATGCACTCGTCCTACCTGTTCTGTGCTGGGGCGCTCGTGCCGTGGGGACGCGCGGCGGGTGCGCCGAAGGGTCGTCCCCTCGGCGCACCCGGGCCGCGCGCCGGGTGCCGCGCGGCTCAGGGCCTCACTCGGCAGGCTTCAGCTGCGTGAGGATGAGGACCGCGGTCGGCTGCGTCGGGTCCGCGTTGACGTAGGGGTCGTCGTCGCTCGGCCAGCCCACGTAGTTGCGGGTGTTGAACTCCGTGATGAACGGGCGTGTGCCGATCGGCATGACGGGCACCTCGTCGACGAAGATCTTCTGCGCCGTGGCGATCGCGGTCGCGCGGTCCTCGTCGGTCGTCGCCGCGAGGTACGCGTCGAGGGCGGCCGTGGCCTCCGGGCTGTCGAAACGGCCGAAGTTGTAGTCCGCGGCCTCGCCGACCGGCTTGAGCCACCGCGCGTCCATCGTGTCGCTGTAGATGTCGTACGGCGTGGCGCCCGTCTCGGTCCAGTGCAGGATCGCGTCGAAGTCGCCGGTGCCCTTGGCGGCCCACCAGCTGTCCGAGTCGGGCGTGTCGACCAGGGCCTTGACGCCGATGGACCTGACCGACTCGGAGACGAGGCTGATGCCGGTGACGTAGTCGTTCCAGCCCTGCGGGACGCTCAGCGTGAAGGTGACGGGCTCGCCGTCGGGGCCGACCAGGGTGTCGCCGTCGTAGGCGTACCCGGCGTCGGTGAGGATCTGCTTGGCGCCGTCGACGTCGACCGCGTACTCCTCGCCCACGTACTCGTCCGAGATGAACGGGTCGCCGGCCGGGGTGGGCAGGCCGGTGACCGAGGACAGCAGCGGGACGCCGTCCTCGCGCGCGATCTGCTGGTGCTGCTCGCGGTCGATGACCATGTTGACGGCCTGCCGGAAGGCGAGGTCGTCGAACGGCTTCTTCGTCGTGTTGACGAACATCGCGTCGATGCCGAGGCCGGCGGGCGCCCAGTACACGTTGTGCTCGGGGTCCTCCCCGACGAACGCCTGCTGCACGTTCGGCAGGAACGCCTGCGCCCAGTCCGCGTCGCCGTTGGCGAGGGCGGTCGTCAGGGCGCTGTTGTCGTTGTACGACACGTAGTACAGCGTCGGGACCGCGAGGTCGCCGCCCCAGTAGTCGTCGCGCGCGTCGAGCTGGACGCTCTCGGTGCTGAAGCTCGTCAGCGTGTACGGGCCGGTCCCGACGGGATCGGGGTTCGTCTCGGTCGTCGGGTCGCTGACCTCCTCCCAGACGTGCTTCGGCACGACGAAGCGGTGCAGCACCTTGTCCTGCTTCGCGAACATCGGGGTCGCGAAGGAGACGGTGACCTGGGCGCCGTCGGTCACGACGTCCGTGACGCCGAGGGCGGCGGTGTCGAGCTCGGGGGTGTCGACGAGGATCTGGTACGAGTACGCGATGTCGTCGGCCGTGAGCGGCTCGCCGTCGTTCCACGTCACGCCCTCGCGGGTCGTGAGCGTGACCGACGTGTAGTCGTCCGACCAGCCGATCTCGGACGCGAGCCACGGACGGACCTCGTCCGAGGGGTTGACGACGTTGACGATGCCGACGGGCTCGTAGATCGCGTTGACGTAGCCGAGCTTGAGCGCGGACGAGTCGCCGATCCAGGGGTTGTTCGACTCGGTCGCGATCGCGCCGTCAGGCTTCGCGATCGTGAGCGCGGCGCCCTGCGTGGGGCCGTCGCTCGAGTCGTCGTCGTTGCCGCCCGACGACGAGCAGCCGGTCAGCACGAGCGCTGTCGCGACGCCGAGGGCGATCGCGGAGGCCTTCAACCTCATGAGTCTCTCTCCTTCGAGGACGTCGTCCCGGCGCCGTGCCGGGACGGTGGAGCGGGTGGTGCAGGGCGAGGCGCGGGGTCACCCCGGGCAGGCCGCGGTCCGGGCTACTCCTGTTCGGTGGCGGTGTCTCGCACCCGGACCGCGGTGTCCAGGCGGAGGTCGTGGACGGAACGCCCCACCCGGAACCGGTACGTCCCGGTGGGCAGGCGCCAGCTCTCGCTGCGGGGGTCCCACACCTCGAGAGCGCGGCGCGGGACGGTCACGGTGACGTCGGCGGGGCTGCCCGCGGCGACGTCGACGACGGCGAAGCCACCGAGCCAGCGGACCGGGCGGTCGAGCTCGGCGGCCGACGCGACCGGCGGCTCGACGTAGACCTGCACGACCTCGCGTCCGTCGCGGGACCCGGTGTTGGTGAGGCGGACGTCGAGGGCGAGGTCGCCGTCGGGCGTCCAGGAGCGCGCGCCGAGCGCGTCGTAGGACCACGTGGTCCAGCCCAGCCCGTGCCCGAAGGGTGCGGCGGGGACGGCGCCCGAGCGCTCCCACCCGCGGTAGCCGACGTGCACGCCGTCGTCGTACTCGACCACGCCGTCGGCGGGGACCGCGTGCGGCACGGGGACGTCGGCCGCGGAGGCGGGGAGGGTCCAGGGCAGGCGCCCGGCCGGCTCGACCTCTCCCGCCAGCACGTCGGCGATCGAGTGCCCGGCCTCCTGGCCCGGGAACCAGACCCACAGCACCGTGCGCGCGCGGTCGAGCCAGGGGAGCAGCACGGGAGCGCCCGCGTTGACCACGACGACGGCGTCCGGGTCGGCGTCGAGCACGCGCGCGACGAGCTCGTCCTGGCGGCCCGGCAGCGCGAGCGAGGTGCGGTCCCAGCCCTCGGACTCGACCTCCTCGTTGGTCCCGACGACGACCACGGTGAGGTCCGACGAGCGGGCGGCGGCGACGGCGTCGGCGATCTCCTGCTCGGTGCTCGGCGCGGGGACGCGGTGGCGCAGCTCCGCGCGGACGAGGTTGCCGTAGCCCTGGGCGCGCGTGACGAGGAGCGACGTGCTGATCCGTACGCGGCGCGGCTCGTCGACGTGGACGGTGGCCGGGACGCCCGCGGGGTTGTTGATCGAGGAGTCGAGGATGACCTCGACGCCGGAGCGACGGTCGTCCTGGGCCACGACGACGCCGTCGATCTCGATCGTGTGACCGGGGACGGTCCCGACCTCGAGCACGTGGTCGCCGGGCTCGTCGAGGAGGACGTCGAGGTCGAGGACCACGGTGTCGACCTCGGCGGGCAGGTCGCGCAGGAAGCCGTCCCAGCGGGGGAGCACGGACTTGCTCAGCGTCGCGCCGTCGGCGTCGAGCCACGTCACGACGGCGCCGTCGACGGCGCGGGTCTCGACGTCGAGCGCCGGAGCGAAGCGGCGGGCGTCGCCGCCGCGGACGACGGTGAGCCCGGCGTCGGGCCAGCGTGCGGCCAGGCCCTCGGCGGGGGTGACGACGTGCGCCGGGTTCACGGTCGAGCTGCCGCCACCGAGCACGTGCGGGCGGACGGCGTTCGGTCCGACGAGCGCGATCGAGCGCGGCGCGGGGCGCTCCCAGACCGGGTTCTCGGCGTCGGTGCGCAGCGCGACGGTGGCGCGCGCGGCGGTGCGACGGACGAGGGTGCGCAGGTCGCCGTCGTGGGTGACGGGCCGGGCCGGCTCGTCGAGCGCGCCGACGCGCCGCGCGAGCAGCAGGATGCGCGCGACCTTGTCGTCGATCTCGCTCTCGGGGACGCGCCCCTCCTCGACGGCGCGCACGAGCGCGTCCTCCCACGGGCCACCCGGACCGGGCATGACGACGTCGAGGCCGCCGTTCGCGGAGAGCTCGGTCGTGTGCGTGGCGACCCAGTCGGAGACCACGGCTCCGTCGAACCCGAGCTCGTCCTTGAGGACACCGGTGAGCAGGTGCCGGTGCCCGGTCATGGGGCCGGACTCCACGCCGTCGTCCACCTGGTTGTAGGCCGCCATGACCGACCACGCGCCCGCGGCCACGGCATCCTCGAACGGCGCGAGGTAGACCTCCCGCAGCGCGCGGGGGTCGACGTGCGAGACGTACGACGTGCGGTCGGTCTCGGAGTCGTTGGCGACGTAGTGCTTGACGCACGCCGCGACGCCCTGGTCCTGGAGGCCGCGGACGACGCCCGTGCCGATCTGGGCCGTGAGGTACGGGTCCTCGGAGCAGCACTCGAAGTGCCGGCCGCCGACCGGGGTGCGCTGGATGTTCACCTGGGGCGCGAGGACGACGTCGACGCCGTGGTCGCGCGCCTCGCGGGCGAAGGCCTGGCCGGTCTCGAACGCGACGTCGCGGTCCCAGGTCGCGCTGATCGCGCTCGGCGAGGGGAAGAGGATCGAGGTCTCGCCCTCGACCTCGCTGGTGCCGCGGACCCCGACGGGGCCGTCGGACATGACGACGGGGCGCAGCCCGAGCTCGTCCAGTGCGTGCAGGCGCCACATGGACCGCCCGGTGAGGAGGCGGACCTTCTCGCGGAGGGCCAGCCCCTGAGCGCGGGTGCGCAGGGTGTCGAGATCCGCGGGGTCGCGCTCTCCCGCGAGGGACTGCGATGTCACGTACGTGCTCCTCGTCGTCGAGTCCGCTGTCGATCGGAGAACTTACCGTGCAGTCAGTAAGTTGGCAAGAACTCCTGTTTACGCAGGTCAGATCGATATCGGGCGGTGGCCTGGGCGTGGTGAGGGGCCGCAGATCCTTCGTCGCGTGCGTAGGATCGCCCCCGGACAGCGGCAGGACGAGGAGGTGGCGAGGCGATGAGCACCAGCAGGCGACGCCCCCGGGTGCGCGAGGAGACGCTCCGTCGTCGCGAGGAGATCCTCAAGGCCGCCATGGCGACCTTCGGGAGCCGGGGCTACCACAACGGCCCGCTCACCGAGATCGCCGAGCAGGTCGACATGACCCACGCCGGGGTCCTCCACCACTTCGGGTCCAAGGACCACCTGCTGCTCGAGGTGCTGCGCTACCGCGACGAGAGCGACGTCGCCGGGCTCGACGGCCAGCACATCCCCGGCGGGATCGACATGTTCCGCCACCTGGTCCGCACGGCGTTCCTCAACGCGCAGCGCGCCGGCATCGTGCAGACGTACGCCGTGCTCTCCGCCGAGTCCGTGACCGACGACCACCCCGCCCGCGCGTTCTTCGAGGAGCGCTACCGGACCCTGCGGGACGAGGCCGCCGAGGCGTTCGAGGCGCTGTGCGCCGAGCGCGGCGTCGGCGTCCCCGCGACCGTCCGGCACGCGTCGGCCGCGATCCTCGCCGTCATGGACGGGCTGCAGGTCCAGTGGCTGCTCGACCCCGAGCGGGTCGACCTCGCAGAAGCGAGCGAGTTCGCGATCGAGGCGATCGTCAGCGCCGTGCTCGACCCGAGCCCCTCCCCGCTCGCGGACCGTCGGGAGCTCCCGGCGGGAGCCGCCACGACCTGAGACCCGCGGGTCCGTCGCGCTCCCGAGCACGGTCCTTCGGTCCCGCGCGGTCGCGACCACGGGCCCTGTTCGGACGGCGTGGTCGACGGCGAGGATCGAGGTCGTGCAGACCCTCGCCCAGGCGTTGTCCACCCAGTCGGAGGCGGCCCGGAAGAAGGTCGGCTCCGCGAGACGCCCGGCGCGCTACCTCGTCGCCGCGATGCTCGCGGGGGCGTACATCGGCGTCGGCGTCGTGCTCATGGTCGCGACGGCCGGCCCCTTCCTCGCGGACGGCGCGCCCGCGGAGCGGCTGGTCGCGGGCGGCGTGTTCGCGGCGGCCCTCACCCTGGTCGTCTTCGCCGGGGCCGAGCTCGCGACGTCCGCGATGATGATCCTCACCCAGGGCGTCGCGACGCGCGCCATCCGGCTGCGCGACGCCGCCGTCACGCTCGCCCTGTGCCTCGCCGGCAACCTCGTGGGCTCGATGCTCTTCGCGTGGTGCGTCACCCGGGCGGGCGTGCTGCACTCGAACGCCGCGGCGGGCGAGATGATCGCCTCGATGCTGCGCACCAAGGCGCACGAGACGGGCGGCGAGCTGTTCTTCCGCGGCGTCCTGTGCAACCTCCTCGTGTGCGCGGCGATCTGGGCCTGCGGCCGCCTGCGGTCCGAGGCGGGCAAGGCGATCGTCCTGTTCTGGGCGATCCTCGCCTTCATCTCGTCCGGCTTCGAGCACGTCGTCGCCAACATGACCACGTTCTCGCTCGGCCTCTTCGGCGACCTGGGCCCGACGACGTGGGCCGACTTCGCGCGCAACCTCACCTGGGTGGGCCTCGGCAACCTCGTCGGCGGCGCCGTCGTCGTCGGTCTCGCCTACGTCGTCGTCGCCGGCCCGGGCGAGCGGGACGTCGCGCGGGGCGCGACCTCGGCGGACGCGTCCCGACCCCCGGTCGCGCTCCCCATGCCCGCGCTGCGTCCGGCGACCGCGTCCTTCGACCGGAGCCACCGCCCGGGCTGACACCGCGCAGCCTGGGCTGACACACCGACCGACCACGACGACAAGGCATCGAGGAACGGCCCGCATGGCGGGACGGGCTTGGCCGGACCGCGGGACGCGTGCCTATCATCGATCGACCCACACGCACCCGGCGGGCCGTTGAGACAGACGGAGGCCGGCGACAGATGGAGCAGCACGTGGCACTGGTCGTGCAGAAGTACGGCGGTTCGTCGGTCTCGGACGCCGAGAGCATCAAGCGGGTGGCCAAGCGCATCGCGCAGACCAAGCGGGCCGGGAACGACGTGGTCGTCGTGGTCTCGGCGATGGGCGACACGACGGACGAGCTCATCGACCTCGCGCAGCAGGTCACCCCCCTCCCACCGCAGCGGGAGATGGACATCCTCCTCACCGCGGGCGAGCGCATCTCGATGTCGCTGCTCGCGATGGCGATCAACAGCCTCGGCGTCAAGGCGAAGTCGTTCACCGGCCAGCAGGCGGGCGTCATCACCGACGCCGTGCACGGCAAGGCCCGCATCGTCGACGTCGTGCCGCACCGCATCCGGGAGACGATCGAGCGCGGCCAGGTCGCGATCGTCGCCGGGTTCCAGGGCGTCACGCAGGCGACGAACGACGTGACGACGCTCGGTCGCGGCGGGTCGGACACGACCGCCGTCGCGCTCGCCGCGGGCCTCGACGCCGACGTGTGCGAGATCTACACCGACGTGGACGGCATCTTCACGGCCGACCCGCGCATCGTGCCGAGCGCGCGCAAGATCGACCGCATCACGTACGAGGAGATGCTCGAGATGGCGGCGAGCGGGGCCAAGGTCCTCGCGCTGCGCTGCGTCGAGTACGGCCGCCGGTACGGCGTGCCGATCCACGTGCGGTCGTCGTTCTCCGGCAAGGAGGGCACGTTCGTCAGCGCGGACGCGCACGCCGCACCACGGCCCGGTGCCGCCCCCAGCCCTGCAGACCTTCCCGAGGAGACCGTCATGGAAGACCCGATCATCTCCGGCGTCGCGCACGACCGCAGCGAGGCCAAGATCACCGTCGTCGGGGTGCCCGACGTCCCGGGCACCGCAGCGCGCATCTTCGAGGTCGTCGCGGGCTCGGGCGTGAACATCGACATGATCGTGCAGAACGTGTCGGCCGCGCGGACCGGGCTCACGGACATCTCGTTCAGCCTCCCCGAGGGCGACGGTCCCGCGGGCATGGCAGCGCTGACCGCGCTGCAGGGCGAGATCGGCTTCGACTCGCTGCAGTACGACGACCAGATCGGCAAGCTCTCGCTCGTCGGCGCGGGCATGAAGTCGCACCCCGGCGTCTCCGCGAAGCTCTTCGGCGCGCTGCGCGACGCCGGCATCAACATCGAGATGATCTCCACGTCGGAGATCCGCATCTCCGTCGTCACGCGCGAGGACTCGCTCGACGACGCGGTACGTGCCGTGCACACCGCGTTCGATCTCGACACCGCCGACGGCGAGGCCGTCGTCCACGCCGGCACCGGCCGCTGAGAGGACTGGAACGATGAGCACCGAGAACTCTGCTGCTGCGCCCGTGACCGGTGAGGCGCGTGCGCTGAACGTCGCCGTCGTCGGCGCGACCGGCCAGGTGGGCGCCGTCATGCGTCGCCTGCTCGACGAGCGCGACCTCCCCGTCGCGAGCATCCGCTACTTCGCGTCCGCGCGCTCCGCGGGGACGACGCTCCCG
>CAZFUQ010000157.1:8481-9277 GCA_964521905.1 uncultured Cellulosimicrobium sp.
AGGACCTCCGGGGGATCGACGTCGCGCTGTTCTCCGCGGGCGGCGCGACATCGAAGGCGCAGGCCGAGCGCTTCGCCGCGGCGGGCGCCGTCGTCATCGACAACTCGTCCGCGTGGCGCATGGACCCCGACGTGCCGCTCGTCGTGTCCGAGGTCAACCCGGGCGCGCTGCGCGAGGCGCGCAAGGGCATCATCGCCAACCCGAACTGCACGACCATGGCCGCGATGCCCGTGCTGGCGCCGCTGGCCCGGGAGGCAGGGCTCGAGCGCCTCATCGTCGCGACGTACCAGGCGGTGTCCGGAGCAGGGCTCGCGGGTGCGGAGGAGCTGCGCGTCCAGGCGGTCGCGGGCGCGGCGGCCGACGCCGCTGCGGCCCAGGGTTCGGGCGCGGGGCTGGTCGGGCTCGTGCACGACGGCGGCGCGGTCACCTTCCCCGAGCCCGTCGCCTTCCCGCGCAACGTCGCGTTCAACGTCGTGCCGCTCGCCGGCTCGATCGTCGACGACGGGTTCGACGAGACCGACGAGGAGAAGAAGCTCCGCAACGAGTCGCGCAAGATCCTCGGCCTGCCGTCGCTCGCCGTGGCCGGGACGTGCGTGCGGGTACCCGTGTTCACCGGGCACTCGCTCGCGATCCACGCGGAGTTCGGCGCCGCGCTGTCGCCCGCGCGGGCGCGCGAGATCCTGGCGTCCGCGCCGGGTGTCGCGCTCTCGGACGTCCCGAACCCGCTCGAGGCGGCCGGCAAGGACCCGTCGTTCGTCGGCCGGATCCGCGAGGACCAGTCCGTCCCGGGTGGCCG
>CAZFUQ010000158.1:0-9266 GCA_964521905.1 uncultured Cellulosimicrobium sp.
CCTCGTCTACTCGGCACGTAACCGCTCCGCTTGCATCCGCATCCCGGTGACCGGCTCGTCCGCCGGCGCCAAGCGCGTCGAGTTCCGCGTGCCGGACCCGTCGGCCAACCCGTACCTCGCGTTCGCCGCGCAGCTGCTCGCCGGCATCGACGGCATCAAGAACCGCATCGAGCCGCCGGAGCCGATCGACAAGGACCTCTACGAGCTGCCGCCCGAGGAGCACGCGCAGATCGCCCAGGTCCCCGCGTCCCTCGGCGAGGCGCTCGACGCGCTCGAGGCCGACCAGGAGTACCTCACGGAGGGTGGCGTCTTCACGCCGGACCTCATCCAGACGTGGATCGACTACAAGCGCACCAACGAGATCGACCCGATCCGCCTGCGCCCGCACCCGCACGAGTTCGAGCTCTACTACGACATCTGATCGGCATCCTCCGTCTGACCTGCGCAGACGTTAGCTGGACGATGCTGTAGTCCGCAGAGAGTCCGCACGAGCCGCCAACACTGCACCAACGGCGGCTCGTGCGGACTCTTCTGTGTCTGGTCACAGGTGGGCGTAGGGGTCGAGGGGTCTGCTGCACGGATGGGTGTCACCTATCCGTGCAGCAGACCCCGACGTCGGATCGGACGTCCGGATTGCGCGGCGGATCGTGGGCGGCGACTGACCGACGAGCCGCGCGGCCTCATCGATCCCTACCGCGATCCGGTTCACCACCCTCACGGCGATCTGCGAGGCGCTCGACACGACACCGGGCGATCTGTTCGGGCTCGGCGACGCCGAACCTCGACAAGGCAGCAGGGCCTCGCGGTCCGACGCCGGGACGAGAGAACAGCGGGCGCCGTAGATCGATCCCTCTCGCCAGGTTGTACAGATTACGTCCGGCATGGGACCTTATCTGTCATGGCAGGTGAGAACTTCCTCAGCATCGAGG
This sequence comes from uncultured Cellulosimicrobium sp., assembly GCA_964521905.1. Lineage (GTDB taxonomy): Bacteria > Actinomycetota > Actinomycetes > Actinomycetales > Cellulomonadaceae > Cellulosimicrobium. The sequence goes on from CAZFUQ010000158.1 coordinate 930, forward strand.
AGACCGCCCGCACCCTGGGGGTGTCGACCCGTCACGCCCGCCGGCTGGCCGATTCCGGAGCGGTGACCAAGATCGCGCGCGGACTGATCGACCGCAGCTCGGTCGACCGTTACCTCCGGTCACGGCGCCAGGGGCGCACCCGTGCCTGGGCCGAGCACACCGCCTGGGGGGCCGTCGCGCTTCTCGCCGGTCGTGACGCCGACTGGCTGGGAGCCACCCAAGCCTCGCGACTCCGCAGCACGCTACGCCAGATCACCGAGGTCGAGGACCTGCTCGCCCGGATGCGCGAGCGCGCCCACGTCCACGTCTTCGAGGCACACCGCGCCGCGCTCCCCCGGCTGCAGGAGCTCGTCGTGACGAGCAATCTGGGACTTCTAGGAATCACCGACGCGGTCGGCGACAGCGTCGACGGCTACCTCGCCGCGGGCGACCTGCACGAGGTCGTGCGCTCTCTCGGACTCCGAGCCGACGCAGACGGCCGTGCCGTGCTGCGGGTCACCGGCTTCGACGCCGACCTGACGCGAGCGCTGGTCGACACGTCGGTGGTCGCGGCGCTCGACGCGGCCACGAGCACCGACCCCCGTCTGCGCGGCGTCGGACAACGCGTACTGGGTGACCTGCTGGAGACCTACCGATGAGGCACGGACGACCCGCCATCGAGGTCGCTGCGGCTCCTGGTGGCTGGCCGGCGCCGTGGCCCAGCGTCGCGCAGCTGGCTGATGCGTTCCCGGCCGGGAGCTGGACTCTCGTGGGCGGGATGATGACCCAGCTCCACACGATCCACCATGGTTTCGGCATCGTCCGGCCGACGAACGACGTCGACATCGTGCTCCACATCGAGACCGAGCGTGGGGTACCGAACGTGATCGCCACGGTGTTGGAGACCCTCGGCTACCGGTTCCAGCCGAGCATCGATGCACGCAACAACACCGCACACCGGTTCGTGCGCGGTACCACCACCGTCGACCTCGTCGCCGGCGGGGCCGAAGAGCAGGTCGACGTGCTGATCGCCGACCATCCCGCCCCTCGCGTGATCGAGAAGCTCCGCGGCCACGAGATGATCCGCATCGAAGGCGGCACCCAGGCGCTACGGCGCACCGTCAATGCACGGCTGGAGATCGTCGCGGGCAAGACGGCCACGATCTCGGTGCCGCGCCCGTTCGGCGCGCTGATCCTCAAGGCCGCCGCCTATGTCGCCGACTCTCGCGACCGGGACCGTCACCTGTTCGACGCCGCCGCTCTGCTGGCGTGCGTCGACGACCCGTTCACCGAGCGCGCCGAGCTCACGGGCTCGGACCGCCGCCGCATCACCGCCCTCGTCACCCACCTCCCCGCCACCCACCTGGCCTGGCGAGCGTTGCCCAGGGATCTCCGGACCCAGGCACAGCTGACCCTCGAGATCCTCAGCGCACGGACGTGACCTCGACCTGTTCGACGTCTCGTCCCGTCACGTGGGCCGAGGACAGACCGGAGCCCGGGCGGAGCCCGGCGTACTGCTCCGCCTCGGCCCGCGCGCACTCGTCCTGGTAGACGTGCCCGCCACCGAGGTAGACCGCCATCTCCTCGCGCTTGCCCGGGACGTTGCCACCGACGAACCAGGCGCCCGCCTTCTTCCCCTCCTCGTACATGACGGTCGCCCGTCCGGCGCGGTCGGTCTCCGCGCGCCACCAGTCCTCCGCCTCGCGCGTCGCCTCGAGCTGCTCGACGCCGTTCGCCCGCGCGTACGTCAACGCGCGCTGCAGCCACTGCGCCCCGCGCTGGACCGGCACCGGCAGGTTGGACAGCGGGGTCTGCGGGCCGAGCGACATGAAGAAGTTGGGGAACCCGTGCACGGAGATCCCCAGGTAGGTCCGCAGGCCGTCGCGCTCCCACCGCTCGCGCAGCGTGATCCCTTCGCGCCCCACGACGTCGAACGCCGTGAGGGCCCCCGTCATGGCGTCGAACCCGGTCGCGAGCACGAGCACGTCGAGCTCGTGCTCGACCTCCTGCCCGTCCCCGGGGCCGACCACGACGCCCCGCGGCGTGACGCGCGCGATCGGCGTCGCGAGCACGTCGACGAGCTCGACGTTCTCGCGGTTGTACGCGGCGTAGTACCCGTGCCCGGTGGGCGGGCGCTTGCCCATGAAGGTGTAGGTCGTGGGGCTGAGCACCTCCGCGGTCCGGGGGTCGGCGACGATCTCGCGGATCTTGCCGCGGAGGAACTCGGACGCGAGCGCGCTCGCCTCGGGGCTCGAGACGAGGTCGGTGAAGCACTCGTTGGCGAACCGGAAGCCGCCCGCCTCCCAGCGTGACTCGAACACCCGGCGGCGCTCGTCGTCGTCCACCTCGAGCGCGGACCGCGTCGGGATCTCCATCGGCACGCCGAAGGGATGGCGCGCCGCACGCTCGAAGACCTCGTCGTAGCTCCCCCGCAGCGCCGCGAGCTCCTCCGACGTCACGGCAGGGCTCGTCGTCTCCAGCACGTAGTTCGGGGTGCGCTGGAAGACCGTGACGTGGGCCGCCTGGGCGGCGAGCTCGGGCAGCATCTGGATGCCCGACGCGCCCACACCGACCAGCCCGACCCGCTTGCCCGCGAGGTCGACACCGTCGTGGGGCCACCGGGCCGAGTGGTACGTCTCCCCCGCGAACGTCTCCAGGCCGGGGACCGCCGGGTACACGGGGCGGGAGAGCAGCCCCGTCGCCGAGACGAGGTACGTCGCGCTCAGGCGGCTGCCGTCGGCGAGCGTCAGGGTCCACAGGTTCGCCGCGTCGGAGTGCTCCGCCCGCTCGACCGTCGCGTCCAGCCGGATGTCGCGCCGCAGGTCGAGCCGGTCGGCGACGAACTCGAGATAGGCGCGGACCTCCTCCCCCCGCGGGTACCGCTCGCTCCAGTCCCACTCGTCCCGCACCTCGCGGGAGAACGAGAACGCGTACGCGAGGTACTCCGAGTCGGTGCGTACACCCGGGTACCGGTTGGCCCACCACGTCCCGCCGACGCCGGACGCGCCGTCGACCACGAGCACCGAGAGCCCGATCTCCCGGAGGTGGTGGAGCATCGCGAGCCCCGAGTACCCCGCCCCGATCACGACCGCGTCGTACGTCTCGCCACCGCTCGTCGAGTCCTCCATGCACCGCTCCCCTGTCTCAGGTCGTCCGGACGGTCGTGGGCGCGCGCCCGTGCGACGCGGAAACCGTCCCACGCGTGCGCGAATCCTGCCACGGAGACGGCGTCCTGCCCAGCGTCCCGGCGACGCTCAGAACGGCCAGACGAGCGGGACGTACAGGACCGCCGCAGCCAGGAACACCAGGGCGAGCGGCAGCCCGAGCCGCCAGTAGTCGCCGAACCGGTATCCGCCGGGCTGCAGGACCATGAGGTTGACCGGTGTGGCGATCGGGGTGAGGAAGGCCGCGGCGCCGGCGACGGTGAGCGCCATCATGAACGGCTGCACGCTGACCCCGAGCGTCTGCGCGAACGACACGGCGACGGGCGCCATCACGAGGACCGTCGCGACGTTCGAGATGAACTGACCGAGCACGATGGTGAGCACGCACACCACGAGCAGGGCGAGCTGCGGGGATCCTCCGCCGATGAGCCCGAGCACGAGCTCGGAGATCGCGTCGGCGGCCCCCGAGGAGACGAACGCTCCCGACAGCGGGATGAGCGCGGCGATGAGGACGACGGTGTCCCAGGAGATCGCGCGGAAGCCCTGGGGGACGGTGACGACCTTCGTGAGCACGAGGGCCGTCGCCGCGAGCAGGCCCGCGATCACCGGGGGCACGACCCCGGTCGCCAGCAGCACGATCGTCACGACGAGCACCGCGAGACAGCGCCGCCAGCCACGCCCGAGCGGGACGCCCCGCTGCAGGCTCCGCGACGAGTCCACGGCGATGACGTCGGGCGACTGCGTGTACCGGTGGAGCGCGTCCCACGGGCCGCGCACGAGCACGGCGTCACCGGGCTGGAGCGTCATCGCCCCGGACGGCGCGCCGGATCCCGGGTCGGTCGACCGGCCGTCGCCGCGGCGGAGCGCGACGACGACGAGGTTCTCGTCCCGCGTGGTCATCCCCGGGCTGACGGTCCGTCCGCTCAGGGTCGACCGGGGAGCGATGACCACCTCGACGACGCCCGAACCCCCGGTGAACAGCCGACCCGTGTCGAGGTCGGCGCTGTAGCTCTCCCGCCAGGACCGCACGCGCTCCCGCGGGTCCGCCGTCGTCTCGGCGAGGTGCTCGGGGACGCGCTCGGGCAGCAGCCGGTCCCCCAGCGTCACGACGAGCACCGCAGTCGCGAGGACGAGCGGGATCCCCACCAGCGCGAACTCGAAGTAGCCGAACTCCCGGCCGCCCGCCTCGGCCGCCGCCTCGGAGACGATGATGTTCACGGGCGTCCCCGTCAGCGTCAGCAACGACCCGGCGCCCGCGGCGAACGCGAGCGGGACGAGCATGCGCGACGGGACGATGCCGGCCCGGGCGGCCGCCACGACCACCACGGGGAGGAGCGCCGCGACGGCGCCGTTGATGCTGATGACCGCCGCCAGGAGCGCGGCGACCCCCACCACCAGCGCGAGCAGCCCGGCGCGCCCGAGCGACGCCCGCCGCTCGAGCCACAGCCCGATCCAGGCGGTGATCCCCGTGGCGTCCAGCGCGTCGCTGAGCACGAACAGCGTGGCGATGAACAGCACGATCGGCTCGCTGAAGCCCGCGAGCGCCTCGCCGAGCGGGAGCACCCCCGTCGCCCACAGCGCCACCGGCACGAACAGGGCCACGACCACGAGCGGCAGCCGGTTGGTCATGAAGCCCACGACCGCCAGCGCCAGGATCACGAACGTCGCGACCAGCGGATCGATCATGCGCGCTCAGTCCTCGCCGTAGAAGACGCGCTCCATGACGGTGCGCGCGCGACGTGCCGTGCGGAGGTAGTGCTCCTCGATCTCGGCACCGGTGTCGACGCCCGGGAGGTCGAGCACGCGCGCGAGACCGTTGAGGGCGAAGCGGTCGTGCGGCAGCACGTCCACGGTCGTGCCGCTCGTGCGGCCCGACCACAGCACGAGCGCGCTGCGCAGGCGCGACGCGAGCTGCCACGCCTCGCCGAGCACGGCGGCGTCGTCGACGTCCACGAGCCCGGCCGCCACCGCGGCGTCGAGCGCGTCGACGGTCGACGTGGTGCGCAGCCCGTCGACCTCGTGGGCGTGCTGGAGCTGGAGGAGCTGGACGGTCCACTCGACGTCGGACACTCCCCCGCGGCCGAGCTTGAGGTGGCGCGACGCCTCGACGCCTCGCGGCAGCCGCTCGGACTCGACGCGCGCCTTGATGCGCCGCACCTCGCGCACCTGCGCGAGGTCGAGGCCACCCTGCGGGTACCGACGGCGGTCCACGACCCGGGTGAACGCCGCGCCGAGCCCGTCGAGATCGCCCGCGACGGGGCGTGCGCGCAGGAGCGCCTGCGCCTCCCAGACGCTCGACCAGCGCTCGTAGTACTCCGTGTACGACGCGAGCGAGCGCACGAGCGGGCCGTTGCGCCCCTCGGGCCGCAGGTCCGCGTCGACGGGCAGCGCGGGCTCGGGCCCGACGGCGGACAGCTGCTGACGCAGCCGCGTCGCCACGGCGAGCGCGTACGCCTGGGCGGCACCGTCCTCGGCACCGGGCACGGGCTCGTGCACGAACATGACGTCGGCGTCGGATCCGTACCCCATCTCCCGTCCGCCGAGGCGACCCATGGCGACGACGAGCAGCCGGGCGGGGGCCGACGCCGGGTCCTGGGCGTCGTGGCCGAGCTCGCCGCGCGCGACGAACTGCGCGACACGCAGCGCGCCCACGAGCACGACGTCCGCCACGTCGGAGATGCTCCGGGCCGCCTGCACGGGGTCGACGACGCCGAGCAGCTCGGCCGCTCCCGTGCGCGCGAGCTCGCGACGGCGCACGGCCCGCAGGCTCACGGTCGCGGGCTCGCCCGCCTCGGCGCGCGTGAGGATCGCGTCGGTCTCGGCCGCGAGCCGGTCGGCGCCGCGCGGGACCAGGTCCGCGTCGGTCGCGAGCCAGCGCACGGACTCGGGCGACCGCGCGAGCGCGTCCGCCATGTAGCGCGAGTTCGACAGCAGGTGCGCGAGGCGCTGGGCCGCGGAGCCGGAGTCGCGCAGCAGCTGGAGGTACCAGTGCGTCGTGCCGAGCGTCTCGGACAGCGTGCGGAACGCGAGAAGACCGGCGTCCGGGTCGGCGCCCTCCGCGAACCAGCCGAGCATGACGGGCAGGAGCTGGCGCTGGATCGCGGCACGGCGGCTCACGCCCTCGGTGAGCGCGGTGACGTGCCGCATCGCGCCCGCCGGGTCCCGGTAGCCGATCGCCGCGAAGCGCGCCTTCGCCGCCTCGGGCGCGAGGCTCACCTCGTCGGGCGAGAGCTGCGCCGTCGCGGGGAGCAGAGGGCGGTAGAACAGCTCCTCGTGCAGGGCGCGCACCTCGCGGCGCGTCGCGCGCCAGCGCTCGGTGAGGCCCTCCGCGCCGTCGGCGCGCATGCCCAGGGACCGTGCCAGACGGCGCAGCTCGTCCTCGGCGGTCGGGACCAGGTGGGTGCGGCGCAGCCGGAAGAGCTGGATGCGGTGCTCGAGCGAGCGCAGGAACCGGTAGCAGACCCCGAGCCGTGCGGCGTGCTCGCGCCCCACGTACCCGCCCGCGGCGAGCTCCGTCAGCGCGGTGAGCGTGGAACGGCTGCGGATCGACTCGTCGGAGCGCCCGTGCACGAGCTGGAGCAGCTGGACCGTGAACTCGACGTCGCGCAGACCGCCCTTGCCGAGCTTGATCTGGCGGTCGGCCTCGGCCGCGGGCACGTGGTCCTCGACGCGGCGGCGCATCGCCTGCGAGTCCTCGACGAAGTTCTCCCGGCCCGCGGCGGACCAGACGAACGGCGCGATCGCGTCCTCGTACGCGCGGCCGAGCTCCCGGTCCCCCGCGACGGTGCGCGCCTTGAGCAGCGCCTGGAACTCCCAGGTCTTGGCCCAGCGCTCGTAGTAGGCGACGTGGCTCGCGAGCGTGCGCACGAGCGGGCCCTGCTTGCCCTCCGGCCGCAGCGCCGCGTCGACCTGCCACAGCGCCGGCTCGCCGGACGTCCCCCAGCACACGCGCGCCAGCCCGGTCGCGAGCCGGGCCCCGACGCTCGTGGCGTGCGCCTCGTCGTAGCCGTCCGCGGGCTCGACGACGTAGATCACGTCGACGTCGGAGATGTAGTTCAGCTCGCGCGCACCGCACTTGCCCATCCCGATCACGGCGAGGCGCACGCCCTCGCCGTGGTCGTCGAGCGCGGCGCGGGCGACCGCGAGCGCCCCCTCGAGAGCGGCCGCCGCGAGGTCGGCGAGCGCCGCACCGACGGCGGGCATACGGGTGAGCGGGTCGCTCGCCGTGAGGTCCGTGGCGGCGACGCGCAGGAGCCGCTCGCGGTACGCGCGGCGCAGCGCGTCGACGCGGTCGGGCCCGGGTGCGTCCGCGACGGGCGTCGCGGCGTCCGGGTCGGCACCGACGGCGCGCAGGAGCTCGGCGCGCACGTCCCGTACGTCGACCCCGATCCCCGGTGCGGGGTCGGCGACGACCTCGAGCAGCCCCGGGCGGCGCACGACGTCGTCCCCGAGGGCGACCGACGCGCCGAGCACGGCGAGCAGGCGGTCGCGGGCCACGCCCGGCGCCAGGCAGCGTCGCGCGAGGGCCGCGAGCGGCCCTGCCCGCTCGGCCTCGGGGCGCAGCTCACCGGCGAGCCGGACGAGCTGCAGGAGCGCGAGGTCCGGGTCGGCGGCCTCGCCGAGCGCCGTCAGCAGGTCGTCGCCGAGCAGGTCGCCCGAGCCGTCGCCCGGTGCGGCGCCGTCGTCCCCGGGCCGCGACCCGCCGTCGAGCAGGAGCGCCAGGTCGGCGTCCGCGAGCAGGCTCGCCGAGCGCGTGATGTCGGCGAACCCGAGGCGGGCCAGGCGACCCGTGAGCGTCGGCCGGCGTGACCCGCCCGACCGACCTGACGTCGTCGTGGGGCTGCTCACAGGACCTGGAGGAACCGCTTCAGCTCGAACGGCGTGACCTGCGCGCGGTACGCGTCCCACTCCTGGCGCTTGTTGCGCAGCACGAAGTCGAACACGTGCTCGCCCAGCGTCTCGGCGACCAGCTCGGAGCCCTCCATGATCCGGATCGCCTCGTCGAGCGACTGCGGCAGCGGCTTGATGCCGAGCGCGCGACGCTCGGCGTCGGTGAGCTCCCAGACGTCGTCCTCGGTGGCCTCGGGCAGGTCGTAGCCCTCCTCGATGCCCTTGAGGCCGGCCGCGTGGAGTACCGCGCGCTCGACTCCGCCACGAACCCGTACCTCGCGTTCGCGGTCATGCTCGCGGCCGG
>CAZFUQ010000159.1:0-9194 GCA_964521905.1 uncultured Cellulosimicrobium sp.
GCCGCCGATCGCGCCGGGCGTGATCGTCACGGCGGCGTTCTGCCCGACCTGGGTGCCGTCCTCGTACAGCGTGCCGGTGCCCCCGCCGAGCGTGTACGTGACGGTCTTCCACACGCCGCGTGCGAGCGCACCCGCGGGAGCCTTGGCCGTGTTCTGCTCGCGCGCCCAGGCCAGGTCGGAGATCGTCGCGCGGTAGTTCGCGTTCCCGCTCGAGAAGAGGTAGCCGTCGCCGGACTGCGGGCTCCCGACAGCCGGGTTTCCGAGGTTGTAGAAGAAGTAGTTGCCGGTCAGGGATGCGTCGACCCAGACGTCGGCGCTCACGGTCACGGCGTCCAGCCCGGCGAGCAGGTCGTCGGGGAGGTCGACGTGGTTCGACCCGCCGAACGTCAGGCCCTGTCCGGGCTGCCAGCCGCCGCCGGAGCCGGCGAGGGTCCCGTCGAGCCCGTTGCCGGACGCGTCGTGCGCGACGGTCCCCTCGGTCTCGTCGAGCGGGAGCCAGAGCTGCAGGCCGTCGGTCGTCGGCTCGGCTGCCGCGACGAGGCCGGGAAGGCTCGTCGTCAGGGACTCGCCCGAACCGGGCTGCGCCGTCGTGCCGCCGGGTGCCGCCTGGGCGGCGACCGGGGCGAACGGCGCGACGAGCGCGAGGCCGAGCAGTGCGGCGAGGGTGCGGCGCCGGCGTCGGGGCCCGCCCTCCTCGATGGTCGGTGGTCGTACGTGGCGTGAGGTCATCGATGACTCCTCGTCATGGTGCCCGGCGACGGTGCCGGGGCGCGCGTCCGTCGGTGGACGTGCAGGGAACGTTGACTCGGCCTCGTGGCCTGTCGGACCGGCCACGAAGGAAGGGACCGTTCGGCGGTCCTGGTCCGCGAGGTAGAGCCCTGGTCACGACCAGGGCTCTACCTCGCGGTACCAGGGCTCTACCTCGCGGTACCAGGACTCTGCCTCGGTCAGGTCAGCCGCAGTCGAGCGCGTCGTAGGTGGCGTCGAGGGTCGAGGTGACCTGTTCGCCGTCCACCAGGGCCGTGCCCGTGACGGTCGCGGTGCCCGCGGGGACGGACGTCGCGCGCGTCGCGAACGACTGGTACGCGTTCCTGCCCGGAGCCACGTCGGCGAACGCCCTCTCGCCGAACGGCGTCGCGAGCGTCACCGCGACCGGGACCTCCTCACCGTTCGTCGCGCGCACGGCCACGTACGCCTTGCCCGCCAGGCACCGTGGCGAGACGTCGACCGCGAGGTCGAGCTCGGGCGTCGCGCCGGACGCGTGCAGCCGGACGAACGTGATCGAGTGCGCCGGGAACTCGTAGGAGAACTCCTCCCCCACGCCGGTCAGCGTCCGCTCCACCGGGACGACCCGCTCGGGGTCGGCCTTGGTGTTGGTGTCCGACGGCGTACCCACCATCTCCGTGACCGTCGCCTCGGACGCGATCCCCCCGGAGCCCGAGACGTGCACCTGCGTGCGCGCCGCGGTCGCGGTGGGGTTGACGACCTTGACGACGACGTCGCCCGTGTCGTCGTCGCGCGTGACGACCTGGTAGAGCGACTTGGTCGACGGCTGCTCGTAGGACATCTGGAGCTCGCCGTCGAGGTAGAGCTCGATCGTCGAGCCCTCGACGACGACCTTGACGTGGTACGGCTGGCCGTCCTCGATGCGGCTGTTCTCGACCGCCTTCACCTCGTTCGCGCTCCCGCCCGACGCGCGCTGGAGTGCCTGGCGGGAGTTGTTCCACCCGCCGAGGTTCCACCAGTAGTAGTCGTTCGGACCGCCGGCGGCGAAGCCGACGAGGAAGCCCTCGGCGCCGGACGTCTTGCGCGCGTCGAGCTCGAGGGTGTAGCTCGACCAGTCCTTCGCGTAGGCGCCGGCGACGATCGACCGGGCGTCGGTGACGTTCGTCGCCGACTGCACGTACGCGCCGTCCTGCGCGGCCCACGTCCCCGACTGCGGCTCCCACTGCGAGGCGCCGGACTCGAAGTCGTCCGAGAACAGCACCTCTCCGCTCGCGTTGTCGGTGACGCGCACGTTGTCGTACTGCGCTGCGGTGTTCCACGTCGAGAGGAAGACGCCGCCGTCGAGCGTCGCGTCGGCGGCGGCCGGGCCGGCGTGCGTGCTCGGCACGACCTCGTCGCCGACGTTCGTCGCGAACAGCTGCTGCACGTAGTAGTTGACCGAGCCCCACGACTCGTCGTTGTCGAACCAGATCGCGTCGGGCGACCACTGGACGTACGACTCGTTGGCCAGCAGCGGCGCGTACGACGCGAGTCGCACGACGTCGGAGTTGCGTTCGAGGCCCGTCATGAACGCGGCCTCCGACAGCGCGTTGGCGAACGTGTTGCCGCGCGACGCGTACTCCCCGAGGAACACGTGCGGGCCCTCGCGGTCGTAGGAGTCGTAGCGCTCGTCGTTCTCGAGGAACCACTGCGGGTCGTTGTAGTAGTGCTCGTCGACCAGGTCGACGTCCTGCTCCCGGTTGAACTCCCAGAGCTCGTCGAACCGCTGGCCGGTGTCGTCCGGGCCGGAGTTGGAGATGATCTCGATCTCCGGGTAGGCCGCCGCGACGGCGTCGCGGAAGGCCGGGAAGTTGGCCTCGAACGTCTTCGTGTTCTCCTCGTTGCCGAGCCCGATGTACTTCAGGCCGAACGGCTCGGGGTGCCCGAGCCCGGCGCGCACGGCGCCCCACTCGGTGTCCACGCCGCCGTTGGCGAACTCGACGAGGTCGACGGTGTCGTCCACCCAGCGCTGGATCTGCACGGGGTCGGTCATCTCGGGGATGGTGCTGCCGCAGCCGTTGGCGCCGACCGAGACCACCGGGAGCGGCGTCGCGCCGAGGTCCTCGGCGAGGAGGAAGTACTCGAGGTAGCCGATGCCGTACGACTGGTTGTAGCCCCAGAAGTTCCAGTTGGTCGCGCGCTCCTCGACCGGACCGATCGTCTCCTTCCACTGGTACGTGCGGCGACGGTCGGTGAAGCCGCTCTCCTCGTACGTGCGGAAGGTGCCGACGTTCGTCACGCACCCGCCCGGGAAGCGCAGGAACCTCGGGTCGAGCGCCTCGATCTTCTCGGCGAGGTCCTTGCGCAGCACGGACTTCCCGTTGACCGGGCCGACCCAGGTGTCCTGCGGGAAGAGCGAGACCTGGTCGAGGCTCACCGTGCCGGCCGCCCCGGTGAGCAGCGCGAGGCGTCCCGCGTTGGTCGTGCCCGTCGCGGACAGGGTCACCTCGTACTTCCTCCACGCGTCCGACCCGTCGACGGCGACCGTACCGGTCGCGTAGGCCGTGGCCCCGTCGGCGTCCTCGACGCGCACGGTGATCGTCTGCGCAGTCGCCGAGCGCGCCCAGACGGAGAAGTCGTAGGACTCGCCCGCCTCGACGAACAGGCCCGTGTTGTACCCGGCGTTGCGCACGCCGGCGCCCGCGCCGGTCGTCGTGAGGTTCAGGTAGTTCCGGTTCGTCGCGTTGAGCCGCCCGGCGTCGTCCACGACCTGCGTCGTGGCGGTCGCGCCGCCGCGGTTCGCCGCGCTCCACGAGGTGAGCCCGGTGAACGACCCGTTGTCCTGGTCGTTGAACTCGAACGACCGGTTGCGCACGAGCTCGGCGTACAGGCCGCCGTCGGCCGCGTAGTTGATGTCCTCGTAGAAGATGCCGTAGAGCTCGTCGCTCATCTCGGTCCGCTCGCTGGCGAGGTCCACCGTGATCTCGTGGTCGGCGCTCGCGGCGGGCGTGATCGTCAGCTTCGTGGCCGCGTCGCGCGCGCCGAGCACGAGCGCACCGTCCTCCGCGCGCACGCCGGCGTAGCGCTCGGGGTCGGCCGCGTCGCGCAGCCAGACCTTCCCGCCGCCGGCGTCGGTGAGCCGCAGCGCGGTCGGCGGCTCGCCCGCGGCCCCGAGGGAGAGCCGGGACGAGCCGGGGACGACGACGGGCCGGTCGCCCACGGCGAGCGTCACCGGGGACGTGCCCTCGGCGCCGTCGACCGCCGTCGCGTCGAGCGCGACCGTCGCCGCGGGGCGCTCGTCGTCGAGCGCGAGGCCGTCGTCCGTGGCGACCAGGTACCGGGCCGCACCCGGTCCGGAGACCGTGAACGCGCCGTCGGGCACCTGGTCGGTCCCCTCCGCCGCCTGGACCGCGACGTAGTCGAACGCGGCGGTGTGCCCGACGCCGGCCTGCGACGCCAGGGCGTAGAGACCCACCTGCGTGGTCGGGAAGTCGACCGTCACGGAGCCGGCGGCCTGCCACGCGGCCCCGTCCCAGTAGCTCGTGGCGATCGTGTCGCCGGTGCGCTGCAGGCGCAGCGTCTCACCGGTCGAGCCGGGCCGGTCGGTGAACGCGTTCGCGCTGAACACCCCGCCGGACTCGACGTCGTTCTCGATCGCACGCCCGGACGGGGAGAGGTCGCCCACGAAGGTCAGCCCCGACCGGACGTAGTTGTCCATGTCCTGCCAGGCGATGAGCCCGGCACCCTGGTAGACGCTGCTCACGGCCCCGTCCAGGCGCGTGACGACCGTGAAGTCGCCCGCGGGGACGTCGAGCACGACGACGTTCTTCGCGCTGTTCGCCGTCTGCCACGTGTCGCCGGGCTGCGACGTGAGCGTGAGCGCGCCGTCCGCGACGGCGAGCGCCTCCGGGACCGGGTTGACGACGCTCCAGTCCGGGCCGAGCACGGAGCCGTCGAACGTGTCGACCCACGCACCGTCGGGCAGGTCGGGCTCGGCGGCCGCCGCCGGGACGGACGTCGCGAGGGCGACGGTCCCGACGAGCCCGGTCGCGAGCGCGGCGGCGACGGCCCGCCGTCGCCGGGTGGTCCTTCTCTGCAGGGGGTACGGCTGTTCCATGGCTTCCTCTCCTCGTTGAGAGACACGGCCCGGGGCCTGGGTGTGAGCGTTAACAGCACTCGCTCCCACCGTAGTGTGAGCGTTCACATCCTGACAAGGGCGCGCATCGCACGACACACCGGCGAGAGCGTGAGCCCCTCGCCGGCCCGGGGGTGCCGGCCCCCGTCCTGCTCCGGTGATCCCGGGCGGCCCCGGGCAGACGGCCTCGGTGCCGGGGCGCACGCCGCCCCGGCACCGCCGGATCACCTCCGTCTGACGACGAGCACGCGCTGCAGGACCACGAAGATCAGCAGCAGCACGCCGATGACGATCTTGGTCCACCACGAGCTGAGCGTGCCCTCGAAGGTGATGATCGTCTGGATGAGTCCGAGCACGAGCACGCCGAGCACGGACCCGAGCACGAAGCCCGTCCCGCCCGTGAGGAGCGTGCCGCCGATGACGACGGCCGCGATGGCGTCGAGCTCCATGCCCACGCCGGTCAGCGAGTAGCCCGACCGGGAGAACATCGCGAACAGCAGGCCGCCGATCCCGGCGCACGTGCCGCTCACCACGTAGACGAGCACCTTGGTGCGCGCGACGGGAAGGCCCATGAGCATCGCCGACTGCTCGCCGCCACCGATCGCGTAGACCGTCCGGCCGAACTGCGTGTAGTGCAGCACGTAGAAGGCGATCGCCACGACGGCGAGGGCGATGACGACCGCCGCGTTGATCCGGGCGTCGCCGATCTTCACGTTCCACGTCGCCAGGTCGACGAACCGCTCCTCGGTGATGGCGATCGACTCGAGGCTGATGACGTAGCACAGGCCGCGTGCGAGGAACATCGCGGCCAGCGTCGCGATGAACGGCTGGATCTCGAAGACGTGGACCATGAGGCCCACGACCAGGCCCAGCACGGACCCGACGAGCACGGCGAGCGGGACGACCACGCCGACGGGCCAGCCGCTGGAGAGCAGCGACGCCGTCGTGATGCCGGAGAGCGCGACGACGGACCCGACCGAGAGGTCGATCCCGCCGGTGAGGATCACGAACGTCATGCCCACCGCGAGCACGATGAGGTGCGCGTTGTTGATGAACAGGTTCGCGATGTTGCGGTCGGTGAGGAAGTTCTCGTACCGGCTCCCGCCGATCACGAGCATGAGCGCGAGCACGACCAGCGTGCCGAGCACGGGCAGGTAGCGTCGGTCGAGGTGCAGCCGCGTGGTGAGGCGCCGGGTCACGGTGCGTCCCCCTCCGGAGTCGTTCCTGCGCGGACCGGCACCGGGGGCCGGGGTGGACGTGGGGGTCTGGACGGCGGACATCAGGCAGCCACCTCCGCGGCCTCGGCGGGCGTGCGGGCCGCGCGGCGCCGTCGGGCCGCGAGCACGTCGCGGACCTTCGGGGACTGCGCGAGGCACACCAGGATGACGACGATCGCCTTGAACAGCGGCGTGACGGACGGCGAGATGCCGAGCATCGTCACCGTGAGCGTGAGCGTCTGGATGATGAGGACGCCGACGAGCGTGCCCGACAACGAGAACTTGCCGCCCGCGAGCGACGTGCCGCCGATGACCACGGCGAGGATCGCGTCGAGCTCGATGAACAGGCCCGCGTTGTTCGCGTCGGCGGCCATGGTGCTCGAGGAGATCATGAGGCCGGCGAGGCCCGCGAAGAGCGCGCACACCGCGTAGACGGTCCAGATGATGCTGCGCGACCGCACGCCCGCGAGGCGGCTCGCCTCGGGGTTGATGCCGACGGACTCGATGAGCATGCCGAGCGCCGTGCGCCGCGTGAGCAGCGCGACCGCGACGAACACGACCGCGGCCAGCACGACGGCGACGGGGAGGCCGACCCAGAACCCGGAGCCGATCGTCTTGAACGGCGCGCTGTTGACGGTCGTGATCTGCCCGCTCGTGATGAGCATCGCGACGCCGCGACCGGCGGTCATGAGGACCAGGGTCGCGATGATGGGTTGGATCCCGAGGACCGAGACGAGGAACCCGTTCCACACCCCGAGGACGAACGACAGCGCGAGCGCGATGCCGACGGCGACGAGGACGGTGCTGAGGCTCTCGGGGTTCGGCGACGACGCGATGAAGCTCAGCGCGACGGCCCCGGCGATCGCGACGACCGCGCCGACCGAGAGGTCGATGCCGCGCGTCGCGATGACGAGGGTCATGCCGAGCGCGACGAGCAGGAGCGGTGCGCCGTTCTTCAGCAGGTTGATCAGCGACCCGGACAGGTGGCCGTCGCGGACGGTGATCGCCAGGAAGCTGGGGCGGTTGATCGTGTTGGCGACCAGCAGCGCGGCCAGCGCGACGAGCGGCCAGAAGAGCCGGTGCTGGACCACGCGCTGCCAGGGGGACGTCGTGGCGGTCATGACGGGGAGCCTCCGCTCGCGATGAGCTCGACGACGTCGTCGACCGTGACGTCGTCGCCGTTGGTGATCTCGGCGACCTTGACCCGGTCGCGCAGGACGGCGATGCGATGGCTGAGCCGCAGGACCTCCTCGAGCTCGGCCGAGATGAAGAGCACGGACATGCCCTCGGACGCGAGCTGCGCGACGAGCTTCTGGATCTCGGCCTTGGCGCCGACGTCGATGCCGCGCGTCGGCTCGTCGAGGATGAGGAGTCGGGGTGCCGTCGCGAGCCACCGCGCGAGGAGCACCTTCTGCTGGTTCCCGCCCGACAGGTTCTTGATCACCGCGTCGGGGTTGGCGGGCCGGATGGCGAGCGCCTTGATGTACCTGTCGACGAGCTCGTCGACCTGCTTGCGCGGGAGCCGGCGGGCCCAGCCGCGGTCGGCCTGGAGCCCCAGGACGATGTTCTCGCGGATCGTCAGGTCCCCCACGATGCCCTCGGCCTTGCGGTGCTCCGAGGAGAACGCGATCTTCTCCCGCATCGCCGCGCGCGGGGTGCGCAGGCGGGCGAGCGCGCCCGCGATGCGGGTCTGCCCCACGTCCGCGTGGTCAGCACCGGCGAGGAGGCGCGCGAGCTCGGTCCGGCCCGAGCCGAGCAGACCGGCGAGGCCCACGACCTCGCCCGGGTAGATGTCGAGGTCGAAGGGCTGGATCGACCCCTTGCGCCCGAGACCGACCGCCTGGACGAACGGCGTGGTGCCGTCGCTGTCCGCGACGGAGCGCTTGGGCGCCTCCTCGAGCTCGGACAGGACCTCGAGCGACGTGCCGATCATCTTGGACACGAGCTCGAGCCGCGGGAGCTCGGCGGTGACGTACTCGCCGACGAGCCTGCCGTTGCGCAGGACCGTCATGCGGTCGGAGATCTCGTAGACCTGCTCGAGGAAGTGCGAGACGAACAGGACGGCGACGCCGTCGTCGCGCAGCCGGCGCACGACGGCGAAGAGCTGGGCGACCTCGTCCGCGTCGAGGCTCGACGTGGGTTCGTCGAGGATGAGGACCTTGACGTCCACGACGAGCGCACGGCAGATCGCGACGAGCTGCTGGACGGCGAGCGAGTGCGCGGACAGCGACGACCGGGGGTCGATGTCGAGGTTGAGGCGGTCGAGCATCTCGCCCGCGCGGCGGCGCGTGGCGCGCCAGTCGATCGCGCCGAGGCGGCGGACCTCGTTCCCGAGCATGATGTTCTCGGCGACCGAGAGGTTCTCGCAGAGGTTGACCTCCTGGTACACGGTCGAGACCCCGGCCGCCTGGGACTCGCCCGGGCCGGAGAACGTGTGCTCGGCGCCGTCGACGACGATGCGCCCGGAGTCGATCGGATAGACGCCCGTGAGCGCCTTGATGAGCGTGGACTTGCCGGCGCCGTTCTCGCCCATGAGGGCGTGGATCTCGCCGGGGCGGAGGGTGAGGTCGACCCCGTCGAGCGCCTTGACCCCCGGGAACTCGATGGAGATCCCGGTCATCTCGACGACGGGCCGACCGTCGGGTGCTGCGGTAGTCATGGCAGACCTTCCGTGCCGCGGTGGCGCAGGGCGGCGGTGCCCTGGTCGCCTCAGGATGCCGGAGTCCCGGCGGTGGTGCGTCGGCCGCGCGCCGGGGAGACGTGCTCACCCGGCGCGCGGCCCGTCCGTGGTGGCGGGACCGGCCGGCGACGTGCCGCGCCCGGTCCCGCCACGGGGTGCTGGACGACCCGAGGGTCGGCTCAGTACTCGCGGGTCGGCAGGGCCTCGATGGCCTGCTCCTGCGTGAACGACTGGTCCTCGACGACGATGCGCTTCTCGACCTCCTCGCCCGCGATGACCTGCTTGATGATCTCCGCCAGGTCCGGGCCGAGCAGCGGGTTGCACTCGACGATGAAGTTGATCTTGCCGTCGGCGAGCGCCTGCATGCCGTCCTTGACCGCGTCGACCGTGACGATCTTGATGTCCTCGCCGGGCACGAGACCCGCGGCCTCGATCGCCTCGATCGCGCCGAGACCCA
>CAZFUQ010000160.1:0-5736 GCA_964521905.1 uncultured Cellulosimicrobium sp.
CGCGCACCCATCGTGCGGTGCCCGACCTCGGTGTGCACCGCGTAGGCGAAGTCGACCGGCGTGGAGCCCGCGGGCAGCGCCATGACGTCGCCCTTGGGCGTGAAGACGTAGACCTCCGCGCCGCCGATCTCGAACCGCAGCGAGTCGAGGAACTCGGCCGGGTCGGCCGTCTCGCGCTGCCAGTCGACGAGCTGGCGCAGCCACGACATGTCGTTCGCCGCGGGATCGTTCTTGTCCGTCTTCGCCGCGGACTTCGCGGTCTCCTTGTACTTCCAGTGCGCCGCGACGCCGTACTCCGCACGCCGGTGCATCTCGTGCGTGCGGATCTGGATCTCGACCGGCTTGCCGCCCGGCCCGATGACCGTCGTGTGCAGCGACTGGTACATGTTGAACTTCGGCATCGCGATGTAGTCCTTGAACCGCCCCGGCACGGGGTTCCACCGTGCGTGCAGCGCGCCGAGCGCCGCGTAGCAGTCCCGGACGGTGTCCACCAGGACACGCGCACCGACGAGGTCGTAGATCTCCGCGAAGTCGTGACCGCGCACGATCATCTTCTGGTAGATCGAGTAGTAGTGCTTCGGCCGGCCGGTCACGGTGGCCTTGATCTTGGCGCTGCGCAGGTCGGCCGTCACCTGCTCGCGCACCACCGCGAGGTACTCCTCGCGCGCCGGCGCGCGCTCGGCCACGAGGTGCACGATCTCGTCGTAGACCTTGGGGTACAGGGCCTGGAAGGACAGGTCCTCGAGCTCCCACTTGATCGTGTTCATACCGAGCCGGTGGGCCAGCGGCGCGTAGATCTCGAGCGTCTCGCGAGCCTTGCGCCCGGCCGACGACGACGACACGTACTTCCACGTGCGCGCGTTGTGCAGGCGGTCCGCGAGCTTGATGACGAGCACGCGGATGTCGCGGGCCATCGCGACGACCATCTTGCGCACGGTCTCGGCCTGCGCGGCGTCGCCGTACGTGACCTTGTCGAGCTTCGTCACGCCGTCGACGAGCATGGCGATCTCCTCGCCGTACTCCTCGGTGAGCTGCGCGAGCGAGTAGTCGGTGTCCTCGACCGTGTCGTGCAGGAGCGCCGCGGCGAGCGTGGACCCGTCGAAGCCCAGCTCCGCGAGGATCGTCGCGACCGCGACCGGGTGCGTGATGTACGGGTCACCGCTCTTGCGCAGCTGCCCCCGGTGCGCACGCTCGGCCGTCTCGTAGGCGCGCTCGATGACCGACAGGTCCGTCCGGGGGTGGTTCGTCCGCACCGCCTGGAGCACCGGCTCGAGCGCGGGGCTGCCCGCGTTCGGTCGCGCCCCGAAGCGCACCAGGCGCGACCGCACGCCGCGACCGCCCGATCCGCCCTGCCCGCCCGTCGGCGACGCGCCCGGCGCAGGAGTGCCCGGGGCGCGCGACGTGCGCGTGTTCTCGCTCATGCGCGCCTCCTTCCGCAGACCTTCGGCCGTCGCCGACACCGCGTCGGCGACCGGCCGAGACGACCGGAGTGGCAATCCTACGACTCGACGTGGACCAGAGAGGTCACGTCGCGGCCCGCGAGCCGTTCCCGGCCTCCGAGCCCGTCGAGCTCCATGAGGAACGCCAGGCCCGCCACGACTCCTCCCCCGCGCTCCACGAGCTCGGCGCCGGCCGCCGCCGTGCCCCCGGTCGCGAGCACGTCGTCTACGACGAGAACACGCGCACCCGGCACAAGTGTTCCCGTGCGCAGCTCGATGGTCGCCGTCCCGTACTCGAGCTCGTACGTGACCGAGTCGGTGGGGGGAGGAAGCTTGCCCGCCTTGCGCAACGGGACGAAGCCGACGCCGAGGTGCGTCGCCAGCGGGGCGCCGACGATGAACCCGCGCGCCTCCATCCCCGCGACGAGGTCGACACCGCCCGCCGCGCGGGCGACGTCCCCGAGCGCCTCGACCACGTACCCGAGCGCGACGCCGTCGGCGAGCAGTCCCGTGATGTCGCGGAACGTGATGCCCGGGCCGGGGTAGTCGGGCACCGCCCGGACGAGCTCGAGCACGCGGGACGCGCGGTGCGCGCCGAGGCCGGCGAGACCGACGGCCCGCAGGCCCCCGGTCTCGCCGGCCGACAGGTGGTCCGCCGCCGTCATCGGGGTCGACGGCGGCGCGGCTGGGCCTTGTTGCCCTGGTGCTCGCCCGGCTGCAGCTGGCGGTGACCCGCCACGCCCGCGGCGGCGAGGACGGCGTCCTCGTCGTCGCCCGCGGACTCGAGCTTCTCGGCGCGCAGCGCGAGCACCTTGGCCGTGTGCTCCTGGATCGGCTTCTCCCGCTCCCGGAACTCGACCTCGAGCGGCGTCGCGAGGAACACCGAGGAGTACGCGCCGACGGCCATGCCGACGAACAGCGCGAGCGCGATGTCGCGCAGCGTGCCGGCACCGAGGACGAAGGCGCCGATGAAGAGGATCCCCGCGACGGGCAGCAGCGCGACCACGGACGTGTTGATCGACCGCACCAGCGTCTGGTTGATCGCGAGGTTCGCGCGCTCCGCGTACGTGCTCCGCGTCTGGTCGAGGACGCCGGTGGTGTTCTCGCGCACCTTGTCGAACACCACGACGGTGTCGTAGATCGAGTACGCGAGGATCGTCAGCAGACCGATCACGGTCGCGGGGGTGATCTCCCAGCCGATCAGCGCGTAGATGCCGACGGTGACGATCAGGTCGTGGAACAGCGCGATCACCGCCGCGAGCGCCATGCGCCAGTTCCGGAAGTAGACCGTCATGACGAGGCTGACGAGGAGCAGGAACACCACGAGGCCGACGACGGCCTTCTGGGAGACGTCCTTGCCCCAGGTGGGGCCGATGTACGAGCTCGTCACCTCACCGGCCGAGACCCCGTACGCGTCGGCGAGCTCGGTGCGTACCTGCTCGACCTGCTCGTTGCTGAGCTGGGCCGTCTGGACGCGCACCGTCGAGGCGCCCACCGACGTGACGCGAGGGACCTCCTCGGGCGCCACGGCCGCGACGGCGTCCAGGGCGGGCTGCTGCTCGGTGTCGCTGACGCCCGAGACGGTGAACTCGGAGCCCCCGCGGAACTCGATGCCGAGGTTGAGCCCGTCACCGGCGACGCGGACGCCGATCACGCCGAGCGACAGGACGACCAGGACGACCGCCACCAGGAAGTACGCCCGCCGCTTGGCGACGATCGCGTAGGACCGGCGGCCCGTGTACAGGTCGTTGCCCCACTGGGCGAAACCGCTGGCCATCAGTGCTTCTCCTCGTTCTCGTCGTCGGACGACGGGGCGTCGGCCGTCCCGTCGTCGACGGGAGCGGACGCCGCTGCGCGACGCTCCGCCGCGCGGCGCTCCGCGATGGTCATGCGCGGCACGTCGCCGCGCCCGACGCCGGCACCGACGGTCTCCCGGACCGGCGCCGGGGTCTCGCGCACGGACGGGGCCTCGTCCGCAGGCGCGTCCTCAGGCTCCGCCGCACCGCCCTCGGACGCCGCGGCGGACGAGGTCACGACCCGGCCGCGTCCTGCGTACCGGGCGCCGCGCACACCGAGGCGGCGCGGGTCGAGCCCCGATGCCGGGTGCCCGTTCGCGAAGAACTTCGTCTTCGCGAGGAGATGCATGAGCGGGTGCGTGAACAGGAAGACGACGACGAGGTCCACGAGCGTCGTGAGACCGAGCGTGAACGCGAAGCCGCGCACGCCGCCGACCGCCAGGTAGTAGAGGACGATCGCGGCGACGAAGTTCACCGCGTCCGAGGCGAGGATCGTGCGGCGCGCACGCTGCCACCCCTTCTCCACGGCGGAGTTCAGGGTGCGGCCGTCGCGCAGCTCGTCACGGATGCGCTCGAAGTACACGATGAACGAGTCCGCGGTGATACCGATCGCGACGATCAGGCCCGCCACGCCCGCGAGGGACAGGCGGTAGCCGATGGTCCACGACAGCAGGGTGATCACGCCGTAGGTGATCACCGCCGCGACACCGAGCGACGCGACCGTGACGAGGCCGAGCGTGCGGTACTGGAACAGCGAGTAGATCACCACGAGCAGCATGCCGATGGCGCCCGCGAGCAGGCCCTTCTCGAGCTGCTCCGAGCCGAGCGTCGCGGAGATCTGCTCCTGGCTCTGCACCTCGAAGGTCAGTGGGAGCGAGCCGAAGTTCAGCTGGTTCGCGAGCGTCGCCGACGTGTCGCGCGTGAAGCTGCCGGAGATCTCGGCCTTGCCGTCGTTGATCGCGACCTGCGACACCGGCGCAGAGATGACGAGCCCGTCGAGCACCATCGCGAACTGGTTCTGCGGCGACGGGAGCGACGTGAGGCGCGTGGTGACCTCGCGGAACGCCGTGGTCCCCTCGGAGTCGAACTCGATGTTGACGACCCACTCGTTGGTGACGGCGCCGCTCGGCCCGACACGCAGGCCCGAGCTCGCGTTCGAGATGTCGGTGCCCTCGATCTCGACCGGACCGAGGATGTACTTGGCGAAGCCGTCGTCCGAGCACGCGACGAACGCGCTGTCCGTCGGGCCGCTGTCGCCGCCCACGAGGTTCTCCGGGAGCGTGCAGTCGAGCGCGTCGAACTGCTCCTGCAGCTCCGGCGTGATCTGGGACAGGTCGCTCGGGTTCTCCGGGCGCGTCGTCTCACCGTCGGTGCCCGACGTCGCGTCGTCGGCGGGTGCGTCGGTCGCCCCGTCCGTCGCGGCGTCGGCCGAGTCGGTCGCGTCGGGGGCGTCGGCCGCGGCGTCCTCGCCGGTGGTCGCGTCGTCCGTGACCGTGGGCGTCGGCGCGCCCACGGTGAGCACGGGCCGGAAGCGCATCTGCGCCGACCGGCTGACCAGGTCGATCGTCTCCTGGGACGGCTCGCCCGGGATGCCCACGACGATGTTGTTCTGTCCCTGGCTCGTGATCTCCGCCTCGGACACGCCCTGCGCGTCGATGCGCTGGCGGATGACGTTGATCGCCTGGTTGATGTCCTCGGCGGTCGGCTGGGAACCGTCGGTGGTGACCGGCTGGAGGATGATCTGCGTGCCACCCTCGAGGTCGAGCGCGAGGCCCGGTGCCAGGCTCGCCCCGCCCGGGTTCTCCTCCGACTTCGGGTCGAGCTTCGTGCCCGCGAAGAGGGACCCGAAGAGGACGACGATGAGGATTCCCAGGGTGACGAGGGTCCGTACGGGCCTCGCTCGTGTGCTGCTGGTGGCCAACTGTCCGTCTCTTCTCGTACGCGTGCGGTGGGCCTCGCGGCCCACCGCGTCAGGCCGGGCGCAGCAGCGCCCGGCATATGGTCACTTGCTGTCGGTGCCCTCGTCGCGGCGGTCACGGTCCTTGTCCGTGGCCTCGCCGGTCAGCCCGGACAGGTCGTCGGGGACGACGAGGTCGTCGACGTCCTCCTTGGACGTGGACGACGACGCGCTGCCGTAGATCGCGGCGCCCTCCGACTCCTCGTCGGCCTCGGACTCCTCGGACTCCTCGGCCTCGGGCTCGACCGGCGGCTCGACGAGCTTCGCGATCGCCGCACGCAGCCACCGGGACTGGTTGCCCGGCGTGGACTCGATCGTGATGACGTCGGCTTCCTCGTCGACGTCGACGATCGTGCCGAACATGCCCGAGCCCGTCATCACCTCCTGCCCGGGGGCGAGGTTCGCCCGGAAGCTCTGGGCCTCGCGCTGCTGCTTGCGGGTGCGGCTGGTCATGAGGAACATCGCACCCGCCGCGAGGGCGAGGATGAGGATGAAGCTGATATCCATGACGGAGTCTCGTGTCCTGTTCTGTGCGGGATCTGCG
>CAZFUQ010000160.1:5746-9154 GCA_964521905.1 uncultured Cellulosimicrobium sp.
CGTGCGCGCACGCCTAGACTGCGCGCACGGTTCACCAACGAGCCGTCTCGCCGCGGAGTTCCGCCCGCTCGGGTCCCGACCATTCTAGGACCACGTTCGGAGCGCCTGTGACCGCCGTCACGGGCACGGACGACCGTGCGTCGCGGACCGCCGTCAGGCGTCGAACAGCGTGCCGCCCTCGCGCGGCGGCGTGAGCCCCAGGTGCGCCCACGCGGCCGGCGTCGCGACCCGGCCCCGGGGGGTCCGCCCGATCAGCCCCTCGCGCACGAGGTACGGCTCGGCGACCGTCTCGACGGTCTCCGCCTCCTCGCCGACCGTCACGGCGAGCGTCGTCAGACCCACCGGTCCCCCGTTGAACCGCGTGCACAGCGCGGTGAGCACGGCGCGGTCGAGCCGGTCGAGGCCGATCGGGTCGACCTCGTAGACCTCGAGCGCGGCGTGCGCCGCGGCCAGGTCCATGCGCCCGTCGCCGCGCACCTGCGCCCAGTCGCGCACCCGGCGCAGCAGGCGGTTGGCGATGCGAGGCGTCCCGCGCGATCGACCCGCGATCTCGTGCGCGGCGTCGGCCTCGAGCGCGACGCCGAGCAGCCCGGCGGACCGCGTCAGCACGCGCTCGAGCTCGTCGCCCGAGTAGAAGTCGAGGTGGCCGGTGAACCCGAAACGGTCCCGCAGGGGCGCGGGCAGCAGACCGGCACGCGTCGTCGCGCCGACCGCGGTGAACGGCGGCAGCGACAACGGGATCGCGCTGGCCCCGGCGCCCTTGCCCACGACGACGTCGACCCGGAAGTCCTCCATCGCCATGTAGAGCAGCTCTTCCGCCGGGCGCGCCAGGCGGTGGATCTCGTCGATGAAGAGGACCTCGCCCTCCTCGAGCGAGGACAGCACGGCCGCGAGGTCGCCGGCGTGCTGGATCGCGGGGCCGGACGTCACCCGCAGCGACGAACCCAGCTCCGCCGCGATGATCATCGCCAGCGTCGTCTTGCCGAGCCCGGGCGGGCCGGACAGCAGGACGTGGTCGGGCGAGCTCCCGCGGGCGAGCGCCGCCTGCAGCACGAGGGAGAGCTGGTCGCGCACGACCGCCTGCCCGACGAACTCCTCGAGGCGTCGTGGCCGCAACGCGGCCTCGGCGGCACGCTCGAGGTCGTCGGCGCCCGCGGCCACGATGCGCTCGGAGGAGAACGTGCCGTCGCCGCCGAAGCCGTCGGTACCTACCTGGTCGAAGCTCGCCACGGTCAGCCCCTCGGTCCGCCGAGGACGCGCAGCGCAGCACGCAGCGCACCCGCGACGTCCGCGGCCTCGACGATGTCGACACCCGCCTCGGCGAGCACGGTCGCGACGGCGTCGTCCGCGGCCTTGACGTTCCACCCGAGGCCCACGAGCGCCTCGACCACCTGGTCGCGGCGGTCGTCGACGGCCTGGGGCGCCGGCGTGGCCGGGCCGTCCGGGGCGTCGGCGCCCGTCGGGGCGCCCAGCTTGTCGCCGAGCTCGAGCACGATGCGCTGCGCCCCCTTGGTGCCGATGCCGGGCACGCGCACGAGCGCGGGGACGTCCGCGCCGGCGACGGCCCGGCGCAGCGCGTCCGGCGTGTGCACGGCGAGCATCGCGAGCGCGAGCCGCGGCCCGACGCCGCTGACGGTCTGGACGGTCTCGAAGACGGACCGCTCGTCGTCGTCCGCGAACCCGAAGAGGGTGAAGGACTCCTCGCGCACGACGAGGCTCGTCGCGAGGCGCGCGGTCTCGCCGACGCGCAGACCGGCGAGGGTCGCGGGCGTCGCGTGGACCAGGTAGCCCACTCCCCCGACCTCGAGCACGGCACGGTCGAGCTGGACGCCCGCCACGACGCCGCTCAGGGACGCGATCACGCTGGCTCCTCTCGCGGTCGGGCGTGCCGACCTGGTCCGATGGTCCGCCCGGGGCGACAGCCGCCGTCGGGCAGCGCCGACGATCGCGTCGAACACCCGTACGACAGCGGTCACTCTAGCAAGGCCCGCCCACGCCCCGCCCGAGCGACACGGGAGGTGTCAGCGCTGTGCCCGACGGCCCTTCGCCGCGTGCTCCGCCGCCGCCCACGCGCGCTGCGCCGGGGTGAGCTCGTGCCGCTCGCCGCCCTGGAGCGCGCCCGAGGGCCGCCACAGGTGGCAGATCGCGAGCGCGAGGGCGTCCGCGGCGTCGGCCGGCCTGGGGAGCTCGGCGAGACCGAGGATGCCGGCGACCATCCGCTGGACCTGCTCCTTGCCCGCACGTCCGCTGCCGGTCACGGCCGCCTTCACCTCCGACGGCGTGTGCAGCGCCACGGGGACCCCCCGACGCGCCGCGCCGACCATGGCGAGGCCGGCGGCCTGCGCGGTACCCATCACGGTCCCGACGTTGTGCTGCGCGAAGACGCGCTCCACGGCCACCACGTCCGGCGTGTGCTCGTCGAGCCACGCGTCCAGGCGCTCCGCGACCCGCAGGAGCCGCAGGTCGACGCTCAGCCCGGGGTCCGTCCGGATCACCCCGACCGCGACGAGCTCCGCCCTGCGCCCCCGCGCGGAGTCCACCACCCCGACACCGCACCGGGTCAGCCCAGGGTCCACTCCGAGAACGCGCACCCCTCGACCCTTTCACGTGGACGACGCGGTCCGGTCGTGCCACGCGGGCCGGCGCCGGACGAGCCCGCACCCCGCACGACCACCGGTACGCGAGCTCCGCCGGTCAGTCGTCGTCTTCGAGCTCCGCCATGACCTCGTCCGACGCGTCGAAGTTCGCGTAGACGTTCTGCACGTCGTCGCTGTCCTCGAGCGCGTCGATGAGACGCAGGATCTTGCGCGCGCCCTCGGCGTCGACCTCGACCTCCATGGACGGGTGCCAGATCGAGTCGGCGGAGTCGTACTCGATCCCCGCCTCCTGGATCGCGGTGCGCACCGCGACGAGGTCGCTCGCCTCGCAGAGCACCTCGATGACCTCGCCGGCGTCGGTGACGTCCTCGGCGCCCGCCTCGAGCGCGGCGAGCATGACGTCGTCCTCGGTCACGCCGTCCGCCTTCGGCACGACCACGAGGCCCTTGCGCGAGAAGAGGTACGACACCGAGCCGGGGTCGGCGAGGTTGCCGCCGTTGCGGCTGAAGGCGAGGCGCACCTCGGAGGCCGCACGGTTCTTGTTGTCCGTGAGGCACTCGACCAGGACGGCGATGCCGTTGGTGCCGTAGCCCTCGTACATGATCGTCTGGTAGTCGACGGACTCACCGCTGAGGCCCGCGCCGCGCTTGATCGCGCGATCGATATTGTCGTTGGGCACCGAGGTCTTCTTGGCCTTCTGGACCGCGTCGTAGAGCGTCGGGTTGCCCGCGAGGTCACCGCCCCCGGTGCGCGCGGCGACCTCGATGTTCTTGATGAGCTTCGCGAAGAGCTTGCCGCGCTTGGCGTCGAT
>CAZFUQ010000161.1:0-9129 GCA_964521905.1 uncultured Cellulosimicrobium sp.
TCGTTGCGGAACGACTTGCCGATCTGGCCGATGCCGAACGGGGGCTTCTTGCGGCTCGCGCCCATGACGTTGGCGAAGTTCACGAAGATGCCCTGGGCGGTCTCGGGGCGCAGGTAGTGCAGCCCCGACTCGTCCTCGACCGGGCCGAGGTACGTCTTGAGCATCATGTTGAAGTCGCGCGGCTCGGTCCACTGCCCGCGCGTGCCGCAGTTGGGGCACGCGATCTCGGCGAGGCCGCCCTCGGGCGCGCGGCCCTTCTTCTCCTCGAACTCCTCGATCATCTGGTCCTCGCGGAACCGCTTGTGACAGTGGAGGCACTCGGTAAGCGGGTCGGTGAAGACGCCGACGTGCCCGGAGGCGACCCACACCTGGCGCGGGAGGATGACGGACGAGTCGAGGCCGACGACGTCGTCACGGCTCGTGACCGTCGCGCGCCACCACTGCTTCTTGATGTTCTCCTTGAGCTCGGTGCCGAGCGGCCCGTAGTCCCACGCGGAGCGGGTACCGCCGTAGATCTCGCCCGAGGGGAAGACGAACCCGCGCCGCTTGGCGAGGGAGACGACGGCGTCGAGACGGGCGGTGGGAGAGGGCGCTGCGGCCACGGTCATCACTCCTGGAGCTCACGGCCCCGCACGTGGCTCGTGGGGGCTGGACGGGTGGGCGGGCGCCCGTGCGGGCGCCGACCGACCAGCGTACCCCGGTCGTGACCCGTCTCACCGGGAACGGTTTTGACATCCATTCTCAAGAAGGCGGAGACTGGAGCCATGCACCGCTCCCCCGCCCGGCGCCGTCGCGCCCTCGCCACCACCGCCGTCCTCGCCACGGCCGCGCTCGTCGCGGCCTGCTCTCCCGGTGACGGCGGCTCCGGCGGCAGCGACGACGGGCGCCTGCAGGTGCTCGCCTCGTTCTACCCGCTGCAGTACGTCGTCGAGCAGGTCGGCGGCGAGCACGTCGACGTCTCCAACCTCACGCCGCCCGCGGCCGAGCCGCACGACCTCGAGCTCGCCCCCGCCCAGGTGCGTTCCATCGGCGACGCCGACCTCGTCGTCTACCTCTCCGGCTTCCAGCCCGCCGTCGACGAGGGCATCGAGCAGCGCGCGCCGGAGCACGTGGTCGACGCCGCGGCGTCGGCCGGTCTCGAGGAGCACCCCGGCGAGGACGAGGACCACGCCGACGAGAGCGCGGAGGAGCACGCCGAGCACGCCGACGAGGAGGGCGACGGCCACGACCACGGCTCGACCGACCCTCACTTCTGGCTCGACCCGACCCGGCTCGCCGCGGTCGGGGACGCCGTCGCGGACGAGCTCTCCGCCGTCGACCCCGACAACGCCGCCGACTACGCGGCCGGAGCCGCCGCGCTCACGGCGAACCTCGACGAGCTCGACGCGCAGTTCGCGGAGGCGCTCGCGCCGTGCGCCGGGGCGACGCTCGTGACCTCGCACGAGGCCTTCGGCTACCTCGCCGAGCGCTACGACCTGCACCAGGTCGGCATCACCGGCATCGACCCGGAGGCCGAGCCGTCCCCCGCGCGCCTGCGCGAGGTCGGCACGATCGTCCAGGAGAACGGCGTGACCACGCTGTTCTTCGAGACGCTCGTCAGCCCCAAGGTGACGCAGACGCTCGCCGACGACCTCGGCGTCGGGACCGCGCTGCTCGACCCGCTCGAGAGCCTCGCCGAGGGTGCGACGGACTACCGTGAGGTCATGGACTCCAACCTCGAGGCGCTCACCTCCGGGCTCGTCTGCTCATGACGACGACCGCACCCGGGCTCGTCGCCGCGCGCGACCTGCACGTGACGCTCGGCGGGAGCGAGATCCTGCGCGGCATCGACCTCTCGGTCGGCGCCGGCGAGGTCGTCGCCCTCCTCGGCGCCAACGGGTCGGGCAAGTCGACGCTCGTGCGCTCGCTCGTCGGGATCGTCCCGCTCTCGCAGGGCTCCGTCACGCTGTTCGACGCCCCGCTCGGCCCGCGCGTCCCGTGGCAGCGGCTCGGGTACGTGCCGCAGCGCGTGGCCGCGCCGTCGGGCATGCCGTCGACCGCGTCGGAGGTCGTCGCGTCCGGGCTCCTCGGCGGGGGGCGGCTGCGCCTCCCCCGCGGCTGGCGCGAGCGCACGACCGACGCCCTCGACCTCGTCGACCTCGCCGACCGGGCCGACGACTCGACCCCCGAGCTGTCCGGCGGGCAGCAGCAGCGCGTGCTCATCGCGCGCGCCCTGGTCCGCCGGCCCGACCTGCTCGTGCTCGACGAGCCGGTCGCCGGCGTGGACAAGCAGAGCCAGGAGGCGTTCGCCGCGACCATGACCCGGCTCGTCGACGACGGCCTCACGGTCCTCGTCGTGCTCCACGAGCTCGGTGTCCTCGCCCCGCTCATCGACCGGGCGGTCGTCCTGCGGCACGGGCGCGTCGTGCACGACGGCGCCCCGCCCCGTGCGTCGTCCACGCACGCGGGCGCCACGCACCAGCACCTGCACCCCCACGAGCCCACGGACGCCGACAACCGCACCACCGGCCCGGAGACGGGGCTCACCGACACCCTGAACCCCGACCTCGCCGCGGGTCACGCACCCAGGACGGCCTCATGACCACGCTGCTCTCCGAGATCGCCTCGATGCTCACCGACCCGCTCATGCAGCGCGCGCTCGTCGCCGCGCTGCTCGTGGGCGTCTCCGCGCCCGTCGTGGGCACCTACCTCGTCCAGCGCAAGCTCTCCCTCCTCGGCGACGGGATCGGTCACGTCGCGCTCACCGGCGTCGCGCTCGGGTGGCTCGTCGGGGCCGCCATGGGCGTCGTGCCGAACGACGCGCTGGCGATCCCGGGCGCCGTCGTCGCCGCCGTGCTGGGCGCCGTCGCGATCGAGCTCGTGCGCGAGCGCGGCCGGACCAGCGGGGACCTCGCCCTCGCGCTCCTCTTCTACGGCGGCATCGCGGGCGGCGTGCTGCTCATCGGCCTCGCGGGCGGGTCCTCCGGCAGCCTCATGCAGTACCTCTTCGGCTCGATCTCGACCGTGACGTCCTCGGACCTCGTGCTCACGGTCGTGCTGAGCGCCGTCATCCTCCTCGTCGGCATCGGTCTGCGCGCGGCGCTGTTCTCCGTCAGCCACGACGAGGAGTTCGCGCGCGCGTCCGGCCTGCCCGTGCGCACGCTCAACATCGCGGTCGCCGTCGTCGCGGCGCTCACCGTGACGGTGTCCATGCGCGTCGTCGGGCTGCTGCTCGTCAGCGCGCTGATGATCGTGCCCGTCGCCGTCGCCCAGCTCATGACGCGGTCGTTCCGCCGGACCATGCTCGTGGCGTGCGTCGTGGGCGTCGTCGTGTGCGTGGCCGGACTCTCCTGGACCTACTGGAACAACGTCTCGCCGGGTGCGACGATCGTCGTCCTCGCGATCATGACGTACCTGGCGGTGGCCGCCCTGCGACCGCTGTGGCTGCGCCGTCGTCCGCGCGTCGCGCGGGACCCGCACCCGGACATCCCCGACGACGTCGAGCTCGACCTCGTGCCCGCCGGGGCGTCGAACCGCACCACCGGAGGTGACACGTGCAGCGCATGACCCGCCAGCGCGCGGCCGTCTCGGACGCGCTCGAGAACCTCGACGACTTCCGCAGCGCCCAGCAGCTCCACGAGGTCCTGCGCTCGCGCGGGGACAACGTGGGGCTCGCGACCGTCTACCGCACGCTGCAGAGCCTTGCCGACGGCGGCGACGTCGACGTCCTGCGCACCGAGGACGGTGAGAACCTCTACCGCCGGTGCGAGCGCCGCGAGCACCACCACCACCTCGTGTGCCGCGTGTGCGGCCGCACCGTGGAGATCGACGGCCCCACGGTCGAGGCCTGGGCGAACCAGGTCGGCACGTCGCACGGCTTCACCCAGATCCAGCACACGATCGAGCTGTTCGGCACGTGCGCGGACTGCGCTCGCGCCACCTCCGCGCAGGACTGAACCGTGCCGGACGCGCTGGACGGCGCCCCCTTCGCCGCACTGTTCGCGTTCTTCTTCGCGATCGCGTTCCTGCGTACCCAGGTGACGTACTGGATCGCACGGCTCGTCACGGTGTGGACGCTCGACCGCACGCGCCCGGTGAAGCCGTGGGTCGCGCGCGTCCACGCATGGCTGTCGGGGCGCTCCGCCGCGCGCGGCATCGAGACCGTCAGGCGGTGGGGCGTCCTCGCCGTGCCGGCGTCGTTCCTCGCGACCGGGACCAAGACCGTGGTCAACGCCGCCGCGGGCGTCGTGCAGATGCCGTTCGGCCGCTACCTCGCCGCGATGACGCTCGGGTGCGCGATCCACGCGACGATCTACGCGAGCGTCGGCTGGGCCGTGTGGTCCGCCGCGCTCGCGTCGGCGACCGGGTCGCCCCGGGGCGTGGCCGCGCTGGTGGTCCTCGTCGGCGGCGTCGTCACGCTGGTCGTCGTCATGGCCCGACGGCGCGCGGTACGCCGCGCGCACGACGCCACCGTGCCGGGCACGCCCTCGGCCCCCGAGGAGATCGCCTAGGGCGTGTCTCCCAACGGTGAGTACGGGCGCGCGGCAGAGTCTCGGCGGTGAGTCGGTTCCAGGCCTTGACGGATGAGCAGTGGGAGCGGATCGAGCCGTTGCTGCCATCGAACGCGGGCAAGGTCGGTCGTCCGCTCGGTGATCACCGCACGGTGGTCGAGGGCATCGCTTACCGGTATCGGACCGGGATCCCGTGACGCGACCTGCCCCGTGAGGTGTTCGGGCCATGGCAGACGGTGTGGAAGCGGCACAAGAGGGTTCGCCGAGGACGGCACCTGGGACCGCATCCTGTCCCTGCTGATGGCCGAGGCCGACGCCGCGGGCCAGGTCGACTGGACCGTGTCGGTGGACTCCACGATCAACCGCGCACACCAGCATGCGACGAACACGAGGCGCCCGGAGCAAGACACAGGGGGCGACGTCGAATCACATGAACCGTGGGACCGGGGCGGTCAACAGTGAACCTGCGGGTCACGGCATCGGAAGGTCGCGTGGAGGGCTGACGAGCAAGATCCACCACGCCGTCGACGGTCGCGACCGGCCGCTTGCCGTCGTCGTGACACCTGGCCACGCCAGACGCGGTGCTTGGGGACAAGGCGTACTCCTCGCGTGGGAACCGGGCCATGCTGCGTCGGCGCGGGATCAAGGTCGTGATCCCTGAACCGTCCGACCAGCAGGCCAACGCGGCGCAAGAGGCGAACGGCCGCCAAAGCTCGACCACGAGACCTACGAGCGCCGCGACGTGGTCGAACGGTCCTTCAACTTGCTCAAGCAGTGGCGTTGCTTGGCCACCCGCTACGGCAAGCACGCCATCGTCTACCGCGCCGGAGCCGTCCTGGCCGCAATCGTCGTCTGGCTTCGCAGCTAAGCGACTGGTTCTGCCAACCTACTTTGGCGTGTTGTCGTGCCCCAGCGCAGCCATCACGAGGAGGCACGCGCCAGGATCACTCCCGACCAAAGACAGTGCAGCGGGCCTGCCTGAGTGGGCTTTGACACCTTCGATACGGTTCGGGGATGCAGCTCGAGTGGACACAACCGTTTCGGTGGGGCCTCCTCTTGGCTTTCGACGAACGAGAGTCCTTCGACCTGCCCACAAACCTTGGCGACGAGGCGATCACCTCGTCAGCGTCTTGCCTAGCCGTACCGGTGCTACATGCAGCCGACATCGACATCCCGGATGACTGGCCCGAGGACGTGGCCCTTCCGTCGGCGATGGTGACCGTGGCGGTCGTCGTCGGTAAGCCCATTCCATCGGACGACGCGGTGGAGTTCGACGGGCAGCTCAACTGCCCGTCCGGGCGCCTCGCGATCGGGGACGCCGAGAATGAGCGCGTCGTCGACGTCCCTCGAGGGCCAGTACGAGTGCAAGTCATCAGAGAGCCACTCGAATACGCGAGCCACGTGACGATGCGCATCGGAGCCCCGGAGCCGACTGACACCCGGTCGTAGAGGCTTGAGTCCATGGGTCCGTCGCACCAAGCACCTCTACTGGCCCCGCCAACCCATTCAGGCCTCCGATCACAGCGCTAGCGACGCACTCGGCAAGGTCCGGCACGAGGGAATCGAACAGGGCGCCGCTCAACTCGAGTAGGAAGACACGCCCTAGGCGTCAGGTGCACCGACGCAGAACTGGTTCCCCTGCGGGTCCTCCAGCACGGACCACCGGTACCCCGGGATGGTGTGCTCCGCGACGAACGAGGCACCCGCGGCCAGCAGCACCGCGACGTCGGCCTCCCGGTCGGACGTCCCCAGGTCGAGGTGCACACGGTTCTTGCCCGGCGTCGGGTCCTCGACGCGCTGGAACCCGAGAACGGGTCCGGTGCCGCCCTCGACGGGCACGACCTCGAGGAACCACCCGTCCGCCTCGTCCACGACGCGCCCGCCGAGGCTGCGCGCCCACCAGTGCGCCAGCGGCCGCGGGTCGTTCGAGTCGATGGTCACCATGCCGATGCTCAGAGTCATGCCGGGCAGGCTACCGACGTCCACCGACACGCGCCCGCGGTCCCTCCGGGCGGGTCAGCGCGCGCCGTCGTCGACCGCGTCCACCGCGCCGCCGTAGCGCCGGTCGCGCCGGGCGTACTCCTCGACCGCACGCCACAGGGATCGGCGGTCGACGTCCGGCCACGGCTCGGGCAGGAAGACCAGCTCGGCGTACGCCGCCTGCCAGATCATGAAGTTCGACGTCCGCTGCTCCCCGGAGCTGCGCAGGAACAGGTCCACGTCCGGCAGGTCGGGCTCGTCGAGGTGCGCCTGGATCGTGCGCTCCGTGACCTTGCTCGGGTCGAGCCTGCCGGCCTTGACCTCCCGGGCGATCGCGGCCGCCGCGTCGGCGATCTCGGCACGGCCGCCGTAGTTCACGCACATCGTCAGCGTGCAGCGGTCGTTGTCCTTCGTCTGCTCCTCGGCGACCTCGAGCTCCTTGATCACCGACGTCCACAACCTCGGACGGCGCCCGGCCCAGCGCATCCGCACGCCCCACGAGTCCATCTCGTCGCGACGGCGCCGGACGACGTCACGGTTGAACTGCATGAGGAAGCGGACCTCCTCCGGCGAGCGCTTCCAGTTCTCCGTCGAGAACGCGTACGCGGAGACGTGCTTGACGCCGATCTCGATCGCTCCCGCGACGACGTCGAGCAGCGCCGCCTCACCCGCCTGGTGGCCCGCCGTCCGCGGCAGCCCACGCGCGTTCGCCCACCGCCCGTTGCCGTCCATGACGACCGCCACGTGCTTCGGCACGAACTGCGCCGGGATCGCCGGCGGGCGGGCGCCGCTCGGGTGCGGGTACGGGTCGGCCCAGCTCTTCGACGCGCGGGCCATCAGGCGCCCGCCCCCGTCCCGGCGACCGGTCGGCCCGCCGGGGTGGCGGCGGGGGCCGCGGGCGCCTCCCGCTCGACCATGCGCAGTGATCGCAACGTTCTCTCCAGGTGGTATTGGCTGTAGGCGGCCACGAGGCCGCTCGCTTCCTTGCGGTGCCGCGCGTCGGACGCGTCCGCCGTGTCCCACTCCCCCGCGAGCAGCGCGGCGAGCAGGGTGAAGGTCTCGGGGGCGGGCGACGTCGACCCGGGCGGGCGACAGCGCGAGCACACCGCACCGCCCTGGGCGACCGCGAACGCGCGGTGCGGCCCGGGCTCGCCGCACCGCGCGCAGTCGAGGAACGACGGCGCCCAGCCCGCGACGGCGAGCGCACGCAGGAGGTAGGAGTCGAGCACCAGGCCCGGCGAGTGCGCCTGCTCCGACAGCGCGCGGAGCGCGCCCGCGAGGAGCCAGTACTGCTGCACCGCCGGCTCGCGCTCGTCCGCGACGAGCCGCTCCGCCGTCTCGAGCATCGCCGTGCCCGCCGTGTACAGGGGATAGTCCTCGCAGATGCGCCGCGCGTACGGCCCGATCGTCTCCACCTGCGTCACCGTGTCGAGCGACCGCCCGGCGTAGAGCTGGACGTCCACGACCATGAACGGTTCCAGGCGCGCACCGAAGCGCGACGACGTGCGCCGCACCCCTTTGCCCACCGCGCGCACCTTGCCGTGCTCGCGCGTGAGGAGGGTGACGATACGGTCCGCCTCGCCCAGCTTCTGGGCGCGCAGCACGATCGCGTCGTCTCGGTACAGGACCACGCACCCATTGTCCGTCATCCCGCCCACGTCCCCGTGCCCAGTCCGCGGTGCGGTCCGAGCCGGGCCGGACCGAGAAGTGGGTTTCTGCCCCTGATCGGGCCGATCACGGGGCGGATGCGCACTTCTCGACCCGCTCGGTCGCTCGGGTACGTACCAGCCTGAGCGCGGCGGTGCCCCGCCCGACCGGGGGGTCGGGCGGGGCAGTCGGACGGGTCAGGCGGTGGTGCGCTCCGCGCGGTTGACCGCCGAGACGATGGCCTTGAGGGACGCCGTCGTGATGGACGGGTCGATGCCGACGCCCCACAGGACGTCGTCGCCCACCTGGCACTCGACGTACGCCGCGGCGTTCGCGTCCCCGCCCTCGGACAGCGCGTGCTCCGCGTAGTCCAGGACACGGACGTCGACGCCGACCTGCGCGACGGCGTCGACGAAGGCCGCGACGGGGCCGTTGCCGGTGCCCTCGAGCGTGAGCTCCTGCCCGCGGTCGACGACGTCGACGCTCAGGGTGTCGGGACCCGCCTCGCTGGACGACGCGCGGGTGGCGCGCAGCTTGAGGCGGCCCCACGGCTCCAGGCCCGAGCCGGGCTCGACGGGCAGGTACTCGTCGGAGAAGATCCGCCAGATGTCCTCGCCCGTGACCTCGGTGCCCTGCTGGTCGGTGTGCTGCTGCACCGCCTGGCTGAACTCGATCTGCAGGCGGCGCGGCAGGTCCAGGTGCCGCTCGTTCTTGAGCAGGTAGGAGATGCCGCCCTTCCCGGACTGCGAGTTCACGCGGATGACGGCCTCGTAGGAGCGCCCGACGTCCTTGGGGTCGATCGGCAGGTACGGGACCGCCCACACGAGGTCGTCGACGGTCCTGCCCTCGGCCTCGGCGCGGGCGGCCATCGCGTCGAAACCCTTCTTGATGGCGTCCTGGTGGGAGCCGGAGAAGGCGGTGAAGACCAGGTCGCCCGCGTACGGGTGGCGCTCCGGCACGGCGAGCTGGTTGCAGTACTCGACCGTGTGGCGCACGTGGTCGATGTCGGAGA
>CAZFUQ010000162.1:0-2554 GCA_964521905.1 uncultured Cellulosimicrobium sp.
CAGGAAGAACGCGCCGGACTCGAAGGGCTCGGCGAGGACCGACGGCGCGCAGCCGGGCGCATAGCCCGTCGTGCCGTGGGCCCACGCGATCACGGGCGGCGCATCGGCGTCGGCGTCGACGACGTCCGGCACGACGACGATCCCGCTCGCCACGGCGGGGTCGCCCTCGTCGCGGGTCGTCGTGTAGAGGATGCGCCACGCCGTCGCACCGTCGGGGATCTCGCGCGTGAACGGCTCCGCGCGCACGAGCCGGCCCGGCTCGACCGGGACGGACGCGGGCGGGTCGTAGAACGCGTCGACCTGCGGCGCCGCGCGGTGCAGCCCGACGCTGACGGTCGCGAGCGTCCCGGCCGCGACGACCGCGAGGACCGCACCGACGAGCGCGACCCGGCCGTGGCGGCGAGGCCCGGACGGGCCGGGCGCCGCAGGCGCGCCTCCCGCACCGTCGGGCGCGGCGGTGTACGAGGCGCCGGGTGGTCCCGCCTGCGCACGGGCACGGCGGATCCCGGCGACGACGAGGCGGACGCCGAGGACGACGACGCGGACGCCGAAGACCACCGCGACGACGAGCACCGTGACGTCCGGCCACACGAGGGCCAGCACGCCCAGCGCCACCGAGGCCGCACCGAGCGCCAGACGTGTCCAGCGGTCGACCCCTGCCGACCGGATCCCCTCGACCCCGTCCAGGGCTCCCGCGACGACGAGCCCGACGCCGACGAGGACCGCGACGACCACGATCGACGGCGCCGGCCACACGACGACCGCCACCGCGAGCGCGAGGAACACCAGGCCGCGCGCGACGTGCGGCCAGCGCGGGCCCTGCGGTGCGCCGGGGTCGCCCCGGTCGGACGACCGACCTCCCAGGAGCTCCGTGACACCGAGCACGACGGCGCCGACGACGACCGCGACCACCAGCAGCGCGAGCGACGCGAACGGACGCAGGACGAGACCCGCGCCGACGAGCGTGCACACGACGCCGAGCGTGACGGAGACCCACGGCGGGACCCTCTCCCCCGCGGCGGCGGCGGGCGCACGCATCCTGGCTCCGAGGCGGCTCACGCCGCGAACGTACCGGGCGCGGTGCCGGTCCGCGCGTCGGCAGTCGTCGACGCCCGGCGCATGGTGGTGGCTCAGGTAGGCGGCGCGGCCTCGTGCGCGGGGCGCAGGTCGGTGCGCGAGAAGTCGTCGCCCACGAAGAGGAGCCGGTCACGTGTCGCGGCGGCCAGCGCGTACGCGAAGCAGTCGCCGAGGGTCAGTCGCGCGGGGTGTCCGCTCCCCCGGCCGAACTCGCGGTACGCCTCGCGGGCGATCTCGGCGTGCTCGGCCGTGAAGGGCTCGACCTCGATCCCGTACAGCTCGAGGAGCGCGTCGAGCCGGCGGCGTTGCGCCGGGGACGACCGGTTGTCCAGGACGGCGTAGAGCTCGACGAGGGTCGGTGCGGCCATGCGCGGGCGGCTGGCTGCGAGCAGGATCTCGGAGAGCGTGTCGGCACCCGGCTCGCCCAGGACGACCGCGACGATCACCGAGGTGTCGACGATCACCGAGGGAGACCGCTTTCGTCGTAGAGCGACGCCTCGGCGGCGCGCACGCTCTCGACGTCGAGGTCGACGCGGATCTCGTCGAGGAGCCGGGCGATCTCGGCGCGTCGGGCGGCGACGGCCTCGTCGCCCCTCGACCGGGACTCGAGCACCTCGTCGAGACGGCGCTGGACCGCGTCCTCGATCGCGCTCGTCTGCGACTGGCCCGTGGTCTCCGCGAGCCGGCGCACCAGCGCGTGCGTGCGCTCGTTCTTGATGTTCAGGCTCATGGGCGCCTTTCTACCCTCACCGGACCGATCGTCTACCCAGGGTAGACGGGTCTGGCGCGGACGTCCACGGCTCCCACCACCCCAAACCGGTCGGCGGAGGACACCGCGCAAGAAGTCAACGGCAGATCGCAATATTGCTACAGAGTCTTGTGCTCACCCCGACGGCGCTCTAGTGTTCGGCACGAACGACCCTGCGCGGAGGTGCGACCGCGCAGCGGGCCGGAGGGTCAGCACGCCCTCCGGTGAGCACGGAGGCGGACCGCCTCCCGAGAGAAGACGGGTCAATGATGATTCGCAGCACGAACCA
Organism: uncultured Cellulosimicrobium sp.; assembly: GCA_964521905.1. Lineage (GTDB taxonomy): Bacteria > Actinomycetota > Actinomycetes > Actinomycetales > Cellulomonadaceae > Cellulosimicrobium. The sequence goes on from CAZFUQ010000162.1 coordinate 2,115, forward strand.
CCCCGCGGCGCGGCGACGCGCCCGGGTCGCGACCGCCACGGCCGTCGCCCTCACGCTCGTGGCGGGCACCGCGTCGTCGGCCCTCGCCCACGGCAAGCCCCAGCCCCCGGCCCCCGCGGTCGTGACGCGCGCCGCCGTCGACCCGGCGCTCGTCGAGGGCCGCGGGGCCGCGGTCCCGTTCCTCGAGCAGGAGGCCGAGAACGCCGTGACGACCGGGACCGTCATCGGCCCCGGTCGTGACGCGTACACGATCGAGGCCGAGGCGTCGGGACGCTCGGCGGTCCGCCTCACGGCGGGGCAGAACGTGGAGTTCACGCTCCCCGCCGACGCCAACGCGATCACGGTCCGGTACTCGATCCCCGACGCCCCCACCGGCGGCGGGATCACGTCGCCGCTCGACGTGTCGGTCCTGCGCCAGGGCAAGAAGGTCGGGCTCGACC
>CAZFUQ010000162.1:2564-9118 GCA_964521905.1 uncultured Cellulosimicrobium sp.
CGTACTCGTACCTGTACAACCAGTACCCGTTCACCAACGACCCGACGGCAGGCCCCCTCCAGCCCGGCTGGTGGGTCGCCGAGTGCGCGTGCGTCCCCGCGGAGGCGACACCGACCCCGACGTTCGACACGCCCTTCCGGCCCATGAAGTTCTACGACGAGCAGCGCCTGCTGCTGGGCCAGACGTACAAGAAGGGCGACGTCGTCCGCCTCACGGTGCCCACGCGCGGCGCCGCGGAGTGGACCGTGGTCGACCTGCTCGACTCCGAGAAGGTCGCGCCCCCGAAGGTGCGCCTTCTCGCGGCGAACGCGCTGCTCTTCGGGGCGGACCCCACGGGCCGGCGCGACTCCGCCGACGCGCTCGACGAGGCGATCGCGTTCGCCAAGAAGCACCGGCTCGAGGTGTACGTCCCGCCGGGCGTCTACCAGGTGAACCGGCACATCGTCGTCGACGGCGTGACGATCCAGGGCGCCGGGAGCTGGTACACGATCTTCCAGGGCAAGGAGGTCGCGCTCGACGCGCCCGCGCCCGACGGTTCCGTGCACACCGGCGTCGGCTTCTACGGGAGGTACGCCGACGAGGGCGGCAGCCGCAACGTGCACCTGCGCGACTTCGCGATCGTCGGGGACGTGCGCGAGCGCGTCGACACCGACCAGGTCAACGGCGTCGGCGGCGCGCTGAGCGCGTCGTCGATCTCCGGCCTGTACATCCAGCACACGAAGGTCGGGCTGTGGTTCGACGGGCCGATGGACGACCTGCGCGTGGAGAACACCGTGGTCGTCGACCAGATCGCCGACGCGCTGAACTTCCACGGGGGCGTGACGAACTCGGTCGTGCGGAACGTCTTCGTCCGGAACACCGGCGACGACGGCCTCGCGATGTGGTCGGAGAAGGTCGCCAACGCCGGCAACGTGTTCGAGAACAACACGATCCAGTCGAACACCCTGGCCAACGGCATCGCGGTCTACGGCGGCACGGACAACACGGTGCGCGCGAACCTCGTCGCGGACCCGGTGCGCGAGGGCAGCGGGCTCCACGTCGGGTCGCGGTTCGGCGCCGAGCCGTTCGCGGGACGCCTCGACCTCACCGACAACACCGCGGTGCGCGCGGGCACGCTCGAGCTCAACTGGAACATCGGGCTCGGCGCGATCTGGTTCTACGCGCTCGACCGCGACATCGACGCCGACGTCCGGGTCACGGGCGACCACTACCTCGACAGCACCTACAACGCGATCATGCTGGTCTCCGACTGGGGCGTGAAGGACCAGGTCGCCATCGAGGGCGTCGCGTTCAAGGACGTCCGGGTCGACGGGACGGGCACCTCCGTGGTGAGCGCGCGCGTGCGGGGCGGCGCGTCGTTCGAGAACGTCGACGCGCGCGACGTCGGCTGGGCGGGCGTCAACAACTGCGGCGCGTTCAACTTCCCCGACGGGGGCACCGAGTTCACGCTCACCGACCTCGGTGGCAACGACGGCACGTCGCTCAGCCCGTGGGAGCCCGGCACCGTGAACTGGCTCGCCCGGTTCGTCCCCAGCGCGCCGAGCTGCACCGACCGCCCCCCGGTCGTCGCTCCCCCGGCCCCCTCCCCCTGGGCCCCGCCGGCCGGCTGACCCCGGGGGGTAGGGTCGGGCGGTGGTTCTGCTCGGGACGGGGGACGACGTCGTCGCGCGCCTCGGGCGCGTGCCGCGGCGGATCGCCGTGGCCGGGGTGTCGGGCGCCGGGAAGACGACGCTCGCTCGCCGGCTCGGCGCGCGGCTGGGAATCCCGTACTCCGAGCTCGACGCGCTCCATCACGGGCCCGCGTGGACGCCACGGACCGCGTTCCTCGACGACGTCCGCGCGCTGGTCGCGCAGGACGCGTTCGTCACCGAGTGGCAGTACGCAGCCGCTCGGCCGCTCGTCCTCGCGCGGGCCGAGGTCCTCGTCTGGCTCGACCTGCCCACGCACGTCACGATGCGGCAGGTGGTCGCGCGGACGCTGCGCCGGTCGGTCCGACGCGAGGTGCTGTGGAACGGGAACGTCGAGCCACCCCTGTGGCGCACCTGGTACCGGGCACCCGAGGAGAACATCGTCCGCTGGGCGTGGACGACCCGGCACAAGTACCGCGACCTGCCACGACGCGTCGAGCGCGACGCGCCCGGCGTCGTCGTCGTCCGACTGCGGTCACGCCGTGAGGTCGACCGCTGGCTCGGCGGGCTCCCCGCGCACGGCGGGACGCCGGCTCAGACGGACTCGGGCGAGACCTGACGCGCGAGCTCCTCGACGATCCGCACGTCGGCGTCGAGCCACGGCACGGTGAGCCAGCTGCCCACGTCGAGCCACGTCAGGTCGTCGTGCTCGACGAGCGGCAGCGGATCGCCCGCGGTGATCCGTGCGAACCACAGCCGCATGACGTGCCGGTCGGTGATGATCCACGTGCCGTGGTCCGGCCCGACGATCTCCTCGCCCAGCTCCACCGCGACGCCGAGCTCCTCGTGCAGCTCGCGGTGCAAGGCCTCGACCGGCGTCTCCCCCGGGTCGACCTTTCCGCCGGGGAACTCCCAGCGCCCCGCGAGGTGCGACGGGCGAGCCCGCCGCGCCGTCAGCAGACGGCGCGGCGCGACGAGGTCGTCCACGATCGCCGCCGCCACCACCAGTCTGCGCAGAGTCATACGCGGAGTCTCGCACGACGTCGTGTCGTGCGGGTGACGCTCCGGGGCGAGGCAGGCCGGCGGCGGCCGGGGGTCAGCGCAGGCCGGCGGCGCGCGCCCAGGCGACGGCTTCGGCGCGCGTCGACACCCCGAGCTTGCGGTAGAGGCTACGAACCTGTGACTTGACCGTGTTGCGCGTAACGAAGAGCTTGGTGGCGATCTGCTCGAGCGTGACGTCCTCAGACAGGTTGGACAGGACGACCCGCTCACGGCGGGTCAGCGGAGCGATCGGCGTCGCGATCACTTCCGACGGGGCCGCCAGGGGGCGGACCAGCTCGATGGTGCTCATGTTCTCCTCCAGGTGCTCTCCGGTCACGTCATCCCCACGTGGCGAGTTCCGGTGTTCTGCTACAGGAAGAGATGGACCAAGGGCCCTTTCATGACGCGACTTTTCACCCCGGGCTTTCGCGGCCCGTCCTCCGCGGGGTCGACGTGCGCGGCGTGGGAGCGTCGTCGCAGGCCACAGGAGGTTTCCAGGTCGGAGACGACAGACGCCGGAGGTGGCCGGGCGGGAGCCCGACACGCCCTCCGGCGTCCGTCAGTTGGTGTGATCTAGGTCACACTTCGTGGTTCGGCGTCAGCTGCCGACGTGCGCGGCGTACTGCTCGGCCGTGAGCAGGTCGCCGGTCGAGACGACGTCGACCTTGAAGAGCCAGCCGTCCGTGTACGGGTCCGAGTTCACGACCGCCGGGTCGTCGATCGCCGCCTGGTTGACCTCGACGATCGTGCCCGTCACGGGCGAGAAGAGCTCCGACACCGACTTGGTGGACTCCACCTCGCCGATGACGGCGCCCGCGGTCACCTCGGCGCCCACCTCGGGGAGCTCGAGGTACACGATGTCCCCGAGCGCCTCCGCGGCGGTCGCGGTGATGCCGACGACGGCGGGGCTCGAGCCGTCGAGCCACTCGTGCTCCACGGTGTACTGCAGGTGCGCCGGGAACTGGGCCTCGGTCATGGGTTTCTCCTTCGGGGGTCTGCGGGGCTGCGGGCGGGTCAGGACTGCTGGGGACGACGGTAGAACGGGACCGGCACGACCACCACGGGCTCCGCGCGACCACGCACGTCGACGGCGAGCTCGGTGCCCTCCGCGGAGAGCTCGGGCGTCACGTACGCCAGCGCGATCGGGTACCCCAGGGTGGGTGACGGCGCTCCCGACGACACGGTCCCGACCCGGCGGGCCGACTCCCCCAGCGCTCCCCCGGGCTCGACGCCGTCCCCCGGGAGCACGACGGCGTAGCCCGCCCGGGCGGGGCGGCGCCCCAGCCCCTTGAGGCCGACGAGCACGCGCGCGGGCGCCGACGCCCGACGCGCGGCCAGCGCGGCCCGGCCGACGAACTCGAGCGGCGTGCCGTCGTCGGACACCTTGTCGAGCTTCACGACGCGGCCGAGACCCGCCTCGTACGGCGTCGTCGTGGTGTCGAGCTCGTGGCCGTACAGCGGCATCCCCGCCTCGAGGCGCAGCGAGTCACGGGCGGACAGACCGGCGGGGACGAGGCCCAGCGGCTCCCCCGCCGCGAGGACGGTCCGCCACAGGTCGGCGGCGCGGTCCGCGGGGACGAACAGCTCGAAGCCGTCCTCGCCCGTGTACCCGGTGCGAGCGACGAGCGCGTCGACCCGCCCGTCCCCGGCACGCAGCGCGAGGGGCACCGCCGCGTAGTACCTGAGGCCCCGCACCGCCTGCGCGGCGTCGGGGTCCGCCGGGTCCGTGAGGCCCGCGACGATCTCCTCCGCGCGCGGACCCTGCACGGCCACGAGCGCCGTGTCCGCGCCCTGGTCCGTCACGGTCGCGTCGAAGCCCGCCACCCGCTCGACGAGCTCGCGCAGGACGAGCTCCGCGTTCCCGGCGTTCGCCACCACGAGGAAGCGCTCGTCGGCGAGGCGGTAGACGACGAGGTCGTCGAGGACCGCCCCGTCCTCCTGGCAGATCATCGTGTAGCGCGCCCGGCCCGGCGCGACCGCCGTGAGGTTCCCGACGAGCGCGTGGTCCAGCGCCGCGGCCGCCTGCGGCCCGGCGACCTCGATCTCCCCCATGTGCGAGAGGTCGAAGAGCCCCGCCGCCTCCCGTACCGCACGGTGCTCCGCGAGGTCGGACGTGTAGCGCAGGGGCATGAGCCAGCCGCCGAAGCTCGTGAGGTTCGCGCCGAGCGCGACGTGCTCGGCGTGCAGGGGGCTGTGCCGGTCGGCCGGGTGGTCGGTGGTGGCGTCGGTCATGCGAGGTCTCCAGACACGTAGGACTCCAGGGGCGGGCACGAGCACACGAGGTTGCGGTCACCGCGCGCGCCGTCGATGCGACGGACGGGCGGCCAGTACTTCGCGCTGCGCTGGCCGGCGACGGGGTACGCGGCGAGCTCGCGCGTGTACGGCTTGTCCCACTCCTCGACCACGAGCGCCGCCGCGGTGTGCGGCGCGCCGCGCAGCGGCGACTCCTCGACGCTCCAACGGCCCGAGGAGACGGCGTCGATCTCCCCGCGGATCGCGATCAGGGCCTCGACGAACCGGTCGAGCTCCGCGAGGTCCTCGCTCTCGGTCGGCTCGACCATGAGCGTCCCCGCGACCGGGAACGACAGCGTCGGCGCGTGGAAGCCGTAGTCCATGAGGCGCTTGGCCACGTCCTCGGCCGTCACGCCGGTCTGGGCCGTGATCCCGCGCAGGTCGAGGATGCACTCGTGCGCGACCAGGCCGTTCGGGCCCGTGTACAGCACCGGGAAGTGGTCCGTGAGCCGGCTCGCGACGTAGTTCGCCGTGAGGACCGCGGTCTTCGTCGCCTCGGTGAGGCCGTCCGGCCCCATGAGCGCGCCGTACGCGTACGAGATCGGCAGGATGCCTGCCGAGCCGTACCGCGTCGCGGAGACCGGGGTCGCCCCCCCGGCCTGCGTGGCCAGCGGGTCCCCGGGGAGGAACGGGACGAGGTGCTCGGCCACGGCCACGGGCCCGACGCCGGGACCTCCCCCGCCGTGCGGGATGCAGAAGGTCTTGTGCAGGTTCAGGTGCGAGACGTCGCCGCCGAACTCCCCCGGGCGCGCGAGCCCGACGAGCGCGTTGAGGTTCGCCCCGTCGATGTACACCTGGCCACCGGCCTCGTGTACAAGGTCGCAGACCTCCCGGACGTGCTCCTCGTAGACACCGTGCGTCGACGGGTACGTGATCATGATCGCCGCGACGCGCGCGCCGTGGTCCGCGAGCTTCGCACGCAGGTCGTCGAGATCGACCTCACCGCTCTCGGCCGTCTTCACGACGTCGACCTTCAGGCCCGCCAGCGCCGCCGACGCCGCGTTCGTGCCGTGCGCCGACGCCGGGATCAGGCAGACGTCGCGCACCGCGTCGCCGCGCGAGACGTGGTAGTCGCGGATCGCCAGCAGGCCCGCGAACTCGCCCTGCGACCCCGCGTTCGGCTGGACCGACACGCCCGCGTAGCCCGTGATCTCCGCCAGGGCCGACTCCAGACCGCCGATGAGCTCCGCGTAGCCGAGCGCCTGGTCAGCGGGCACGAACGGGTGGATGTCCGCGAACTGGGGCCACGAGATCGCCTCCATCTCCGCCGTCGCGTTGAGCTTCATCGTGCACGAGCCCAGCGGGATCATCGTGCGGTCCAGCGCGAGGTCCTTGTCCGAGAGGCGGCGCAGGTAGCGGAGCATCGAGGTCTCGGACCGGTGCAGGTGGAAGATCGGGTGCTGCAGGTACTCGGTCGTGCGTCGTGCCCACGTCGGGAGCTCGTGGTCGGCTCCGGCGGGGGACGCGTCCCCGGCGTTCGGCTCACCCACACCCGTGACCAGGCCTCTACCTCGCGAGGTAGAGGCCTGGTCCACCGAGGTAGAGGCCTGGTCCGCCGAGGTAGAGGCCTTCGGCCTCACGGACCAGGCCTCT
>CAZFUQ010000163.1:0-9076 GCA_964521905.1 uncultured Cellulosimicrobium sp.
GCCGGAGCCCTGGACGCTCTTCGGGTCGAGGTTGCCCTCGAACTCCGCGAAGATCTGCGCGTAGCTCTTGCCGGCGATGTTCGCGAGCACGTTGAGCCGGCCGCGGTGCGCCATGCCGATGCCGACCTCGTCGAGGCCGTTCTCCGCGGCCTTGGACAGGATCGCGTCGAGCAGCGGGATGAGCGCCTCGCCGCCCTCGAGCGAGAAACGCTTCTGGCCGACGAACTTCGTCTGCAGGAACGTCTCGAACGCCTCGGCGGAGTTGAGGCGGCGCAGGATGCGCAGCTGGTCCTCGCGCGGGGTGCGGGCGTACCCGGACTCGAGCCGCTCCTGCAGCCACTTGCGCTGGGTGCGGTCCGCGAGGTGCATGTACTCCACGCCCACCGTGCGGCAGTAGGAGTCGCGCAGCAGCCCGAGGATGTCGCGCAGCGAGGACTTCGTCTTCCCGCCGAAGCCGCCCGTGGGGAACGTGCGGTCGAGGTCCCACAGCGTCATGCCGTGGTTCTGGATGTCGAGGTCACCGTGCTTGCGCTGGCGGTACGCGAGCGGGTCGGTGTCCGCCATGAGGTGGCCGCGCGAGCGGTAGGCGTGGACGAGCTCCGCGATCTTCGCGGGCTTGGCCGCCTCGATCTCGGCGTCCGTCGTGTTGTCGCGGACCCAGCGCACCGGCTCGTAGGGGATGCGCAGCGCGGCGAACACGCGGTCGTAGAACCCGTCCTCGCCGAGGAGCTTCTGCGACAGGATGCGCAGGAACTCGCCCGACTGCGCGCCCTGGATGATGCGGTGGTCGTAGGTCGACGTGATCGTGAGGACCTTCGAGATGCCCAGGCGGGCGAGGCGCTCGGTGGACGCGCCCGCGAACTCGGCGGGGTAGTCCATCGCGCCGACGCCGATGATCGTGCCCTGGCCCTGCATGAGGCGCGGGACCGAGTGCACGGTGCCGATGCCGCCGGGGTTGGTGAGCGAGATGGTGGTGCCGGCGAAGTCGTCGACGCCGAGCTTGCCGCCGCGCGCGCGGCGCACGAGGTCCTCGTAGGCCGCCCAGAACTGGGCGAAGTCCATCGCCTCGGCCTTCTTGATGCTCGGCACGAGGAGCTGGCGCGAGCCGTCGGGCTTGGCGAGGTCGATGGCGAGACCGAAGTTGACGTGCGCGGGGTGGCTCACCGCGGGCTTGCCGTCGAGCTGCGTGTAGCTCGCGTTCATCACCGGCATGTCGGACAGCGCCTCGACGAGCGCGAACCCGATGAGGTGCGTGAACGAGATCTTGCCGCCGCGGCCGCGCGCGAGGTGGTTGTTGATGACGATGCGGTTGTCGACCATGAGCTTGGCCGGCACCGCGCGCACCGACGTCGCCGTCGGCACCTGGATGCTCGCCTCCATGTTCGTCACGACGCGGGCCGCGGGACCACGGAGCTTCTGCACGTCGTCGACGGGCTCGTCGGCCGCGCTCGGAGCGCCGGCGACCTTGCGCGCCGGGACCTGCGCGTAGGGAGCGGTCGCGGGCTGCGCCGTGGCGACCGGGGGGTGCTCGGCCAGGACGGCCTCCGCCGCGGCGTTGACCGCAGGGTCTGCGGGGAGCTTCGGGGGCTTGACGCGCTGCGCGGCCTCCCCGGCGGCGGAGCCGTCGGTGACCGCGGCCGGCACGGCGGGGGCCGGTGCGGCCGGGGCGGGCGCCGCCGGTGCGGCGGTCGCGGCGCCGTTCACGGGAGCGGCCTGCGCCGGGGCGTCCGCTGCCGGGGCCGCCTCGCCGTGCTCGGTCGGTCGGTAGTCCTCGAAGAAGTCCCACCACGCGGGGTCCACCGCGTTCTTGTCCTTGAGGTACTGCTCGTACAGTTCGTCGACGAGCCACTCGTTCGCTCCGAACACGGAGCTTGCGTCGCTGATCGCCTCTGACTCAGCCTTCGGGGACACGCGAGGATCGCCCACTTTCACACACAGGTCGCTTTCGGTCACAGCCGTGTCGGTGCGTGGCGGCGCGCGAAGGGCGCGGCGACCGACCCCGACACAGGCTCGTCCGGATTCCGGACCACTCCAGACTAGGCCCTCTCGCGTCGCCCACGGGGTCGTGCCGCGCGTTCGCGCGCGACCCGTCCGCCGGTTCTTCACGCCGTGTCTGTGCGAGGCAAACTCGATGCAACGCGGACCTCGTCGGAGGGCAAGATCGCGGAATTCCAAGCCATACCGAGGTATCCGGGTGTCGTGGTGTGATGCATCTCACGGGCTGCGCGGGCGTCCGTCAGGCGGGTGCTCCGCCCCCGTCCGGGCCGTCCGCGCGCGTCGCCGTCGGGCCGGGGTCGGGGACGGGGTCGTCGAGCCCGGCGAGGTTCACGGGCCGCGGGTGCGCGGGCAGCGTCACGCGCATGATCGCACCGCTGGTCGAGTCCGCCACCTCGATCCGGCCGCCGTGCAGGTCCACCGCCCACCGGACGATCGCGAGGCCGATCCCCGTCCCGCCCGTCGTCCCGCCCGTCGTCGTGTGCGAGCCGGTCGCGCTCGCGCGCGCGAACCGCTCGAAGATGCGCTCGCGGTCCTCCTTCGCGATCCCGGGCCCCTCGTCCACGACCTCCAGGACGACGTCGTCGTCCACCGGGTACGCCTCGAGCCGGATCTCGCCGCCCTGCGGCGAGTGGCGGATCGCGTTCTGCAGCAGGTTGGTCACGACCTGGTGCAGACGCTCGCGGTCGGCCTCCAGGACCAGGTCCGGCGGGGTGACGTCCACGACGTACCGCAGCTGCTTGCCGGCCTCGACCATCGACACGGCCTCGGCGTTCTCCTCGAGGAAGTCGCCGACGTCGATCTCGGCGAAGCTCAGCGCCGCGGCACCGGCCTCGATGCGCGACAGGTCGAGCAGGTAGGAGACGAGGCGCGTGAGCCGCTCGGTCTGCGCGAGCGCCATCTCCATCGTCGCGGGCGTCGGGTCCGTGACACCGTCGACGACGTTCTCGAGCTGCGCCTGCAGGGCCGCGATCGGGGTGCGCAGCTCGTGCGACACGTTCGCGATGAGCTCGCGCCGCACCTGGTCGCTCGTCGCGAGGTCCTCGGCCATGACGTTGAACGCGACCGCGAGCTGGCCCACCTCGTCGTGGCTCGTGGCGCGCACGCGCCGCGTGTAGTCGCCGTCGGCCATCGCCCGCGCCGCCGCCGTCATCTCGCGCAGCGGCGACGTCATGCCGCGCGCGAGGATCTGGGTGAGGAGCAGCGACAGGACGATCGCGAGCGGGAACGTGCGCGACGGGCCGAGCTGGTTCTGGAGCCCGATCCAGGTGATGAGGACCGCGAGCGTGACCGTCGCCGCGACGAGCACGCCGAGCTTGATCTTCAGCGAGCGGAACGAGTCGAGCGGACGGACGTCGGGCAGGTGCGCCCGGATCGCGTGCGCACGAGGCGCTCCCGTGCGAGCGGCGCCCTGCTCGTGCGGTGCGTCCCAGGGGTCCGGCCCGTCGTCGGGAGTCGTCATCCGGCGGGAGGCTCGAACGCGTACCCCACGCCGTGCACGGTGCGGATGAGGTCCGCACCGAGCTTGCGGCGCAGCGCCTTGATGTGCGAGTCGACGGTCCGGGTGCCGCTCGCGTCCGCCCAGTCCCAGACCTCGGCGAGGAGCCGCTCGCGCGTCAGCACGGTCTTGGGCGAGCTCGCGAGCATGACGAGCAGCTCGAACTCGGTGGGCGTGAGGTGGACCTCCTCGCCCGCCCGGTACACGCGCCGCTGCGCCTTGTCGATCGTCACGTCGCCCACGGCCATCGGCGGGTCGGCGGGGGCAGCGCTCGCGGCCTGGGTCGCACGGTCCACGCGGCGCAGGAGCGCCTTGATCCGGGCGACGAGCTCGCGCATCGAGAACGGCTTCGTCATGTAGTCGTCGGCGCCGACGCCGAGCCCGATGAGCATGTCCGTCTCGTCGTCGCGCGCGGTGAGCATGAGGATCGGCACGGGCTGCTCCGCCTGGATGCGCCGTGTCACCTCGAGGCCGTCGATCCCGGGGAGCATCACGTCGAGCACGATGACGTCGGGCCGCAGGCGCGTCGCCGCCTCGACGCCGGAGAGTCCGTCACGGGCGACCTCGACGCGCCACCCCTCGGCGCTGAGCCGCTGCGCGATCGCGGTCGCGATCGCGGGCTCGTCCTCGACGACGAGCACCGTCGCGGTCTGCTGGGCCCCGGAGCCGTTCGTCGGGCCGGCGGTGGGACCGGTCGTGGGCACAGGGGGCCGGCCCGGCACGGGACCGGTGCCGGTCGGTGACGCGCTCGCTGACCTGGGATCTGCCATGGGATACAGCGTGTCACACGTCGGCCCAGGTGGGCCGGATTTCGTCGTCGGCAGGGGTCCGACGCGGCGTGCGGCCGGGCGCTCCCCGGGGAGCGGGCGCTAGCATCGTCGGCACGATGAAGAGCACCTCCCGATATCGGTGGAGCACCTCGTGGTAGGCGACTGGGTCATGGTCGCGCTCGGGGTGCTCCTCACCGCAGGCACAGCCGTCTTCGTGGCCAGCGAGTTCTCGCTGGTCACCCTCGATCCAGCGGTCCTCCCCGCGGGTGACGACCCCGACCAGGAGGGTGACGGACGCGGTGCGTCCTCGTCCCGGCCCCCGCGCGAGACCTCCCCACCGGACCGCCGTGACCGCAGCGTGCGCGCCGGCCTCAAGCACCTGTCGACCGAGCTCTCCTCCGCCCAGGTCGGCATCACCGTCACCACGATCCTCCTCGGGTACACCGCGCAGCCCGCGCTCCTGTCGCTGTTCGGGGCGGGGCTGCAGGGCACCGCGCTCGGGGCGTCGATGGCCGCCGTCCTCGCCGGCGTGCTCGCGCTCGTCGTCGTGAACTTCTTCTCGATGCTGTTCGGCGAGCTCATCCCCAAGAACTTCGCGCTCAGCGCCCCCTACGCGACCGCACGTCAGGTCGTGCCCGTGCAGCGGCAGTTCACCAAGCTCTTCCGGCCGGTCATCGCCGTCCTCAACGGCTCCGCGAACGCCATCCTGCGCCGTGTCGGCGTCGAGCCGCGCGAGGAGCTCTCCGGCGCGCGCTCGTCGTCCGAGCTCGCGGCGCTCGTGCGCCGCTCCGCGCAGGAGGGGACGCTCGACGTGTCGGTCGCCACGCTGCTCACCAACTCCATCGAGCTCGACGAGCTGAGCGCCGTCGACGTCATGACCGACCGCATGCGCATGGTCGTCGTGGACCGCGACGCGACCGCCGCGGACGTCGTCGACGCCGCCCGGCGGACCGGCCACTCGCGGTTCCCCGTCATCGGGGAGGACCGGGACGACGTCGTCGGCCTGGTCCACCTGCGCCGCGCCGTCGCCGTCCCGTACGAGCGGCGCGAGGAGGTGCCCGCGGCCGCCCTCATGGTCGACGCACCCCGCGTCCCCGAGACGGTGCGCCTCGGCCCGCTGCTCGTCGAGCTGCGCGGGTTCGGGCTCCAGATGGCGGTCGTCGTCGACGAGTACGGCGGCACGTCCGGCGTCGTGACGCTCGAGGACGTCGTCGAGGAGCTCGTGGGGGACGTGGCCGACGAGCACGACCCCCGCCGCTCGGGAGCGGCCCGTCGTGCCGACGGGACGTGGCTCGTCCCCGGCGTCATGCGACCCGACGAGCTCACCGAGGTCACGGGGCTGCGCGTTCCCGAGGACGGCGCCTACGAGACGCTCGGCGGTCTCGTCATGGCCCGGTTGGGCCACGTGCCCGGCCCGGGCGACGAGATCGTCGCGGGCGACGGCCCGGACCGCGTCGTGCTGCGCGTGGAGGCCATGGAGGGCCGGCGCGTCGAGCGGCTCTCCGTCCGCCCGGCCCCGACGGAGGTGGACGCATGAGCTCGACCACGGCGCTCCTGCTCGCCCTGCTCCTGCTCGCGGGCAACGCGTTCTTCGTCGGCGCCGAGTTCGCCGTCATCTCGGCGCGCCGCTCGGCGATCGAGCCGCTCGCGGCGCAGGGCAACCGTCGGGCGCAGACGGTCCTGTGGGCGATGGAGAACGTCTCCCTCATGCTCGCGTGCGCCCAGCTCGGCGTGACCGTGTGCTCGACCGGCCTCGGCGTCGTCGCGGAGCCTGCGCTCGCGCACCTCATCGAGGACCCGCTGCACGCGCTCGGCGTGAGCACGTCGCTCGCCCACCCGATCGCGTTCGTCGTGGCGCTCGCGGTCGTCGTCTACCTGCACGTCGTGCTCGGCGAGATGGTCCCCAAGAACCTCTCCGTGGCCGGGCCCGAGACGGCCGTCATGTGGTTCGGGCCGCCGCTGGTGTGGCTCGGGCGGGTCCTGCGCCCGATCATCTTCGCCCTCAACTGGCTCGCCAACCACGCGGTCCGCGCGACCGGCGTCGAGCCCAAGGACGAGGTCGCGTCGGCGTTCACGGCCGAGGAGGTGCAGTCGATCGTCGAGCACTCGCAGGCCGAGGGCGTGCTCCGTGACGAGCAGGGCCTGCTCTCCGGCGCGATCGAGTTCTCCGAGCGCACCGCGCACGACGTCATGGTCCCCGTCGCCGACCTGGTCACCGTCGTCGAGGGGTGCACGCCCGCGGAGGTCGAGCGGCTCGTCGCCAAGACCGGCTTCTCGCGCTTCCCCGTCGCGGACGAGGGTGGCGAGCTCGTCGGCTACCTCCACGTCAAGGACGTGCTCTACGCGGACGAGGTCACGCGCGACGCCCCGGTCCCGGCGTGGCGCGTGCGCCCGCTCGCGACGGCGGTCCCCGACGACGAGGTGGAGGACGCGCTGCAGGCCATGCAGCGCTCCGGGGCCCACCTCGCGCGGGTCGACGCACCTGCCGGCGGGGGAGCGCTGGGCGTGGTCTTCCTGGAGGACATCCTCGAGGAGCTCGTCGGGGAGGTGCGCGACGCCATGCAGCGTCGGCACTGACGCCGGGACCCCGTGCCGTCCCGGTCCTGAGCAGGGGACTTGGCATTGCCTGGGCGCTTCGTTACTGTTCCGTGATTGATCGGTCGTCAGCGCTCCTCGGGGCGCCCGGGCACGTGCACGCGAGAGGCAGGTAGCGGGTGGAGTCGTACGAGACCGGCGCACCCGCTCCGGAGTCGCGGCGCGCACGCCGTGAGGCGGAGCAGGGGCCGCGTCGTCGTCGGCCCCAGGCCCAGGTCCCCGGCCAGCACCGCTGGGCACCCCGCATCGCCGTCCTCGGGACGCTCGCCGTCGCCACGATCGCCATGCCGCTCACCGCGGGTGCCGACGACGGCCTCGGGGGCGGCTCGCCGTTCGAGCCCGACACCCGGCCGCTCGGCCCGAGCGCCCTCGACCTCGCGACCGCGGAGTCGACCGCGCCGGCCGTCTCCCAGAGCGTCGCGGCCGCGCCGCGCACCGACCTCCGCGCCGCGGCGGCCTCCCGATCGTCGGCCCGTGAGCCGCTGCCCGGCTGCGACCCGTCGGTGCGCCCCGCGGGCACCAACGGCAACCTCGACCAGCACGAGCTGTGCGAGCTGTGGCAGGCGGACGAGTACCTGCGGCCTGACGCCGCCGTCGCCCTGTCCGCCATGAACGAGGCCTTCCGCGCGACCTTCGGCCGCGACCTGTGCCTCGTGTCGTCGTACCGCACCCTCTCCACGCAGGTCTCGCTCAAGTCGTCCCGCGGCGCGTTCGCCGCGCCCCCCGGATGGTCCATGCACGGCTGGGGCCTCGCCATCGACCTCTGCTCGGTCGAGACCGGGTCGCGCGAGGTCTACGCGTGGATCAACCAGAACGGTGCCACGTACGGCTGGGCGAACCCCGCCTGGGCCAAGCGCGGCGGCAGCGGCGCGTACGAGCCGTGGCACTTCGAGTTCGTCCAGGGCGTCGAGGAGATCCAGAGCTCCTGACGCTCGGCACCCGGCCCTGCTACGGGCCGGAGAGGCGCTCGTTGCGGCCGAAGTCCTGGAGGAAGCGCGGACCCGACGCCGCGAGCTCGGCCTCGAACGCGTCGTGCCAGACGCCGTAGGGGCGGCTCGCGAGGGCGTCGTTGGAGAAGCGCGGGTCGTCCGTGAGCTCGGTGACGCAGAACGCCGGGATCTGCAGGTCGGTGACCGGCCCGGTGCGTTCGCACTCCGCGACGACGAGCGGGTGGTTCGCCCCGCCGAAGACGTCGACGACCCAGCCGTCGGTGCCGAGCCACGCGGAGAACCGCGTCTTGACGATCCGTGCGCCGCCGCGTCGGATCATCTGCAGGCCGACGGCGACGTCGATCTCGCGCTCGGCCTCGTACCGCGTGCCGCCCGCCATGGGGCCCTTCGCGGTGAGCGTGCAGAGGTCGACGGCGCCCGCGTGCCGGTCGAGGAGGACGAGCGGGTCGGTGGTGGCGCCCATGGGCGCGTCCACGGCAGGCGCCTTGGCCCGCAGCCGCAGCGCGTAGCCCTCGTCCGCCAGGTAGTAGCTCTGGACGATGAGCGCGGGAGCGTCGCGCAGGTCGTCGGGCAGGTCGCGCACGAGGAACCGGCGCTCGAACTCGAAGTCCCCGTAGCCGCCGTCGGTCATGGTGCCCACGGTAGCGGCCCGAGCGGCCGGGAGGGGGAGACGAGCCGAGCCCGGCCGCCGTGGGCGGTCCGGGCTCGTGCGTCCGACATGTCGGGAAGGTGCCCTCGATAGGATTCGAACCTACGACCTTCTGCTCCGGAGGCAGACGCTCTATCCAC
This sequence comes from uncultured Cellulosimicrobium sp., assembly GCA_964521905.1. Taxonomy (GTDB): domain Bacteria; phylum Actinomycetota; class Actinomycetes; order Actinomycetales; family Cellulomonadaceae; genus Cellulosimicrobium. The sequence continues at coordinate 8,598 of CAZFUQ010000163.1, forward strand.
TGAGCTACGAGGGCGAGCGCCGACGGTGTCCGCCGACGCGATGCACGAGACTACCAGCACGCCCGGGGTGCGTGGTCCCGGTTCGGTACCGACGGGCGGACCGGGCGGGGGGTCTCCCGCGGGACGGTCGCGACGACCGGCCTGCGCGCCTCGGTAGAATCGCCCGGTGACCCCCGACGAGCTCTCCGAAGCGCTGAGCGCTGCCCTGGCCGCCGCCGTCGCCGACGGCACCCTCGCCCTGGACCCGACCGCGGTCCCCGAGCGCGTCCACGTGGAGCGACCCCGCCAGCGAGAGCACGGCGACTGGGCCACGAACGTCGCGCTGCAGCTCGCCAAGAAGGCGGGCACGACGCCGCGCGCCCTCGCCGAGGACCTCGCGGGCCGCCTCGCCGCGACGCCGGGCGTCAAAGCCGTGGACGTCGCCGGACCGGGCTTCCTCAACATCACGCTCGAGGCGGCGGCCGCGGGCGAGCTCGCCC
>CAZFUQ010000164.1:0-6915 GCA_964521905.1 uncultured Cellulosimicrobium sp.
GGCGACACGATCCGTGTCTCGCTGTCCGCGCCTCCCGTCGAGGAGGTCAAGGTCGGCAACCAGATCCTGCAGGCGCTCAACCTGCGCCCGCGCAAGCTCGAGATCGTCTCGTGCCCGTCGTGCGGGCGCGCGCAGGTCGACGTCTACACGCTCGCCGAGAAGGTCACCGCCGGGCTCGAGGGCATGGAGGTCCCGCTGCGGGTCGCGGTCATGGGCTGCGTCGTCAACGGGCCGGGCGAGGCGCGCGAGGCGGACCTCGGCGTCGCGTCGGGCAACGGCAAGGGCCAGATCTTCGTCAAGGGCGAGGTCGTCAAGACGGTGCCCGAGTCGCTCATCGTCGAGACGCTCATCGAGGAGGCCCTGCGCATCGCGGAGACGATGACGCCCGAGAACGACGCGCAGGCCGGCCCGCCGGTCGTCACGGTGGGCTGACACCCTCGTGGCCCGCTGGCGACCGTCCGTCCCGGCGCTGCGCCCGCGGGCGCACGTCGAGCCCGAGGAGCGCGCCCGGGTGCTGGTCGACGCGGACGTCCCGGAGGCGCTCGCCGTGTGCGCGGGCGACCCGGTCGCGTCGGCCCTGGCCGCAGCGCGCCTCGTGGTCGCCCAGCAGGTCGGTCTGCACGGGGCGGGCGGCCAGGCGTGGGGCTTCCCCGCCGTCGGGCGGCTCGAGGCGGTGTGCTGGGCGGGGGCCAACCTCGTCCCCGTCGTCCCGGCAGCGCTCGGGCGCGACCGGGCGCAGGCCGCGGTGGTGGCGTTCGGCGAGCTCGCCCGGCACGCCGGTCGGCGGTCGTCGTCGGTGGTGGGGGAGCGCGACGCCGTGCTGGCGCTGTGGGAGCGGCTCGCCCCGCACTGGCCCGCCCCGCGCGAGATCCGGTCCGACCAGCCGTCGCTCGCGATCGACCGCGAGCCGGACGTCGCGCCCGACCCCGCGGTGCGGCGCTCGGTGCCCGCCGAGGTCCCCGTCGTCCTGCCGGCGTGCGTGCGCATGTTCACCGAGGAGGTCGGCTACTCGCCGGTCGAGGGCGGTGGGCGCGCGTACGAGGAGCGGGTGCGTTCCCTCGTGCTCGCGGGCCGCTCGTTCGTGCGGCTGGCCGGACAGCAGGAGGGGTCGCCGCACGTGGTCTTCAAGGCCGAGGTCGGTGCGGTGACGCCGCTCGTCGCGCAGGTGCAGGGCGTGTGGGTCGACCCGCGCTACCGGGGGCAGGGTCTCGCGGCGCCGGGCATGGCGGCGGTCGTACGGCTCGCGCGGGCGGGGACGCCCGCCGAGGCGGCCCGGCGCGTCGCACCGCCGGTGGTCTCGCTCTACGTCAACGACTACAACGCGCGCGCGCTCGCGACCTACCGCCGCGTCGGGTTCGAGCGGGTCGGCACGTACGCGACCGTCCTCTTCTGACGGTCCGCCGCCGGCGCTACTTGAGCAGCCGCGACATCCGCCGGTCGGCGAGCACCTGCCCTCCGGTCTGGCACGTCGCGCAGTACTGCAGGCTGCGGTCGGCGAAGCTCACCTCGCGCACCGTGTCCCCGCACACCGGGCAGGGCAGCCCGGTGCGCCCGTGCACGCGCATCCCGGCGCGCTTGGCGTCCTTGAGCTCGGCGGCCGGCCTGCCCGACGACGCGGCGACGGCCTCCGCGAGCACCTCGCCCACCGCGGCGTGCACCCGGGCGACCTCGTTCGCCGTGAACGAGCGCGTGAGCTTGAACGGGCTCGTGCGTGCCGCGTGCAGGATGTCGTCGGAGTAGGCGTTGCCGATCCCCGCGATCGACGACTGGTCGCGCAGCAGCCCCTTGACCTGCTGGTTGCGCGCGGCCATGAGCGCGCCCAGCGCCTCGGGGGTGAAGCCCGGGTCGAGCGGCTCGATCCCGAGCGTCTCGATCGCCCGGACCTCCTCGGGGTGACGGACGACGTGGACGGCGAGCCGCTTGCGGGTCCCCGCCTCGGTGAGGTCGAACCCGGAGCCGTCGTCGAACCGGACGCGCAGCGCGAGCACGGCGATCCTCCCGCCCCCGCTGCCGCCGAGGCGCGGCCTGACGGGCGTCGTCGGCGCCTTCTCCGACCACCGCAGCCACCCCGCGCGGGCGAGGTGGAAGACGAGGTGGAGCTCGTCGTCGGACCCGGTCGGGTCCGGGGCGTCCGGTGGCTGCGCGAGCACGAGGTCGAGCCACTTGCCGTGCCGGCGGGCACCGGTGACGACCCGGCCGACGAGCGCCGTGACCGGCGGGTCGAACGTCTTGAGCGCGGCGATCTGGGCGACGTCGGCGGCCACGACGGTGCGGCCGGTCGCTCGGTCGTCGAGGAACCGGACGAGGGCCTCGACCTCGGGCAGCTCGGGCATGGGGACATCCTCCCCGCCGGTAGGGTGGGCCGCATGTCTTCCGTCACGTCCGGCGCGCTCGCCGCGGGCTCCACCCGCGTCCGGGGCGCCGACCTCCTGCGCCTGTCCACCCTCTTCGTCCGGACGCTGCGCGAGGACCCGGCCGACGCCGAGGTCGCGAGCCACCGGCTCCTCGTGCGAGCGGGCTCATCCGGCGCGCCGCCCCCGGCATCTACACGTGGCTCCCGCTCGGCCTGCGCGTGCTGCGCAAGGTCGAGGACGTGGTGCGCGAGGAGATGGCGGCAGCGGGCGCGCAGGAGGTCCACTTCCCGGCGCTGCTGCCCAAGGAGCCGTACGAGGCGACGGGCCGCTGGGCGGAGTACGGCCCCAACATCTTCCGGCTCAAGGACCGCAAGGACGGCGACTACCTCCTCGCGCCGACGCACGAGGAGATGTTCACGCTCCTGGTCAAGGACCTGTACTCGTCGTACAAGGACCTGCCGCTGACGATCTACCAGATCCAGACGAAGTACCGCGACGAGGCGCGCCCCCGCGCCGGTCTCATCCGCGGCCGCGAGTTCGTCATGAAGGACGCGTACTCGTTCGACACCACGGACGAGGGCCTCGAGCGCTCGTACGAGGCGCAGCGTGCGGCGTACCGGCGCATCTTCGACCGCCTCGGGCTCGAGTACGTGATCGTGGCCGCGACGTCGGGCGCCATGGGCGGCTCGCGCTCGGAGGAGTTCCTCACCCCGACGCCGATCGGTGAGGACACCTTCGTGCGCTCGCCCGGCGGGTACGCGGCCAACGTCGAGGCGGTCGTCACGCCGGTGCCCGAGGCCGTCGACTACGCCGACGCCCCGGCCGCGCACGTCGAGGACACCCCCGACACCCCGACGATCGCCTCGCTCGTCGACGTGGCCAACGCGCACCACCCGCGCCCGGACCGGGCGTGGACCGCCGCGGACACCCTGAAGAACGTCGTGCTCGCGCTCACGCACCCCGACGGGCGGCGTGAGGTCGTGGTCGTCGGGCTGCCCGGCGACCGCGAGGTCGACCTCAAGCGCGTCGGTGCGGCGTTCGAGCCGGCCGAGGTCGAGCCCGCGACGGACGCCGACTTCGCGGCGCACCCCGAGCTGGTCAAGGGGTACCTCGGCCCGCAGGTGCTCGGCCCGAACGTGCGGCGCGAGGCCCCCGTCGAGGGGGAGGACGAGGGCGGGTCGCCCGAGCGCCACTCGGTGCGCTACCTCCTGGACCCGCGCGTCGTCGCGGGCACGCGCTGGATCACGGGTGCGAACGAGCAGGGCAAGCACGTGTTCGACCTCGTGGCCGAGCGAGATTTCTCGGCCGACGGCACGATCGAGGCCGCGGAGGTGCGCGCGGGCGACCCCGCTCCCGACGGCTCGGGCCCGCTCGAGCTCGCGCGCGGCATCGAGATCGGCCACATCTTCGCGCTCGGGCGCAAGTACGCGCAGGCGCTGGGCCTCACGGTGCTCGACGAGAACGGCAAGCAGGTCGTGGTGACCATGGGTTCGTACGGCATCGGCGTCACGCGCGTCCTGGCCGCGCTGGCCGAGGCGAACCACGACGACGCGGGCCTCGCGTGGCCGGCGCACGTCGCGCCCGCGCACGTGCACGTCGTCGCGACGGGCAAGGACGCCTCGGTCTTCGAGGAGGCCGAGCGGATCGCGACCGAGCTCGCCGCCCGCGGCGTCGAGGTGGTCTACGACGACCGGCCCAAGGTGTCGCCCGGCGTGAAGTTCAAGGACGCCGAGCTCTTCGGCGTGCCGCTGCTGCTCGTCGTGGGGCGTGGCCTCGCGGACGGCGTCGTCGAGGTCCGTCCGCGCGCGGGCGAGGCGGTGCAGGTGCCCGTGGCGGACGCCGTCGAGCACGTCGCAGGGCGGGTCGCCGACCTGCTGGCCTGACGAGGGGGGCGGCCGCCGGCCTCAGCCGGCGGCCTGCTCCGGCAGGCCCGGGAACGCGGTGGGCGGCTCGCCCCACGCGACCGCGTCCGCCCACGAGTCCACGAGGAGCGCGACCGCCTCGGTGCGCGACGACGGCGCGGCCGCCGCGACCAGGGTCGCGTACGTCTGCCCGAGCCCTGACTCGACCCGGCGCGCGAGCGTGGGGGCGTCGGCGTCGTCGGGCAGCGCGTAGGCGGCGCGCCGCGGGTCCTGCGCGGTGCCGTCGGTCCCGGCGGCGAGCGCCCACGCCTGGGCACGGGCGCGGTGCTCGGCCGCGCGCGCGAGGGCGGCCGTGCGCTCGTCGCCCTCGGACCGTGCCGCGCTCACCTCGTACGCGTAGCCCGCGGCGTCCTCGGCCTCCACGAGGGTCGCCAGGTCGCCCGCGCCCACACCGGCGGGCGCGTCCTGGACCGAGGGCGCGGTGGACACGAGCGCGTCGGCGGCCGTGGACCCCGTGGCGGCCGCGAGGCGCTGCGCCGTGAGGTGCTCGGAGGCGGCGACCGAGGCGAGCAGGCGTGCCAGCTCGGCGTCGGGCGACGCGTCGGCGGACGCCCCCGTGCGCTGGGCCGCCCCGACGAGCGCCACCACGACGTCGTCGGTCGTCGCCTCGCCGGTCGTGGGGTCCGTCGCGTCGTCGGCGGGTGCGCCGGTCGTCGCGGCGTCGTCCCCGCCCCCGGTCGTGACGGCGACGTCGGGCGTCGCGCCGTCCGTGCCCGCGAGCGCGTCGAGGCCGGAGTCGTAGACGCCGCCGAGCTGCTCGACGTGGCGGCCGGCGAAGTCCGCGGCCTCGTCGAGCACGGCGAGCGCCGTCGGGTCGGTCACCGACGGCGTGACGTCCGCCACGAGGTCGGCGACCGTCAGGGCGTCGTCGACGGCGCCCCGGCGGAGCACCTCGACGGTGTCGGGCGACGGCTCGGTGGGCGGCGGGGTCTCGAGCCGCACGCCGCAGCCGGCCGCCAGGGCGCACGCCGCGGCGAGCGCCGCGAGGGCGGTCACGACCCGCCGCGCGCGGTGCCGCTCGCGGGGCGCGCGGCCCGTGGGGACGGGCGTGCGCGGGGGTGTGGCGGCACGGGCCGCGGTCGCGTGGGAAGTCATCGGGGGCGATGATGTCACGTCCGGGGCGCGCGAGTCGTTAGGCTGGTCCCCGGTCGAACGTCCCGGCGAGCGGATCGTCGGCGCAAGCGAGCACAACAACACACCGGTCGTCTGGCGTACCCGGCGTGGGACACGGACAGGAGCTGAGTCATGGCAGGGCAGGCGGGCGGTCAGTCCGGCAGGGGATCGGTGGGCGACGCGGCGGCGCAGGCGCTCCGGGAGAGCGTCGGACGGGGCATCGAGCCCGCCGTCACGGACGCGGGCCTGTACCTCGAGGACGTCACGGTGTCCCGGGCGGGCGCGCGCTCGGTCGTGCGCATCGTGCTCGACCTCCCCGAGGACGTCGAGGGGAGCCTCGACCTGGACGCGGTCGCGGAGGCGTCCCGCTCGATCTCGACGGCGCTGGACGCCGTGGACGCGCTGCACGGCGCCTACACGCTCGAGGTCTCGACACCGGGCACGGACCGTCCGCTCACCGAGCCGCGCCACTTCAAGCGCGCTCGCGGGCGCGTCGTGCGGCTCTCGCTCGTCGACGGCGGCACGGTCGAGGGACGCCTGCGCGCCGTCGACGACGTGCTGCACCTCGACGTCCCGGGCAGGCGTGGCGTCGTGGAGCGCCGCGACGTCCCGCTGACGGACGTCGTGCGGGGCCAGGTCCAGGTGGAGCTCAAGCGCGCGCTCGAGGCGGACCTGCCCGAGCTGGACGACGACCGCACCGACGACACGACCGCCGAGCAGGTCGACGACACGACCGCTCGCGACGAGGAGGCCTGACGATGGACGTGGACATGAGCGCGCTGCGCCTGCTGGAACGCGAGAGGGACATCAGCCTCGACGTCCTGGTCGCGGCGATCGAGCAGGCCCTGCTCTCGGCCTACCACCGCACCCCGGACGCGTACACGAAGGCACGCGTGGAGCTCGACCGCCGCTCCGGCCACGTCACGGTGTGGGCGCGCGAGGAGCTCCCGGCCGCACCGGTCGACGACGAGGACGAGGACGCCCCGCGCGGCCCCGTCGAGCACGGGCCCGAGTTCGACCACACGCCCGCCGACTTCGGGCGCATCGCGACGTCGACCGCGCGCCAGGTCATCGTCCAGCGCCTGCGGGACGCGGAGGACGACCAGATCCTGGGCACGTTCCGGGGCAAGGAGGGCGAGGTCCTCGCCGGCGTCATCCAGCAGGGCCGCGACCCGCGCGTCGTGCTGGTCGACGTCGGTGGCACCGAGGCGGTGCTCCCCCCGCACGAGCAGGTCCCGACCGAGGAGTACGTGCACGGCGAGCGCCTGCGCGCCTACGTGCTCGAGGTCGCCCGGGGAATGAAGGGCGCGCAGATCACGTTGAGCCGCACGCACCCCAACCTCGTGCGCAAGCTCTTCGAGCTCGAGGTGCCGGAGGTCGCCGACGGCTCGGTGGAGATCACCGCGATCGCCCGCGAGGCGGGGCACCGCACGAAGGTCGCGGTCCGCTCCACGGTCCCGGGTCTCGGCGCCAAGGGCGCGTGCATCGGGCCGATGGGCTCGCGGGTCCGCGCCGTGATGGCCGAG
>CAZFUQ010000164.1:6925-9062 GCA_964521905.1 uncultured Cellulosimicrobium sp.
CGCAGCTCGTCGCGAACGCGCTGTCGCCCGCGCGCGTGTCGTCGGTCACCATCGTGGACGAGGTCGCGCGCGCCGCGCGCGTCGTCGTGCCCGACTTCCAGCTGTCGCTCGCGATCGGCAAGGAGGGCCAGAACGCCCGTCTCGCCGCGAAGCTCACGGGCTGGCGGATCGACATCCGTTCGGACGAGGGCGGCGACGCCGGCACCCCCTCCGAGGGGTCGGACGGCGCCGCTCCCGCTGGTCGGCGCCCGGCCGATCGCTAGCGCGTGGACGACGGACGGTCACGCGCGACGGGACGGCGCGGTAGACTGTCCTCGACCGGGCCGCGTGCCCGCACCTCGACCATGCCCCAGGACACCATGACCCGCACCGGACTTCCGGGCCCGGGTCCCGTCCGGACGTGCGTCGGATGCCGGGAGCGCGACCTGAGGTCAGTTCTCCTCCGTCTGGTCCTCGACCGGTCCGGCGCGAGCACCGACGAGCCACGGCTCGTGGTGGACGCCGGTCGGTCGCTACCGGGTCGTGGTGCGTGGCTCCACGCGACGTACCGGTGCCTCGAGACGGCGGAACGCCGGCGGGCGGTCCCGCGGGCCCTGCGGTTCGCCGGGCCCCTCGACCTGGCGGCGGTCCGCGCCGCGATCGAGGTCCGGTCGGGCGAGAACGTCTGAGCCACGCGTCACGGCCCCGTCCGTACGGGGCCGCACTGCACGACACGTCGACAAGGAAGCGGGTTAGAAGCCGATGGGCACCCGATGAGTACCCAGCGATGAGCACCCAGCACTAACGACGGTCCTCCCTGTCCGGGGCGGGCCGAGACAGGAGAGTTGTGGCAAAGGTCCGCGTCTACGAGCTCGCGAAGGAGCTCGGGGTGGAGAGCAAGACCATCATGACCAAGCTGACGGAGCTCGGTGAGTTCGTCCGCTCGGCATCCTCGACCATCGAGCCACCGGTGGTCCGCAAGCTGCGCGACGCCTTCCCCGTCGGTGGTGGCGGCGCGAGCAAGGCCGTGCCGGCCCCGGCCGCCGCGCGCCCCGCTGCGCCGAAGCCGGCCCCGAAGCCCGAGGTGAAGGCCGCTCCGGCGCCGACCCCGGCTCCGGCGGCACCGGCCGCCCCGCAGCCGGTCGAGCCGAAGGCCGCGGCCCCCGCGGCACCGGCTCCGGCACCGAAGGCCCCTGCGCCGGCACCGAAGGCCCCCGCCCCGAAGGCCCCGGCCCCGAAGGCTCCTGCGGCCGAGCGCCCCGCGCCGTCCCAGAAGCCGACCGCGTCGCCCAAGCCGGGCAGCGGCACCAACACGCCGGCACCGCGTCCCGGCGGTCCCGGTGGTCCCGGCGGTTCCGGTGGTTCCGGCTCGCGGCCGGGCGCGCCGCGGCCGGGCAACAACCCGTTCGCCACGAGCCAGGGCATGCCGCGCCAGGGCGGTCCGCGCCCCGGGGCACCGCGTCCGGGCAACAACCCGTTCGCGCCCAGCCAGGGCATGCCCCGGCCGGGCTCGCGCCCCGAGCGTGCCGAGGGTGCCCCGGCGGCCTCCTCGGGCGAGCGTCCGGGCGGCCCTCGTCCGGGCGGTCCCCGTCCGGCGCCGCGCCCCGGCGGGCCTCGCCCCAACCCGGGCATGATGCCCGGCCGTACGTCGATCGGTCGTCCCGGTGAGCGTCCCGCTCCCGGCGGTCGTCCCGGCGGTGGCGGCGGTGGCCGTCCCGGCGGTGGCGGCGGCTTCGGCGGTCGTCCCGGCGGCGGTGGCGCCCCGGCTGGCGGCGGCGGTTTCGCCGGTCGTCCCGGCGGCGGTGGCCGCGGCGGCGCCGGTCGCGGCTCGACGCAGGGTGCCTTCGGGCGCGCCGGCGGCCGTCCGGTCCGGGGGCGCAAGTCGAAGCGTGCGAAGCGCCAGGAGTTCGAGCAGATGCAGGCGCCGTCGCTCGGCGGCGTGCAGGTTCCCCGCGGCAACGGCAAGACCGTCGTGCGGCTGCGTCACGGCTCGTCCCTGAACGACTTCGCCGACAAGATCGACGCCAACCCCGCGAGCCTCGTCACGGTCCTGTTCCACCTCGGTGAGATGGCGACCGCGACGCAGTCGCTCGACGAGGACACGTTCGGCACCCTGGCCTCCGAGCTGGGCTACGTCATCGAGATGGTCTCGGCCGAG
>CAZFUQ010000165.1:0-8646 GCA_964521905.1 uncultured Cellulosimicrobium sp.
CCCTCGTAGAGGGCGGGGTCCCACTGGTTGTTCTCGCCGCCGATGAAGCCGTAGAACGTCTCGAACCCGCCGCCGCCCGTGGGCCAGGCGTCGAACGGCCCCATCGGGGAGGTCTGCCACACGGGCACCTCGTGGCACTTGCCGAACTGCGCCGTCGAGTAGCCGTTGAGGCGCAGCGTCAGGGCGAGGGGAGCCTTGGTGTTCGGGCGCAGCGAGCTGTTGCCGGGCGCGGACGTCGCGGTCTCCGTGATGCTGCCCATGCCGACGGAGTGGTGGTTGCGCCCGGTGAGGAGGGCCTGGCGCGTCGGCGCGCACAGCGCCGTGGTGTGGAAGCGGTTGAGCCGCAGCCCGCCCGCGGCGAGACGCTCCGCCGTCGGGGTGGCGCAGGGGCCCCCGAACGCGCTCGAGGCTCCGAAGCCGGCGTCGTCGATGAGGATCACGAGCACGTCGGGCGCACCGTCCGGCGGGCGCAGCGGCTCGATCGGCGGGTACGCCGTCTCCGGATCCTTCGCGTCGTACGTCGTCAGCCCGACCGGCGGCCGGTCCGGGATCGGGAGCATGGCGCGGGCGTGCCTGTCGGGGCGCATGGGCCCTCCACTCGTCGGGTGCGGACGGGACGTCTCCGACGCTAGGGACGCCGACGACGTCTCACATCACCCAGAAGGTGTGAGACCGCGCCACGCCGGCCGACGACCGCCGACGGACCTCAGATGTGGTCGAAGTGGCGCAGGATCGCGCCCTCGCGCAGCGCCCAGGGGCAGATCTCGACCTCGTCCACGCCGAGCGCGCGCATCGTCTCGACCGCGACGACGCCGCCCGCGACGATCTGGAACGTGCGTTCGGGCGTGATGCCCGGCAGGGCGGTGCGGCCCTCCGCGCTGATGCGCGCGAGGCGCGGCACCCAGTCGGCGAGCTGCGAGCGCCGCATGCGCCACCGGTCGTCCGGCCCGACGGACTCGAACTGCATCCCGGCGAGGCGCGCGAGCGAGCGGAACGTCTTGGACGTCGCGACGACGTGGTCCGGGGCGGGAAGCTCCTTGAACGCGGCGACGGTGGGCGCGAGCGTCGCGCGCACGTGCTCGCGCAGCGCCTCCACGTGCGCGGGCGCCGGCGGGTCGTCCTGCAGGAACGCCATCGTCATGCGCCCGGCCCCGAGCGGGACCGACGCCGCGAGGTCCGGCTCCTCGTCGACGCCCGACGCGATCTCGAGCGAGCCGCCGCCGATGTCGAGGACGAGGAGGCGGCCCGCGGCCCAGCCGTGCCAGCGGCGCGCCGCGAGGAACGTCAGGCGCGACTCGTCCTCGCCGGACAGCACCCGCACGGGCTGCCCCACGCGCTCGCCGATCGCGGCGAGCACCTCGGGCCCGTTGGTCGCGTCCCGCAGCGCGGACGTCGCCATGGGCAGCATCTCGTCGACGGCGGACTCGCGCGCGAGCGTCATCGCGTCGTCCACGGCGGCGAGCATCGCGGCGACGCCCTCCTGCGACAGCGACCCGTCGGGCTGCAGGTAGCGCATGATCCGCACGACCGTGCGCGCGCCCGCCGCCTGGACGGGCCGTGCGGTGTACGCGGCGTCGACCACCGCGAGGTGGACCGTGTTGGAGCCGATGTCGAGGACGCCGAGGCGCGTGGTGCGGGTCACGCTCCGAGCGTAGCGACCCCTCGACCGTGACCGACGGTGCCGCTCACGAGCGCCTGGGCGTCCGCGACGACGGCCCGCTCCTGCGCCTGCGCGGCCGCGACGGCCTCGGCCCGTGCCGCGACGATCGCGCGGTGCAGGTCGGCGTGCACGCGGCGGCGCACGTCGCGCGCGATCTCGTCCGCCTCGTCGGGCTCGACCGGCTCTCCGGCCGCCTCGCGCAGCGCGACGACGTCCGCCGCCTCGAGCGCGATGCGCCGCTCGGCGTCGGCGAGCAGCGCGACGACCGCGGTGTCCGCCGCGCGGCCGATCCGGGTCTCCTCGAACGCGTGCGTGGCGTCGTCGACGATCGCGCGCGCCTGCGTGACGAGGTCGGACGCGACGGAGGGCGAGTGCGCGGCGAGCGTCGCGAGGTCGTAGAGCAGGACACCCTCGAGGTCGGCGACCCGGGGGTCGACGTCGCGGTGCAGCGCGAGGTCGAGCACGACCGTCGGACGTGCCTCGGGCTCCTCGCCCGCCCGGGCGGCGGCGCGCTCGCGCGCCCGCACGACGGCAGCGGCGTCGAGCACGTGCTCGATGGCCTGCCCGTGCCGGGCCGCGCCGGCGCCGGACGCGACGGCGCGGCCGCGCGCGCCGCTGCAGGACACGACGAGGTCGGCGTCCTCCAGCGCGACGACGAGGTCGGTCACGGCCTCGACCCCGCGGGCCGCGGCGAACTCCTCGGCACGGCCGGACTGCGAGTAGACGCGGACGTCCTCGCACCCGAGCGCGCGCAGCGCCGCGAGGCTCGCGCCCGCGTACGACCCGGTCCCGATGAGCACCGCGCGGACCTGCTGCCACGGGGGCAGCTCGGCCGCCGCGAGGTCCAGCCCGAGGGCGACGACGGAACGTCCGGCCCCGCCGAGCGTCGTCGACGTGCTGACCTTCTTCGACGTGCGCGACGCCGTCTGGAACAGGAGCTCGAGCGTGGAGGACGTGATGCCGTCGGCGTGCGCGGTCTCGAGAGCGCGCTTGACCTGCCCGGCGATCTCGCGCTCCCCCACGACCATGGAGTCCAGGCCGGCCGCCACCGCGAACAGGTGCTCGGCGACCTCGGTCCCGGCCCGCGTCCGGAACGACGCCTGCGCCCGGGCGTCCTCGACGCCCGACGCCTCGGCCACCAGGTGCGCGACGTGCTCCGTCGCGTGCTGCACGCCCGGCCCGTCGACGGCCGCGTCGACGTCCAGGTACAGCTCGAACCGGTTGCACGTCGCGAGGACGACGGCACCGGTGATCACGTCGCACGCCGCGACCACGGAGCCGCCGATCGAGTGCGCCCCGGTGGAGAGTCGCTCCAGGGCGTCGAGGTCGAGCTCGTGGTGGCTGGCGGTGAGGGAGAGAAGAGCCACAGTGCCTCCGATTTAATCATTCCCCCGGGACAGGGGCAGAATCAGTAGCTGTGATTCCTGTCGCCCTTTCCGCGGGCCACCCCCTGACCGACGGCCGCACGGACCGTTCGCCCCTCGTGCAGGCCCTGCGCGCGGGCACGACGGGAATTCGACCGGAAATCGCACCGGTGTGGTTCATGCGCCAGGCGGGCCGGTCGCTGCCCGAGTACCGCGCCGCGCGCGAGGGCGTGACCATGCTCGACTCGTGCCTGCGCCCCGACCTCGCGTCGGAGATCACGCTGCAGCCGGTCCGCCGCCACGGCGTGGACGCGGGCATCTTCTTCTCGGACATCGTCGTGCCGCTGCGCCTCGCCGGGGTCGAGGTCGACATCGCGCCGGGCGTCGGCCCGGTCATGGGCCAGGCCTACCGCACGCCCGACGACGTCGCCCGGCTCGTCGAGTCCGAGCTCACCCCCGAGGCGCTCGCCCCGATCACGGAGGCGGTCGCGCTGACCGTGGACGCGCTCGGCGAGACGCCGCTCATCGGGTTCGCGGGCGCGCCGTTCACCCTCGCCGCGTACCTCGTCGAGGGCCGCCCGTCGCGCGACCACCTCGCCGCGCGCGCCCTGCTGCGCGGCGATCCCGAGACGTGGCAGCGCCTCGTGGACTGGGCCGCCGACCTCACCGGCACGTTCCTGCGCGCGCAGGTCACGGCCGGCGCGAGCGCCGCCCAGCTCTTCGACTCGTGGGCGGGCTCGCTGTCCCTCGCGGACTACGCGGCGGGCGCGGCGCCCGCGAGCACGCGCGCGCTCGGCCACGTCGCCGACCTCGACGTCCCGGTCGTGCACTTCGGCACCGGCACGGGCCACCTGCTCCCGGCGATGCGCGACGCCGTCACCGCGGCGGGGGTGCGCGACGTCGCCGTCGGCGTCGACTACCGGACGCCGCTGGACGACGCCGCGCGGCTCCTCGCGGACGGGCACGCGCCCGTCCCGGTGCAGGGCAACGTCGACCCGGCGCTGCTCGCCGCCCCGTGGGACGTGCTCGAGGCGCACGTGCGCGACGTCGTGCGGCGCGGGGCAGCGGCCCCCGGGCACGTCGTGAACCTCGGCCACGGCGTCCCGCCGGACACGGACCCGACCGTCCTGACGCGCGTCGTCGGGCTGGTCCACTCCCTCGCGGACGAACGATGAACCGCGAGAGCGCGGACGCGGTCGTCGTCGGCGCGGGCGTCGCCGGCCTCACCGCGGCCCGGACCCTGCGCGCCCGGGGTCTGCGCGTCGTCGTGCTCGAGGCCGCGGACGTGCCCGGCGGGCCCGTCCGGGGAGGGGACCTCCCGGGGCTCGACGGCGTGCGGGTGGACCTGGGCGCGGAGTCGTTCGCGGCGCGCGGCACCGCCGTCGGCGAGCTCGTGCGCGAGCTGGGGCTCGACGTGGTCGAGCCGTCCGGCGCCGGCGCCTGGGGCTACGGCGGCGGCCGCGCGTACCCCCTGCCGCGCGCGGGCGTGCTCGGCATCCCCGCGCACCCGTGGTCACGCGACGTGCGGCGCGCGGTCGGCGTCGGCGGGGCGCTGCGCGCGAGCCTCGACCGCGCGCTCCCGCGGCGCCTCACCGACGCGCGCACGCTCGAGTCGTTCGTCCGCTCTCGCATGGGGACGCGGGTGACCGAGCGGCTCGTCGCCCCCGTCGCGGGCGGCGTGCACTCCGCGCCCCTCGACCGGCTCGACGTCGCCGCCGTCGCCCCCGGCCTGCTCGAGGCGTTCGAGCGCGAGGGGTCGCTCGCCCGCGCCGTCGCGTCGCTGCGCGCGCTCGCGCCCGCCGGCTCGGCCGTGCGCGGGATCGACGGCGGCATGTACCGGCTCGTCGAGAAGCTCGCCGCGGGCACAGACGTGCGGCCGCGCCACGAGGTCACGGACGTGGCCCGCGTGGACGCGCCCCGCCGAGAGGTGGACATCCGCCCCGGATCCGGCGCGAACAGGGGCGAAGACCCACTTCTCGGCGAGTGGGTCGTGCGTGCGCAGACGTCCGAGGGGCCGGTCGAGCTCGTCGCGGCCCGCCTCGTCGTGACCACGCCGGCGCTCGTCGACGCGCTCGGACCGCTCGTCGGCAGTGCGGCCGACCTGCTGCCCGACCCCGAGCCGGGCGCCGACGTCCGGCTCGTCACGCTGCTCCTGCGCGCCCCCGAGCTCGACGACTCCCCGCGCGGCACCGGGCTGCTCGTCGCGCCGCCGCACCGGGACGCGGGCCGCACCGCACCGCCGCCGGACGTCGAGGCCAAGGCGCTCACCCACTCGACCGCGAAGTGGCCGTGGCTGCGCGAGCGCGTGCGCGACGTCGCCGGGCCGGGCCACCACGTCGTGCGCCTGAGCTACGGCCGGATCGGCACGACGTCGGAGCCCGAGCTCGACCGCGTCGTCGCCGACGCGTCGCGCCTGTTCGGGGTCGACCTGCACGGCCGGGTCCTCGGGCACGTCGTGACCCGGTGGAACGGCGCGCTGCCCCCGCCGACGCCGGCCTTCCGCCGCGAGGTCGCGGCGTTCGTCGAGCGCGTCACCGCGGTGCCGGGGCTCGCGGTCACCGGGGGCTGGATCGCCGGGACGGGCCTCGCGGCGATCGTCGGGCACGCGCAGGAATGCGCGCGCGACGTGTGAGGTAATCCTTACCTCAAACCGCGAAGAATGTGCGACGACAATCCTGCGAATTGTCCTGACACATTGTCCGGAACTTCCTGACCGGGCGTCAGGACCGCGTCACCCGGACAAGAATTGTCCCGTGGCCGGCCTGCGCATTTCCGGGAATGCCCGCCGGCGGGAGACACTGGGGGCGTGAGCTCAGCTGGAACGACGACCCTCCGCGTGGGCACCCGCGGCAGCGCTCTCGCGACGACCCAGACCGGTCATGTCGCCCGACGCCTCGAGGAGCTGACCGGCCGCACCGTCGAGACGGTACGCATCCGCACGGACGGCGACGTCCTCACCGGGTCGCTCGCACAGATGGGCGGGACCGGCGTCTTCGTCACCGCCCTGCGCGAGGCGCTGCTCGACGGTCGCTGCGACGTCGCGGTGCACTCCCTCAAGGACCTCCCCACCGGCCCGACCCCAGGGCTGACCCTCGTGACTCCGGAGCGCGAGAACCCGCGCGACGTCCTGTGCGCCCGCGACGGGCACACGATCGCGACGCTTCCCCGCGGCGCGCGCGTCGGCACCGGGTCGCCCCGCCGCGCCGCCCAGCTCCGGTCGGTCCGCCCGGACCTCGACGTCGTCGACATCCGGGGGAACGTGGACACGCGCCTGGCACGCGCGCTCGGTCCCGAGGCCGACCTCGACGCCGTCGTGCTCGCCTACGCCGGCCTGGCGCGCCTCGAGCGGCTCGCCGTCGTGTCCGAGGTCGTGGACACCGCGATCATGGCCCCCGCCGCCGGTCAGGGCGCGCTCGCCGTCGAGGTCCGCACGTCGTCGCTCGAGGACGCGGTGCTCGCCCGGGCCCTGCGCGAGCTCGACCACGAGCCGACCCGCCTCGCCGTGCTCGCCGAGCGGGCGCTGCTCGCGCGGCTCGAGGCCGGCTGCGCCGCGCCCGTCGGCGCGCACGCCGTGCTGGAGGAGGACGAGATCGTCCTGACGGCCGTCGTCGCGCGCGTCGACGGCGCCGAGCAGCTCACGCACTCGGCCCGGAGCACGCTGCCCGTCGGCACCGGTGGCTCGCCGTCGTCCGCGCAGGGCTCCCGGGACGACGCCGCCCGCACGCTCGGCGTCCGCGTCGCCGACGCGCTCCTCGCCGACGGCGCAGCCCGTCTCGCGCCGCTGCGCGAGACCGGCGGTCCCGCGGGCGCTCCCGCCGCGGACGGCGCGACCCCGTCCGGCCCGACCGCCGGGGGCCCCGCTGGCGAGGACCGTGCCGTCGAGACCGCGCGGGAGCAGCTGCGCGACGGCGGGTACCGCGGCGGGGACGCATGACGCCCGGCCCCCTGCGCGACCCGTCCCGCGGCCCTGCTCCCGTGGTGGTGCCTCCGGCTCCGGCGCCCGGCACGTCGCGGACGCTCGCCGGCCGCACCGTCCTCGTCCCCCGCGCGCCCGAGCGCGCCGCCGGCCTCGCCGCGGCGCTCCGCTCCGCCGGCGCCCGCGTCCTCGTCGGCCCCGCGATCGAGCGGGCTCCGGTCGAGGACCGCACGCCCGTGGACGACGCCGTCACGCGCCTCGCGCAGGGCGCGTTCGCCTGGGTCGTCGTCACGAGCGTCAACGCGATCGACGACCTCGTCGCGAGCGCCGCCCGCCGGGCCGTCGACCTGCCCACCGCCGCCCGCCGGGCCCGCTGGGCCGCCGTCGGCCCCGCGACCCGCCGCGCCCTGGAGGCCGCGGGCGTGCCCGTCGACCTCGAACCGACCGAGAACTCCGCCCGTGGCCTCGTCGCCGCCTTCTCGACCCTCACCCCGGCCGACCACGCCTCGACCTCGCGAGGTAGCGGCGCGGTGCTCCTGCCCCAGGGAGACCTCGCGGCCCGGACGATGCAGGACGGCCTGCGGGACCTCGGCTACGACCCGCACGTCGTCACCGTCTACCGCACGATCACGCACGCCCTGGCCCCGGAGGTCGTCACGGCCTGGCGCGCGGGCGAGGTGGACGCCGTCGTGCTGACGTCCGGCAGCGTGGCGCGCGAGGTCGCGCGACAGCTCGGCCCGCGCGACGACGTCGCGGGCGTCGCGATCGGCGACCCGACCGCGCGGGCGGCGGGCGCCGTCGGGCTGCGGCTGGACGCCGTGGCCGAGCGACCGACCGACGACGCGCTGGCCGCCGCCGTGACCGCAGCCCTGACCACCGCCGTGCCGGACGTCCCGGCCGCTCCCCCGGCCACCGGCACGAACGGCGCCGCCGACGCGCGCGACGAAGGAGACCCCTCGTGACCCACCTGCCTGCCGGCCACCACCGGCCCCGACGGCTGCGGACGAGCCCGCGCGTGCGGCGGCTCGTCACGGAGACGCGCCTGCACGCGTCGGACCTCGTGCTGCCGCTGTTCGTCAAGGAGGGGCTCGCGGCGCCGCGCCCGATCTCGTCGATGCCGGGCGTCGTGCAGCACACCGAGGCGTCGCTCGCCGACGCGGTGCGCGAGGCCGCCCGGGCGGGCGTCGGCGGCGTGATGCTGTTCGGCGTCCCCGCCGAGCGCGACGCGACCGGGACGCAGGCGGACGCCGAGGACGGGATCCTGCAGCGCGGCATCCGGATCGCGGTCGACACCGCGCGGGAGCACGCGGGCGGCGGTCCCGTCGTCATGGCCGACACGTGCCTCGACGAGTTCACCGACCACGGGCACTGCGGCGTGCTGACGACCGGGCGCGACGGGTCCGTCGTCGTCGACAACGACGCGACGCTCGACCGCTACGCGTCGATGGCCGTCGCGCAGGCGAGGGCGGGAGCGGACGTCGTGGCGCCGTCGGGCATGATGGACGGCCAGGTCGGCGTGATCCGCGAGGCGCTCGACGCCGCGGGGTTCGACGACGTCGGGATCCTCGCCTACTCGGCGAAGTACGCGAGCGCGTTCTACGGCCCGTTCCGCGAGGCCGTGAACTCCGCGCTGCAGGGCGACCGCCGGACGTACCAGATGGACGCGGGCAACGCGCGCGAGGGGCTGCGCGAGGGAATGCCAGACG
>CAZFUQ010000165.1:8656-8915 GCA_964521905.1 uncultured Cellulosimicrobium sp.
ACCTCGACCTCGCCGAGGGCGCGGACCTGGTCATGGTGAAGCCCGCCGGGTCGTATCTCGACGTGCTCGCGGCGGTCGCGGAGATGTCGCCGGTGCCGGTGGCGGCGTACCAGGTGTCGGGCGAGTACGCGATGATCGAGGCCGCCGCGGCGAACGGGTGGATCGACCGGCGTGGCGCGATCACGGAGTCGGTGCTCGGCATCAAGCGGGCCGGCGGCGACGTGATCCTCACCTACTGGGCGACCGAGCTCGCCGGCTG
>CAZFUQ010000166.1:0-8898 GCA_964521905.1 uncultured Cellulosimicrobium sp.
CCCGGGTGTAGTGCCCGATGCCGTGCTGCGTGATCTCGGCCAGCCGGTCCGGACCCTGCTGGCCGGCCGTCATCTCCGACTGCATCGGGGCGACGGTGCCGTTCTGGTCGAGCCAGTAGCCCACGAGCTGCCCCAGCTTCTCGTCGAGCGTCATGCGGGCGTGCAGCCCGCGCACGCGCTCCGAGACCGTGGGCAGCTGCGGAGGCACGATGGATGCCGTCGGGACGGCAGGGACGACGTCGGTCACGGACAGATCTCCTTGTTGCGGTGGGGCGGTGGCGGGGACGGAGGGGGTCAGCCCTTGACCGCGCCGGTGAGGCCGCCGACGATGCGCCGCTCGAACAGCGAGAAGAAGACGAGCGCGGGGATCATCGACAGGGACGTGAAGGCCAGCACCCGGGCGGTGTCCACGGAGTACTGGGACGCGAACGCCTGCACGCCGAGGGGCAGCGTGTACGACGTCTCGTCGTAGAGGATGAAGAGCGGGAGGATGTAGCTGTTCCAGCTCGCGACGAACGCGAGGATGCCGACGGTGATGACGCCCGGCAGCGAGAGCGGCACGACCATCCGGAAGAAGAACCCGAGCCGGCCGGCGCCGTCGATCGACGCCGCCTCCTCGAGCTCCCTCGGGATGGCCCGCAGGAACGGCACGAGGATGATGATCGTGGTCGGCAGCGCGAACGCGATCTGCGGCAGCACGAGCCCGCCCACGGAGTTCATGAGGCCGAGCGAGCGGATCATGATGTACAGCGGCGTGATCGCGACCGTCATGGGGAACATGAGCCCCGCGGCGAACAGCGAGTACATCGCGCCGCGGCCGAGGAACGTGTACCGCGCGAGGACGTAGCTCGCCATGAGGCCGAGGACCACGACGCCGAGCGTCGTGAGCACGCCCGCGACGACCGAGTTGCCCAGCTGGCGCCAGAACAGCGACGCCGAGAGGACCTCGACGTAGTTGCTCAGCTGCCAGGGCGAGGGCAGCCCGGACGGGTCGGCCGTGATCTGCGCGTTGGTCCGGAAACCGCCGACGACGATGTACGCGATCGGCGCGAGGCAGACCCCGACGAACAGGTACGCCACGACGTACGTGAGCGGGCCGCCCTTGCCGAGGCCGGAGCCGCGCCGTGCCTTCGGCGCCGACGCGCCGGTGGCGCCGGTGGGAGCGGGTACGGCGGTGACGGTGGCCATCACTTCTTCCCTTCCGTGAGCGCGCCCTCGGTGTCGCGACGCAGGACGAACCGCTGGTAGGTGAGCGCCACCGCGAGCGAGACGAGGAACAGCACGACCGCGACCGCGTTGCCGAACCCGTAGTTCCCCGCGTTGCGACCGTTCGCGACCATGTACGTCGCCATGGTCGAGGTACCCGCCGTGGACGCCACGTACTGGCCCCAGATGATGTAGACGAGGTCGAAGAGCTGCAGCGACCCGATGATCGACAGGAACGCCCAGATGCGCAGCGTCGGGCCGAGCAGCGGGAGCGTGACGTAGCGCTGCGTCTGCCAGTACGACGCGCCGTCGATCGCCGACGCCTCCGAGAGCTCGTCGGGGACGCCCTGCAGGCCCGCGAGGAAGAGGATCACGGCGAAGCCGATGTACTTCCACGAGATGATGAGCAGCAGCGTCCAGATCGCGACGTCCGGGTCGGCGAGCCAGTCCGTGGCGAGGAACGACAGCCCGATCTTGCCGAGCAGGTCGTTCACGGCGCCGTTGGTCGCGAGCATGAGGCTGAAGCCCGTGCCGACGATCACCTCGGACACCACGTAGGGGACGAACACCAGCACGCGGATGATCGAGCGCCCGCGGATCCGACGGTTGAGCATGAGCGCGACCGCGACCGCGACCGGTCCCTGCACCACGAGGGACAGCACGACGATGAACGCGTTGTGGCCCAGCGCCGCCATGAACTCCGCGTCGCGGAAGATGATGAGGTAGTTGTCGAACCCGACGAAGTCGGTCGGCGGGCCGAAGCCCTTCCACTTGAAGAAGCCGTAGTACGCCGCCATCAGCACGGGGACGATGACGAAGGTCAGGAAGATGACGAGCGCCGGCCCGGCGAGGACGGCGACCTCGGCGCGCTGCCGCCAGCGCCCGTGCCGTCCTCGCCGGGGCCGCTCGGCCGGGGCCAGGGTCGGTGCGTCCGCACCGCCCCCGGACCCGGCCCGGTCCTCGGGCGTCGTCGTGCTCGGCGAGATCTCGCCCTGGGACACGCTCATGACCGGTGCTACTCCTTGGCAGCCGCGTCGTTGACGGCCTGGACGATGCCGGCGGCGTCGCCCTGGCCCGCGAGCAGGTTCACGACGGCGGTGTTCAGCGCGTTGCCGATGTTCTGGCCGTAGAGCGTGTCCAGCCACACGGACACGTACGGCGCGTCGTTGTAGGCCTCGAGGATCGACACGAGCGCCGGGTCGGTGACGACGCCCTGCGCCTCGGTGCTCGCGGGGAGCGTCTGGAACGCGTCCGCGTACGCCTCCTGCGACTCCTTCGACAGCGCGAAGTTGAGGAAGTCCGCGCACGCGTCCGGGGCGTCGACCGAGCACGAGTACCCGTCGACGCCGCCCATCATCGCGCCGGCCTCGCCCTCGCCGCCGTCGACGGCGGGGAAGGGGAACCACTGCAGGTCGGCGAGCGGCTGCTCGTCCGGGGTGAGCGACGCGATCACGCCGGGGTTCCACGCACCCATGAGCTCCATCGCGGCCTGGTGGTTGGCGACCAGACCGGCCGACGACCCGGCACCCTGCTGCGCGGACGTCGTGAGGAAGCCGGAGTTGAACGGCTCGGTCGCGGCGAAGTCCGCCAGCGCCTCGCCGGCCTCGGTCCAGCACGGGTCGTCGAAGGTCCGGGTGGAGGCGGCCTCGTTCATCGTGTCCTGCGAGCAGTAGCGCAGGGCGAAGAAGTAGTACCAGTGCGCGGCGGGCCACGCGTCCTTGGCGCCCAGCGCGATGGGCTCGATGCCGGCCGCCTTGAGCTGGTCGTTCGCCGCCTCGAGGTCGGCGACGGTCGCCGGCGTCTCGGTGATGCCCGCCTGCTCGAAGAGGTCGCCGCTGTAGTAGATGCCGCCCGGGAGCACCGACACCGGCAGGCCGTAGACCTTGCCGTCGACCGTCATGGCGCTCAGCGAGCCGCCCACCGCCGCCTCGACGTCCGGGTCGACGAGGTCGGTGAGGTCCTTGACCTGGCCGGCCTCGACGACGTCGGCGAGCTTGCCACCGCCGCGGGCCATGAAGATGTCCGGCGCGTCGCCCGAGTTCAGCGCGGTCTGGAGCTTGCCGTCCATGTCCTCGTTCTGGATGGCCTGGATCTCGATCGTCACGCCCGGGTTGGCCTCCTCGAACGCGGCGACGGTGTCCTCCCAGTACGCCTTGCCGTCGCCGGTGGTGGAGTTGTGCCAGAACGTCATCGACACCGAGCCGTCGTCGGAGCCGCCGTCGCCTCCGCTGCACGCGCCGAGCGCGAGCCCTCCGACGACCACGGCGGTCGTCGCCGCCAGGAGCTTTCGTGCCTTCATGGGATCCGTCCTCTTCGTCGAGTCGCACCGGCAGGTCCGTTCCTGCACGGCCGGGGAACCACTCCGCCGTACGGGTACGGCGGACCGGTTCCGAGACTTGCAGCCCGGGACCCGGCGTGTCAATCGATGTCGATAACGTTTTCGAATCGGTGACGACGTGAGCGACCGATGCGCGGCAGCCCGCCCGGCAGGCGCTAGTGTCATGCGCATGCGACCGTCCGGGAGAGTGACCATCGGGGACGTCGCGCGGACCGCGGGCGTCTCCGTCGCCACGGTGTCGAAGGTCATCAACGACCGGTACGGCGTCGCCCCCGAGACCTCCGCGCGCGTCCACCAGGTCATCACCGACCTCGGGTACGAGTCGTCGATCGTCGCGCGCAGCCTGCGCAGCCGCCGCACCAACGTCATCGGGATCCTCGTCGCCGAGTTCGAACCGTTCTCGACCGAGCTGCTCAAGGGCATCTCCGAGGCCGTCGAGGGCACCGGGTACGAGCTCCTCGCCTACTCGGGCGGCATGGGTCGCAACGACCGGGTCGGCTGGGAGCAGCGCTACCTCTCGCGCCTCGCCGGCACGCTCATCGACGGTGCCGTCCTCGTCACCCCGACGGTCGTCAACCCGCGCAACACCATCCCCGTCGTCGCCGTCGACCCGCACACCGGACCGTCCGGCCCGCCGACCGTCGACTCCGACAACCTCGCCGGCGCGCGCGCCGCGACCGAGCACCTCGTCGGCCTCGGGCACCGTCGCATCGGCTTCCTCGGCGGACGCCCGGACCTCGAGTCGGCCCGCCTGCGCGAGAAGGGCTACCGCGAGGCGCTCGAGGACGCCGGGATCCCCGTCGACCCCGACCTGATGCGCGTCGGCGGCTACCGCCCCGAGACCACCGATTCCCCCGCGCACGAGCTCCTCACGCTGCCCGACCGCCCGACCGCGATCTTCGCCGCGAACGACCTCTCCGCCATCCGCACCATGCAGGTCGCGCGCGACCTCGGCCTGCGGGTGCCCGACGACGTCTCCGTCGTCGGCTTCGACAACGTGCCCGAGTCGGCGCTCACCGAGCCCCCGCTCACGACCGTGAGCCAGCCGATCCACACCATGGGCGCCGAGGCGCTGCGGATGGTGATCGACCTCGTCCAGGGCACACCGCGCGACGCGCACCTGCGCCTGCCGACGACCCTCGTCGTCCGCGGGACCACCCGCGCCGTCTGACCCTCCTCCGAGGCAGCACCCGCCCGCGGCACGGTGGAATCTTGGGCACGCCTCCGACGTTATGTCAGCAGCATCCCTGCCGACAGACCTTGAGGAGGTCCCGTGGCCCGCCTCGCACGCCGCGTCCAGGTCGAGAACGACTATGGCGAGATCATGCACTACGACCGTCACACCGGCGGCGGCCTCGTGTCGCCGCACGCCCGCGTCCCGGAGTCCGTCCCCGTCGGGTCGGGCACCTACGTCGAGAAGGGCGCCGTCGTCGGCCCCGGGTCGCTGCTGGGCGAGGGCAGCTGGATCGATCGCGACGTCGTCCTCGGCCGCGGGGTCCGCGTCGGCGACAACGTCCGCCTCTCCCCCGAGACCCGCGTCGGCGACCGCGCCCGCGTCGGCAGCGGCGCGCGCGTCGGTCGCCGCGTGTTCGTCGAGCCGGGCGCCGTGGTGCCGCCGGACGAGATCGTCCCCGACGACGCGACCGTGCGCCGTCGGGCCGGCGGGCGCTCGGGGTACGACGTCGCAGCCTGACCACCGGGCGCCCGCTACGACCCCTGCGGAGCCGGGACGCGCTGTGGACGCGCTTCCCGCGCGGCGCACGGGTGCGTAGCCTTACCGCCCGTGACCTACCCGCCGCACGGCCCTGCCTCCCCTCCGCCGCACCCGCAGCCGCCGCAGGGCCCCGGAGCGGGCTCGGTCCCGCTCGACCCGCGGGCGGTCCTCGAGGGGCGGCCGCCGGGGCGGGCGCGCGTGGGCGTCATCGTCACGATCGCCGTCGCGAGCCTCGCCCTGCTCGTCGGTCTCGCCCTCGCGGCGCTGTCCGGCGTGGGGACGTTCTCCGTCGGGTTCCTGCTGTCGCTCGTCCCGCTCGGCATCTGGATCCCCGTCGTCCTCGCGCTCGACCGCCTCGAGCCCGAGCCTCCCAGCGCACTCGTCGTCGCGTTCCTGTGGGGCGCGGGCATCGCGACGCTCGTCGCAGGCATCCTCAACACGCTCGGCCTCGAGCTCCTCACCGCACCGCTGTTCGGCGAGGAGCTCGGCTGGTACGTCGTGGCGTCGTTCGGGGCGCCCGTCGTCGAGGAGATCCTCAAGGGCGCGGTGCTCTTCGGGATGCTGTGGTTCCGCCGGCACGAGATCAACGGGTGGACCGACGGCGTCATCTACGCAGCGATGGTCGCGCTCGGGTTCGCCGCCGTCGAGAACGTCACGTACTTCATCATGGCGGCGCAGGACGGCACGCTCGGCCCGACGTTCGTGCTGCGCGCCCTGGTCACGCCCCTGCTGCACCCGCTCTGCACCGCCCTCACCGGGCTCGGCGTCGCGAGCGCCGCGACGAGCCCGCCCGGACCGCGCCGCGTCCTCGCGCCGATCGGCGGCCTGCTCGCCGCGATCGCGCTGCACATGCTGTGGAACGCGTCGACCGGCTTCGGCACGCTCGCGCTGGGCGCCGCCTACCTCGTGGGGCTCGGCGTCCTCGTCACCCTGATCGTGGTCCTCGTCAAGGACCGCAGGCGCACCGTCGCCACGATCCAGGCACAGCTCGTGCCCTACCTGCCGACCGGTCTCGTCACGCCGGCCGACCTGACCATGCTCTCGACGCTCGCCGCCCGCCGTCAGGCACGCGAGTGGGCCCGCCGCACGGGCGGCGCCGGGGCCGCGCACGCGATGCGCGACTACCAGCAGGCCGCCACCGAGCTCGCGCTGCTCCACGACCGCGTCGCGCGCGGCGCCGTCGAGCCGTGGCGGGTCGAGGGCCAGCGCCAGTCGCTGCTGCAGCTCATGCACGCGGCGCGCCAGGCGTTCCTCGTGCGGGCTCCGCAGCCGCCGCCCGCACCCTGGTCGCCGGGCGCCCCGTCGGGGTTCACGACCGACGCGTGGGCGCCCGGGCAGACCGGCGCCTGGTAGGCCCCCGGGGGTCAGCGGGCCGCCGGCCGCCAGCCGTCCGGGGTCGTGACGAGGAGTCGCGCACCAGGCCGGCCTGCTCGAGCGCGACGGGCTCGTGGGACGGCGTCCCGCCGAGGACGACGAGCGCGTGACGATGGTGACCATCACCCCGGACGGCCACGCCCGCCTCGCGGCGGTGCTCCCCGGGCACGTCGAGGCGGTGGAGCGGCAGCTGTTCGACGCGCTCTCCGACGACGACGTGATCACCCTCGCCGACGTCCTCTCGCGGGTGCGCGACACCCTGCGGACCACGCCACCACGCTCCGCGACGACACGCCGCGGCGCGGCGGGGACTACCTCGCCGGGGGCCGCGGCGGCGTCCGGATGACCAGCACCGCGTCGGCCGGCCGGCCGTCGAGGGCGCGGTAGGAGTGCTCGACGTCGGAGACCCACCGCAGCTCGTCACCCTCCTCGACCACGCCCTCGGCCCCGCGCCGTCCCGCCCGCACGCGGCCGCGCGTGACGAGCAGGTGCTCGACGACGCCCGGCCCGTGCGACGGCGCGACCCGGTCCGCGTGGGCGGACAGGTGCAGGTGGTAGACCTCGACGGCGGTGCCGCCGGGCAGGTGGTGGGCGTCGAGGAGCCGCGCGGAGATCCCCTCGGAGGAGACCTCGGTCCCCGCGCGCTCGGCGAGGAGGGTCGCGAGCGGGACGCCGAGCGCGCCCGCGAGCGCGTAGAGCGTGGCGAGGGTCGGGTTGCGCGCGCCGTGCTCGATCTCCGAGAGCGAGCCCTTCCCGATCCCCGCGGAGGCGGCGAGGGCGGACAGCGAGAGCCCTCGCTCGGCACGAAGCCCCCGGATCTGACCGGCGACCGTGGCGAACGTGCCCTCGCCCGGCCGGTCCGGCCGGTCCGGCCGGTCCGGCCGGCGTGCGGTGTGCTCTGCCCCGTCGCTCACGCGCCGCAGCCTACCTGCGCCCCCGCCGCGGCACCCGTCTGGTAGCGTTCCGCAAACAGAACGCACTCCTGTCTCGCCCCGGACCCACCAGGAGCAGCATGGACCCCGCCCCGGACCGCCTCCGGCCCGTCCTCGCCGGGCTCGTCACCGCGCTCGTCGGCTTCACGAGCTCGTTCGCCGTCGTGCTCGCCGGCCTGCGCGCGGTCGGCGCGTCGCCCGAGCAGGCCGCGTCCGGCCTCCTCGCCCTGTGCGTCACGCAAGGCCTCGGCATCCTCTGGCTCACGACCCGCCACCGCACGCCGATCACCCTCGCGTGGTCGACGCCGGGCGCCGCCCTGCTCGTGAGCACCGGCGCCGTGGCGGGCGGCTGGCCCGCGGCGGTCGGGGCGTTCTGCGTCGTCGGCGGGCTGGTCCTGCTCACCGCGCTGTGGCCCCGCCTCGGCGACCTCGTCGCGGCGATCCCCACGCCGATCGCCCAGGCCATGCTCGCCGGGGTCCTCCTCACGCTGTGCCTGGCACCCGTGAGGTCTCTCGTCGCGACACCGCTCCTCGTCGCGCCGGTCGTGCTCGTGTGGCTCGTCCTGCTGCGCGTCGCGCCGCGCTGGGCGGCCCCGGCAGCGCTCGTCGTGACCCTCGCGACCGTCGGCTACGCGGCCCTGCACGGCGGCACGCTCGCGTGGTCCGACGCCGTCCCCCGCCTCGACCTCACCGCCCCGACGCTGTCCTGGCAGGCCGTCGTCGGGCTCGCGATCCCCCTGTACGTCGTGACGATGGCGTCGCAGAACGTGCCGGGCGTCGCCGTCATGGCGTCGTTCGGCTACCGCGTGCCCTGGCGCGAGACGATGACCGTGACCGGGCTCGCGACCCTCGCCGGCGCCACCGCCGGCGGCCACGCGATCAACCTCGCGGCGATCTCCGCCGCGCTGGCCGCCGGCCCCGAGGCCGACCCCGACTCCCGGCGGCGCTGGGTCGCCGCCCACACGGCCGGCTGGGCGTACCTGGTGCTCGCCGTCGGCTCGGCGGGACTGGCCGCGCTCGTCGCCGCCGCCCCCGCGGGGCTCGTCGAGGCGGCCGCCGGGCTCGCGCTCGTCGGCACGCTCGGCACCGCCCTCGCGGGCGCCGTCGCCGAGCCGCGCGGGCGGGAGGCCGCGGTCGTGACGTTCCTCGTCGCCGCGAGCGGCGTCGTCGTGGCCGGCATCGCCGCCGCGTTCTGGGCGATCCTCGCCGGCCTGTCCGTCCACGGTGTGCTCACCGCGAGGCGGCGGCCACCGGAACCCGAGACGACGGCCGAGACCCCGTAGCGCGAGGTAGAGCCCTGGTCTGCCGAGGTAGAGGCGTGGTCATGACCACGC
>CAZFUQ010000167.1:0-8829 GCA_964521905.1 uncultured Cellulosimicrobium sp.
CGACGGGCCCGTCCTTGCGGCGCACGAGCTTCACGAAGCCCGTGGTCGCGAGGATCTTGCTCTTGCCGTTGCCGGCGAGGTTGTACTCGAGGGACTCGACCTGGTCGGCGCCCCACGTCTCGATCGCCGCGGCCTCGGTGACGCCGACGGACGCGATCTCGGGCTCGCAGTACGTGACGCGCGGGATCGACGACTCGACGATCGGCGTCGGGTCGAGCCCGGCGATCTGCTCCGCGAGGAAGATTCCCTGGGCGAAGCCGCGGTGCGCGAGCTGGAGGCCCGGGACGATGTCGCCCGCGGCCCAGATGTTCCCGACGCCCGTGTGCAGGCGCTCGTCGACGATCACGAAGCCGCGGTCGAGCGTGATGCCCTGCTCCTCGAAGCCCAGGTCGGTGGTGCGCGGGCCGCGGCCGACGGCGACCAGCAGGAGCTCGGCGTCGAACGTCTTGCCGGACTCGAGCGTGACCGTGACGCCGGAGTCGGTCTCCTTGACGCCCGCGAACCGGTCACCGAGCGAGAACGTGATGCCGCGCTTGCGGAACGAGCGCTCGAGCGCCTTCGACAGGGCCACGTCCTCGTTCGGGACGAGGTGGGGCAGCGCCTCGACGATCTGGACGTCCGCGCCGAACGACTTCCAGACGCTCGCGAACTCGACGCCGATGACGCCGCCGCCGAGCACGACCACCGAGCTCGGCACACGGTCGAGGTGGAGCGCCTGGTCGGAGGTGACGGTCCGGCCGCCGATCTCGAGACCGGGCAGCGAGCGGGAGTACGAGCCGGTCGCGAGCACGACGTGGCGACCCGTGTACCGGGTGCCGTCGACCTCGACGGTGTCCTGCGACACGAGCCGGCCGTGGCCCTCGACGTACGTGATGCCGCGTGAGGAGACCAGGCCCTGCAGGCCCTTGTACAGCCCGGCGACGACGCCGTCCTTGTACGCGTTGACGCCGTCCATGTCGACGCCCTCGAACGTGCTGCGCACGCCGAACCGTGCGCCCTCGCGGGCGCCGTCGGCGAGCTCGGCCGCGTGCAGGAGGGCCTTGGTCGGGATGCACCCGTTGTGCAGGCAGGTCCCGCCGAGCTTGCCCGACTCGACGAGCGCGACGTCGAGGCCCAGCTGTGCGGCGCGCAGCGCGGTGGCGTAGCCGGCGCTGCCTCCGCCCAGGACGACGACGTCGAATGGTGTGCCGGGATCGGCCACGTGCGACTCCTTCAGGGCGAGGGGAGAGCGAGGTCGGACGTCCGCCGCGCGACCACGGGCCGGGCGGGAACCGCCGGCCCACCGTGCGTGAACGTTCTCCGGGAGCCATCTTGGCACCTCGGGCACACGCTCCCCAATCGAAACCGGCGCCCGGAGGCTGTGACGCTGCAGACAGCGACGCCCGCCGGACGGTCAGGGTCACGTTGTAACCTGCCGCTGTGCCCCGGCTGCCCCGGCTCTCGAGCCTGTTCTCCCGCCGCCCCGCGGCGTCCACGTCCGCGCCCGGTCCCGGTGCGTCGTCGGACGCCCGGCGCTCGACGCTCGCCCACCTGCAGGAGTTCGTGCGCACGCGCGTCGGCGTCGAGGCGTACGTCGAGCCGCCGACGCACGACACGCCGGCGACGCTGCTGCTCATCGCGACGACGGGCGAGTGGACGCGGCGGCGCGTCCCGGACGAGAAGACGGCGTTCGACGTCGCCGGTTCGCTCGGCGTGCCCGTCTACAACGTGCGGTTCACGGGCTACCCGCAGCGCATGCGGGACTGGAACTCGCGCCAGCGCCGGGCCTGACGCCGGCGCGAGCCCCGCGGCCCGGTGCGCGTCAGCGCTGCGCGCGAGCCTCGATCAGCCCGAGCAGGGTGCGCACCGCGACGCCCGTCCCGCCGACCGGCGTGTAGCCGTGCGCCGAGCCCTCGTTGAACGCCGGCCCGGCGATGTCGAGGTGGGCCCACGGCGTGGATCCCACGAACTCCTGCAGGAACAGGCCGGCGACGAGCATGCCGCCGAACCGGTCGCCGATGTTGGCGAGGTCGGCGACCTTCGACTTGAGCGACGCGCCGAGCTCCTCCGGCAGGGGCATGGGCCAGAACTGCTCGCCCGCGGCGTCGGCTGCGGCGACGACCTCGGAGCGCACGTCCTCGGCGCCCATGACCGCGGACACCCGGTTGCCGAGCGCGACCATCTGCGCGCCGGTGAGGGTCGCGACGTCGAGCACGACGTCCGGCTTCTCCTCGACCGCGGCCACGAGGCCGTCCGCCATGACGAGGCGGCCCTCGGCGTCGGTGTTGAGCACCTCGACGGTCTTGCCGCCGCGGATCGTGATGACGTCCGACGGGCGCTGCGCGGTGCCCGACGGCATGTTCTCGGCCAGGCACAGCCAGCCGGTGACCGCGACCGGCAGCCCGAGGCGCGCCGCGGCGAGGACGGTGTGCAGCACCGCGGCGGCACCGGCCATGTCGGACTTCATCGCCTCCATGCCCTTGGCGGGCTTGATGGAGATGCCGCCCGAGTCGAACGTGATGCCCTTGCCGACCAGCGCGACCTTCGCGGCGGGCCGTGACGGCGCGTAGGCGATCTTGACGAGGCGCGGCCCGCGGACGGAGCCCTGCCCGACGCCCACGAGGCCCCCGTACCCGCCCGCGGCCAGCGCCTTGTCGTCGAGGACCGTGACCTTGAGGCCCTTGGCGCCCGAGTCCTTCACGGCCAGCTTCGCGGCGTCGGCGAACGCGGCGGGGTAGAGGTCGTTCGGCGCGGCGTTGACGAGGTCGCGGGTCGCGTTGACGGCCGCGGCGACGACCCCGGCCCGTTCCACGGCGGCCTTGGCCGCGGCGCTGCGGGCGCCCGCGGCGAGCAGCTCCACGGTCGCGGGCGGCCGGTTCGTGCCCGACGTCGCGGCCTCGCCCGTGCGGTAGCGCGCGAACGCGTACGCCCCGAGCAGGGCGCCCTCGGCGACCGCCGCGAGCTCGGCGTCGTCCTCGACGGGCAGGGCGAGGGCGACCGACGTCGTCCCGGCGAGCGCGCGCAGGGCCGCACCGGACGCGCGGCGCAGCGCCTCGGCGCTGAACGTGCCGTCGTCCCGGCGTGCGCCGAGGCCGACGAGCACGAGCACCTCGGCCTTGAGGTCGGGACCGGCGGGGACCTTGCGGACCTCGTCGGCCGCACCCGTGATGCCGAGCGCGGGCGCGAGGTCCTCGAGGTGCGCGACGACGGCGCGGGGCAGGTCGCCCCCGACGATCGCGACGCCGTCGGACGTGGTGTGGGTGCCGACGACGAGCGCGTCGACCTTGGCACCGGCGGGATTCTTGCTGGAGACGGTCAGTTCAGCCACACCCGCGATGCTATCCCCGGTCGCCTGCCGTCCTCTCCTCGGGCGCGCGTCCCGGTGCGGACCGATTCCGTGCGCGCGCACCGCCCCCGGTACGCTCGGCGACGTGGTCCTTCCCCTCCTGCTCCTCGTGATCGCGGCGTGCGTCGCGATCGCCGGGTGGGCGCTCGTGTTCGTCGTGCGCGACCGCGCGGTGATCCTGCGCCAGCTGTGGGGGGCCGCCGTGATCGAGGCCCTGATCGTCGTGCAGATGGTCGTCGTGGCCGTGCTCGGGTTCTCCGGCACCGCTCCGAGCGACCCCGTGCTGCTGTGGGGCTACCTCGTGACCACCCTGTTCATCCTGCCCGTCGCCGCGCTCTGGGCGTTCGCCGAGCGCTCGCGCTGGAGCTCGGTGGTGCTCGCGGTCGCCGCGCTCACCGTCGCGTTCCTCGAGTGGCGGCTGTGGCAGATCTGGAACGCATGACCTGGAGGTCCTCGCGATGACCGCACCCGCCGCCCCGGACGGGGCGGACCCCGTGGCGCGCCCGGCACCGGGCAGCGCGCCGGGGACCGCGCCCGTACGCCGCACCGGCGCGGGCTTCGGCCGCGTCCTCGTCGCCGTGTACGGCATCTTCGCGATCGCGGCGAGCGCCCGTGCCGGGGTCCAGCTCCTGCGCGACTGGCACGAGGCGCCGGTCGCCTACGGCCTGTCGGCGCTCGCGGCGGCGGTGTACGTCGTCGCGACGGTCGCGCTCGCGCGCGGCGGCCGGGTCGCGCGCCGCGTCGCGTGGGTGGCCGTGGGCGTCGAGCTGGTCGGCGTGCTCGCCGTCGGAGCGTTCTCGCTCGCCGACCCCGAGGCGTTCCCGCGGGCCACCGTGTGGTCCGGGTTCGGCCAGGGCTACGGGTACGTGCCGCTCGTCCTGCCCTTCGTCGGCCTGTGGTGGCTGTGGCGCACGCGACCGCTCACGGCGCCGGGCACCCACTTCCCGGAGGTCACCGCATGAGCCGCCGCCCCTTCCTCTACGGACTCCTCTTCGACGTGGTCTTCCGGCGCATGGACCCCGAGCGCGCCCACGAGGTCGCCTTCGAGCTCATCGGTGCCGCGGGCCGTGTGCCCGTGCTGCGCGACGTCGTGCAGGGCGCGCTCGCGCCCTACCTCGGCCGCGGGGCCGGGGGGCGCGGGAGCGTGGAGGTGCTGGGCAAGGTCTTCCCGGCGCCGTTCGGGGTCGCCGGCGGGTTCGACAAGAACGCTCGCGCGGTGCGCGGGCTGACGATGCTCGGCTTCGCGTTCGTCGAGGTCGGCACCGTCACGGCGCACGCGCAGCCGGGCAACGAGAAGCCGCGCCTGTGGCGCGAGCTCGACGTCAGCGGCGTGCGCAACCGCATGGGTTTCAACAACGAGGGCGCCGAGGCGGCGGCGCGCCGGCTCGAGGCGCTGCGCTCGACGCGTGCGGGGCGCGCGGTGCTCGTGGGCGCCAACATCGGCAAGACGAAGGTCACGCCCGCGGCCGAGGCGGCGAGCGACTACGCGACGAGCGCCGGCCTGCTCGCCCCGTACGCCGACTACCTGGTCGTCAACGTGTCGTCGCCGAACACGCCGGGCCTGCGCGACCTCCAGGAGGTCGAGTCGCTGCGCCCGATCCTCGTGGCCGTGCGCGAGGCGGCCGACGCCGCGACGTCGGCCGCCGGGGTCGCCCGCGTGCCGCTCCTGGTGAAGATCGCGCCCGACCTCGCGGACGAGGACGTCGACGCCGTCGCGGACCTCGTCGACGAGCTCGGCCTCGACGGCGTCGTCGCCGTGAACACGACGATCGGGCACGACCGCGGCCCGGGCGGGTTGTCCGGCCCGCCGGTGCGCGCCCGCGGGCTCGCGGTCGTGGCACGCCTGCGCGGGCGGCTCGGGCCGCGACGCGCGATCATCGGTGTCGGCGGCATCACGACCGCGCACGACGCGCGCGACTACCTGCACGCGGGCGCCGACCTGGTCCAGGGGTACACCGGGTTCCTCTACCAGGGCCCGTTGTGGGCCGCCCGCATCAACCGGTCGCTCGCGCGCCACCCGGAGCCGGGCGCGCACGTGCGGGGTGCCGAGCCGAGGGAGGCGCGATGATCCGGCCGCAGTGGGTCTGGGAGCTCGACGACGCCGAGGGGCGTGTCCTCGCGGCGCCCGTGAGCCCGGTGTTCACGACGCAGTACGACGCCGAGCAGTGGCTCGGCGAGTCGTGGCGCTCGCTCGCGGCGGAGGGAGCCGCCGTCGCACGGCTCCTGCACGACGGGACCCAGGCGACGGCACCCGTGGAGCTCCGCGCGCGCTGACCCTCCGGGTGCCGCTCAGCCGGTGACGCGCGCCCACGCCACGGCCAGCTGCCGCACCGCCCGCTCGAGCTCCTCGGGCGCGCGCGAGAACGTGAGGCGCAGCCGGTCCGCGGAGCTGCCGTCCGGGGTGAACGTGGGGCCCGCGTTGACGAGCACGCCGCCCGCGGCGGCCGCGGCGGCGCACGCCTGGGCGACCGGGGCGCCGAGGTCGACCCACAGCGACAGCCCGCCCTCCGGCACGTGGACGTGCCAGTCCGGCAGGTCGCGGGCCAGGAGCGCGCACAGCAGGTCCCGCTGCTCCCGCAGCATGCGCCGCCGCTCGGCGAGCACCGCTGCCGCGTCGTCGAGCAGCTCGACGACGGTGAGCTGCTCGAGGAGCGCGGTCGCGATGTCGACGGACTGGCGGGTGCGCGCGAGGCGCGCCACGAGGTCGGGGTGCGCGCGTACCCAGCCGACGCGCAGTCCTCCCCAGAACGACTTGGACGCCGAGCCGACCGTGACGACGAACGGCGACGAGCCGTCGCCGGCGAGCGGGCCGGCGACCGGCCCGGGGGCGTCCGGGTCGCCGTCGAGGTCGAGGTCGGTGAGCGTCTCGTCGCCGACGACGGTCACGCGGTGGCGCGCGGCGGCGTCGCGCACGCCTGCCCGCTCCGCGTCCGTGAGCGTGTACGCGGTGGGGTTGTGGAAGTCCGGGACGAGGTAGACCAGGCGTGGGGAGACCTGGCGCAGCGTCGAGCCGAACAGCTCGACGTCGAACCCGGGGGCGTCGCGCCCGTCACGGTCGCCCCGCCCCACCGGGACGGGGACGAGGCGGGCGCCGACCCGCCGGAGGGCCTCCATCGCGTGGTAGTAGGTGGGGGACTGCACGACGGCGCGGTCGCCCGCCCCGAGGAGCGTCGCCGCGAGCGTCGCGATCGCGTGCTGCCCGCCGGAGGTCACGAGGATCTCGTCCGGGCTCGTCGGGGTGCCGCGTGCGGTGTGCCGGTCCGCGACCGCCTCGCGCAGCGCCGCGACGCCGTACGGCTCGTACCCGCCGCCCGACAGGTGTTCGGGGAGCCGCTCGAGCGCTCGCGAGTAGGCGGCGTACAGGCCGCTCGGGGCGGCGGACGTCGCCTGCGAGAGGTCGGCGAGGTCGACCGCCGCGCCGCTCGGGGCGGTCTCCGCGGGTGCGTCGCCTCCGGCCGCGCGCGGCGCGGCGCGCCGCCCGGTTCCCCGGGGCAGGACGACGACCGTCCCCGACCCGGTGCGCGAGCGCGCGAACCCGAGCTCGCGCAGGCGCCCGTACGCCGCGGCGGTGGTCGTGCGCGAGACGCCGAGCGCCGCGGCGAGGTCGCGTTCGGAGGGAAGGCGCGTGTGCGGGGCGAGCGTCCCGGCGAGGACGGCGGCGCGCAACGCGTCCGCCAGCGCCGTGTACGCGGGACCGCCCGCGTGCCAGCGGCCCAGGAGCCGCGCCGCGGCTGCGGGGGAGAGATGGCGGTGGACGTCGACCGCCGTGGAGGAGAGCACGCTCATGAGGCCACTCTCTCGCGATTGGCTATGGAAGTCGATGCCAAAGCGCGGTGAGGATGGCGTTCATGAGTTCTCCGCGCCGTGCCGTCCAGCTCCTCCTCGGCCTCCTCGCCTACTCGCTCTCGATGGCGCTCCTGCTCCACGCCGGCCAGGGCGGCATGCCGTGGGACGTGCTGCACCAGGGCATCGTGCGGCGCACGGACCTGCCGTTCGGCGTCGTCGTCGGGGCGATGAGCGTGCTCGCGCTCCTCGCGTGGATCCCGCTGCGCCAGCGCCCCGGGGTGGGGACCGTGGCGAACGTCGTGGTCATCACCGTGACCATCGACCCCGCGCTCGCGCTGGTGAAGCGTCTCGTTCCGGACCCCGGGCTCGCCGCGGGCGTCGCGCTCGCGGTCGGCGGGATCCTGCTCAACGGGCTCGCGACGTCGGCCTACCTCGGGGTCCGGCTGGGCCCGGGCCCGCGCGACGGCCTCATGACCGGGCTCGTCGGGCGCACGGGCTGGTCGGTGCGCGTGGTGCGGACCCTCATCGAGGTCGTGGTGGTCGCGGCGGGCTGGGCGCTCGGGGGGACGCTCGGCTGGGCGACCCTCGCGTACGCGCTCGGCGTCGGGCCGGTCGTCCAGGCGACGGCACGCTGGTTCGCCCCGCGCGGGTTCGTCGTCGCCTCGACGGACCGGTCGGCGGCCCGCGTGCCGGCGGCCGCCGGCTCCCGGCCGGACGAGGGAGGCGTTCCCGGGCCCGGCCGGTGACCGTCTCAGGCGACGCGCGTCGTCGGCTGCTTCTCGGCCGTCAGGCCGGGGTCGCGCTCGACGACGTCCCCGAGGACCTCGTCGATGCGGGCCATCAGCTCGGCGGGGATCGTCACGCCCGACGCCTTGACGTTCTCGGCGACCTGCTCGGGGCGCGACGCGCCGACGAGCGCCGCGGCGACGTTGTCGTTCTGCAGGACCCAGGCGATCGCGAGCTGCGCCATGGTCAGGCCCAGCTCGTCCGCGACCGGCCTGAGGTTCTGCACCCGGGTGAGGACGTCGTCGGTCATGAACTGGGAGATGCCGCCGCGGCCGGCCCTCTCGTCGGCCGCGCGCGAGCCGGCCGGGGCGGCCTGGCCCGGCAGGTACTTGCCGGAGAGCACACCCTGCGCCATGGGCGACCAGACGATCTGCGACAGGCCGAGCTCGCGCGAGGTCGGCACGACCTCGTCCTCGATGACGCGCCACAGCATCGAGTACTGCGGCTGGGACGAGATGAGCTGGAACCCGAGGTCCTTCGCGAGCGCGTGGCCCGCGCGGATCTGGTCCGCCGTCCACTCGGAGACGCCGATGTAGAGGGCCTTGCCCTGGCGGACGATGTCGGCGAACGCCTGCATCGTCTCCTCGAGCGGCGTCTCGGTGTCGTACCGGTGCGCCTGGTAGAGGTCGACGTACTCGGTGCCGAGGCGCTTCAGGGAGCCGTTGATCGACTCCATGACGTGCTTGCGCGACAGGCCGGTGTCGTTGGGGCCGCCGGGGCCGGTCGGCCAGTAGACCTTCGTGAAGATCTCCAGCGACTGGCGGCGCTGGCCCGCCAGGGCGTCGCCGAGGACCTGCTCGGCCTTCGTGTTCGCGTAGACGTCCGCGGTGTCGAAGGTCGAGATGCCGGCGTCGAGCGCCGCGTGGACGCACGCGGTCGCGACGTCGTTCTCGACCTGGGAGCCGTGGGTGAGCCAGTTGCCGTAGGTGATC
>CAZFUQ010000168.1:0-823 GCA_964521905.1 uncultured Cellulosimicrobium sp.
GCGGCAAGATCGAGTTCCGCGTCGACAAGCACTCGAACCTGCACTTCATCATCGGCAAGGTCTCGTTCGACGAGAAGGCGCTCGTGGAGAACTACGCGGCGGCGATCGAAGAGGTCCTGCGCCTCAAGCCGTCGTCCTCGAAGGGCCGCTACATCACGAAGGCGACGCTCGCGACGACGATGGGCCCCGGCATCCCGCTGGACCAGTCCAAGACGACGAAGCTGGTCGAGGACGACGCCGCCTGACGGCAGACGTCCTCCCGCGGAACGGGCTCGCCCGACCGCACCCCGTACGACGGCGCGGCACCCTACCCGGGTGCCGCGCCGTCGTCGTGCTCCGCCCGGACGGGCGGCGTGCCCTCCGTCAGCAGGGGCCGAGGTCCTTCCAGACTCCCCACTCGCCGCTCTGGGTGGGGTCCTCGCCCGTCGTCCACCACTTGGCCTCGTAGGTGTGGCCCTGGTGGGCGACCCGGTTGCCGCCGGTGTAGATCGCGGACGCCGACCATGCGGCGGCCGTGCAGTCGCCCGGATCGGTGGGATCTGTCGGGTCCGTGGGGTCCGTGGGGTCGGTCGGGTCCGTCGGGCCGCTCGCGAGCCGGTCGCCGAGCACCGAGGCGAGCTCGTAGCCGTTCGTCTTGTCCCAGTTGATCGACCAGGTCATGACGCCGCCGATCTTCCCGTACGGCGTGGCGGGCGTGAACGCACCGCAGCCCGTGCCGACCTCGAGGCAGTCGACGGCCTTCACGACGTTCGCCAGCGGCTGGTACCCACCGCCCGCCGCGCTCGGCACGGCCGGGACGCCGATGCCGACCTGGTCGGGCCGC
>CAZFUQ010000168.1:833-8771 GCA_964521905.1 uncultured Cellulosimicrobium sp.
ACCAGGTCGGCATCGGCGTCCCGGCCGTGCCGAGCGCGGCGGGCCGCAGCCCCATCTCGAGCTGGATGCAGCTCAGCGCGGTGAGGAAGTCGACCGTGGCCTGGGAGTAGACCTTCTGGTCGCAGCCCATCATCGAGCCGGAGTTGTAGTACTGCGTGTTGACGATCGTGAGGATGTCCTTGATCGCGAGCGTGAGCTGGTAGTACCCCATGCTCGTCGCCTGGTAGTCGATGGTCTGCGGCGCCATGGTGAGGATCAGGTCCGGACCGGCCTTGGCGGAGAGCTGGTGCAGCGCGCTCGACATGTACGTCGCGTCGATGCCGTGCTCGAGGTCGATGTCGACGCCGTCGAAGCCGTACTCCTGCATGAGCGCGTAGGTGGTGTCGGCGAAGTTCTTCGCCTCCGTCGCGTTCGAGACGACGACGTTGCCGCGCTCGCCGCCCACGGAGACGACGACCTTGCGGCCCTGGGAGCGGATCGTCGCGACGTCGGCCTTGAACTGCACCTCGGTGTACCCGCCGAGCTCCGCGCTCGCGAGGTTGAACGTGATGCCGCCGGGTGTGCCGGCGAGGTTGTCGGCGAACGCGACCGCGACGAGGTTGTACGCCTGCGGGACCTCCGACAGGCGCATCGTCACGGACCCGTTGTCGAAGTTGTGCCAGTAGCCGGTGAGCCACTGCGTGCTGCCCGACGGCGCGGCGGCGGCCACGCCCGACGGGCTCGCCGGGATCGTGGTGGGGGCCGGGGCGGCGGACGCCGGCACCGCGGCCAGGGTGCCGCCGGCGGCCACGGCCACGGCCACGGCGGCGGAGGCGAGCGCGCGCAGCGCGCGCCCGGTACGGCCGCGCGTGCGGCCGGAGGGGACTGTTCTCACGTCGGAAGCTCCTCGTGCTCGGGCGCGCCGCGACGTCGCCGCGCGCCGGTCCGCGCCCATGACGGGTGCAGGGGTCACCTCGACGCTAGGAGCCCCGGCAGCGCGGCGGAATGAGGGAATACCCGACGATTCGGCACACCGGCCTACGGGAGAACGCGTAGACGCCGTCGGAGAAAGTCGGATGAAAGTCGGGCCGACCAGGATGTATCAGACGTACGGCTCGTCCCTCTCGTCCCGGCGGAGGGGTGTCGGCCCGACACCCCCGCCCGCCTGTCGAAGGAGTGAGATGGGACCGAGCCGCGCGAGCCGAGAGGGGAGTGACCAGTGACGATGGTTGTCGACCCGACCGGCCCGGCCGTAGAATCAGGCGCTTCCGGGGACCCCCCGCTGATGCCTGACCGGACGAGCGTGCCGAGGACAGTGCCCCCCATGACGAGACCGACCGACGAGCTCGCGGACACCGACGAACCGGGCCTGAGCCTGGGGGACCGGGGAGCGCTCGCGCTCCTCGAGTACCGCGACGGTCGTCCGCACGCGCTCGGCGAGTTCGTCCGTGAGGCGACCCCCCTGCTGTGGCACACGGTGCGTGCCCAGGGCGTGGAGCGCGAGCAGGCCGACGACCTCGTGCAGACGGTGTGGGTCGCGCTCGTGCGCAACGCGATGACGATCAAGGAACCGCACGCCGTCCTCAAGTGGCTGCTCGTCACGGCCAAGCGCGCGGCCTGGGAGGCCGTGCGCAAGCACCGTGACGAGGCCAAGCGCCGCACCGAGCTCCCCGACGACACCGACGAGGGCGTGCCGGAGCTGCCCTCCTCGGACCCGACCCCCGACGTCGAGGTGCTCCGCAACGAGCGCGACCGCACCCTGTGGGCCGCGCTCGACCAGCTGCCGGACCGGTGCCGACGGCTCCTGCGGCTCGTGTCGCTCGCCGACCGGCCGGACTACAAGGCGATCTCGGCGGCCATCGGCATGCCCGTCGGCAGCATCGGCTCCACGCGCGGCCGCTGCCTCGCCAAGCTGCGCGACATCATCGACGACCAGGGGGAATCGTGGGAAGCATCATGAGCATCGAGCCGACGCACAGCCCCGACGAGCCGCTCGACGCGGTCGACCTGGAGCTGCTCGCGGACCTGGCTCGCATCACGCAGGAGATCGACCCCGTCCCCGACGGGCTCGTCGAGCGGTCGCTGTTCGCGATCACGCTCGCCGGCCTCGAGGCCGAGGTCATGGAGCTGGAGTACGTCCAGGTCCCCGAGATGTCCGTGCGGGGCGACGCCCCGCCGGTCGAGGCCCGGACGATCACGTTCACGTCCGAGTCCGTCACGGTCATGATCTCGCTGTCCGCCACGGACGACAGCCGCGTCCGCATCGACGGCTGGGCGGCCCCGGCCACCGCGCTGCGCGTCGAGCTGCACCGTCCCGGCAGCGTGAGCGAGACGACGAGCGACGACGACGGCCGGTTCGTCTTCGACGCCGTCGACCGCGGCCCGGCGAGCCTCGTCGTGCGTCGTGCCGACGGCGCCGGCGGCGCCGTGAGCACCCCGGTCGTCGAGCTTTAGCAGTCGTCGCGCGCGGGCGACCGCGCCCGCGCGCGACGACGACCAGCACCTACCCGCGCGGCCCGACGCCGCGCAGCCGGCACGCGACGCCGCGTCCGGCCATTCACGCCGCACGAGGAGGACTAGATGAGCACGACCCCGGCAGACGACGACGGCAGGACGCGTCGCGGATGGCACGGTGACTCGCCGGCACGGCTGCAGTGGCGCACACGCGCGCTGGACCCGGTCCGCGCTCGTCGGACGGGCAGCGAGCCGTCGCCGCAGCCGACCTGGTACGTGGGCGATCGTCTCCTCGTCAACGCCCCCGCACCCGAGCGCGACGGCGGCGACCCCCGTTGGTTGAGGCGTCTTCGTCGGGTCGCCGCGCGGCACCATCTGGGCGTCGAGATCGAGGCGGAGACGTACGACGACCTCGAGCTGCTCGAGCGCGCCGTCGAAGCAGGGCTCGCGGCCGACGTCGCGCGCGAGCTCCGAGGCGTCTTCGGCACGACGATCGTGCTCGTGCGAGACGACGACGGCGAGCTCCCCGATGGCTGGAACGTCGTCTCGCTCCTGCGCGACGCCCGTGCCGGTCTCGAGGACGAGTCGGAGGGCAGCGGGCCGGAGCCCGTGTGCGTCGCGCTCGACCACGTGATCGTTCCGGGAGGCATCGGGGGGCAGCCCGAGGCGCAGCCCTGGGGCTTCACCGACCAGCACCCGTTCATCGAGGGCATGCCGAAGACGACCGGCCACCCGAAGACCACGGGGCACCCGAAGACCACGGGGCACCCGAAGACGACGGGGCACCCGTTCCTCTTCGGCCTCGACGAGTACACGAGCGCCGGCTCGGGCGGCAGGCAGCCGGTCCTCTGGATGGGCGGCACCCCGGCCCGGCGTCTCGCGGCGGGCGCCACCCCCTTCGCCGGTCGTGACGGTGAGCGCCGCCCGGTCGTCGCCCTCATGGACACCGGCGTGGGTGAGCACCCGTGGTGGGACCCGAAGCCCGACCACGAGGACGCGGCCCGAGGGGTCGTCGTCGTGCGCGACCCGGAGGTCGTCGGCGTGCCCGTCGGCCTGTGCCCCCGTCCGGAGTTCGAGTACGAGGACCCGGAGCACGGCGGGGTGTCGATCAGCCCGCTCACCGGACCGCTCGACCCCGTGGCGGGGCACGGGACGTTCATGGCCGGGCTCGTCCACCAGATCTGCCCGGACGCCGTGATCCTGGCGCCGCGTGTGTACGGCGGCTCGGGAATCATCCCGGAGCGCGACCTTCTCCGGTCGCTGCGCCGGCTGCTCCTGTGGCACGTCCTGGGGCTCGCGGGGGTCCAGGGCTACGCCCCGGTCGACGTTGCCGTCCTCTCGCTCGGCTACTACCACGAACGCCCCGGGGACGCGGACTTCGACGCACCCCTCGGGGCGGTCCTCACGGCGCTACGACGCTTCGGCGTCCTCGTCGTTGCCTCGAGCGGCAACGACGGTCAGGTGCGAGAGACCTACCCCGCCGCCTTCGCGCCCCGGATCGATCGTCGGACCGAGCCGCCGACGCTCCTGCGCGGCCAGCGTCTCGAGTGGGACGAGCCCCCGCTCCTCGCAGTGGGAGCGAAGAACCCTGACGGGACCACCTCGCTCTTCAGCAACGACGGGACCTGGGTCACGTGCCTGCGCCCGGGTGCCGGGCTCGTGAGCACGGCACCGGTGACGATCGACGGCGTCATCGCCCCCTCGATGCACATGAAGGAGCTCTTCTCGGACGGGTTCCGGGCGACGATCGACCCGGAGGGGTTCCAGGGCGGGTTCGCCGTGTGGAGCGGGACCTCGTTCGCGGCACCGGTGCTCGCAGGCGAGCTGGCGGCCGCGCTGCTGAAGGCGGGCGTTCCCGCTCCCGAGCCGCCGACGCCTGACGGCGCACCCACGAGGTGCCGGAAGCTCTGGCCCGTGGTCAGCGACGCGACCGGGCTCACGCCGTCGGACTGACCCTCCCAGGGTCAGAGGGCGCGCGAACTCGTGGAATGCAGCAGCGTCGATGGTCCCCGATGGATAGCGTGTCTCCGTGGACGGTGCGTCTCAGCGAGCCCAGGACGCCTACGAGCGTGCCCGGCGCCATGGTGAGCTCGGCCGGTTTGCCGACGCCCTGGACGGATTTCGGTCCGTCCTGGAGTCGATCGGCGTGCCGACCGCCGCGGCGCCGCGCCCGCTGCAGGTGCTGTGGGCCCGAGCCACGCTCGGGGTCGCGCTGTGCCTGTACGAGACGATCGGGGACCTGGCCACCGCACTCGGGCACCTCGACGACGCCGAGGCGTGGTGCGTGCGCCACGGCCTCGGCGACGAGGAGCTCGCGGTCCTGGGACAGCGAGGTCTGCTGCTGCTGCGCTCGGGCGACATCCCGGCGGCGCTCGCTGCCCTGGACCGCGCTGCTCCGGAGCTGTCGCGTGCCGCGTCCCGAGATTCGGCGGTGCTGCTGCTGAACCGCGGAGCGCTGCATCTCGAGTCGGGCACGGTCGACAAGGCGCGCACCGACCTCGCCGCGTCGGTCGAGCACGCGATGGCCATCGGGGACGTGTCGATCGAGGCCAAGGGCCGGCACAACCTCGGCTATGCGGAGTACCTGCGAGGAGATCTTCCTGCGGCGCTCCGGCTCATGGACACGGCCTACGAGCTCGACCCGGCCGAGGACGACGCGGTGGGACTCCTGGACCGGGCCGTGGTGCTGCAGGAGGCGGGGCTCGTCACCGAGGCCGTCTCCGTGCTCGAGAGAGCCGTCCGGATCCTCACGGAGCAGCGGTCGTCGGCGGACCTTGCGCGCGCACAGCTCGACGTGGCGCGCTGCCTCCTGCTCCTCCAGCAGGAGGCGCGAGCCGCCGCGACCGCTGCGGACGCCAGGCAGGCGTTCGTCACCCAGTCCAACCGCCTGTGGGCGCTGCGCGCCGAGATCGTCGAGCTGGAGGCGGAGCTCGCGGCGCTGCCGCCGGACGCGGCGCAGGAGGAGTTCCGGTCCGTCGCGGCGTCGGCCCGGGGGATGGGCGCTCGCGCTGAGGACGCCGGTGCCGGCATGGTCGCCGCCCCCGCGCGCGTCCTCGAGGCCGAGGCGCTCGTGCGGGCCGGCGAGGTGGCGGCGGCCACGGGCGTGCTCGACTCGCTGACCGTGGCGTCCAACGCGCTGCCTCTGCCGGTGCGGATCCAGCGCGAGGCGGTCCGCGCTCTCGTGGCCTTCCGGTCGGGGGACCGCCGCCGCGGCCTCGCGGCGATCCGCAGGGGCCAGGCCGTCCTCATGAGCTATCGGTCTCGTCTCGGCTCGCTCGACGCCGTGACCGCCTCGGCGCTGCACGGGGTGCGGCTCGGCAACGTCGACGTGCTGGCGGCCGTGGACACGCGCCGCGCTGCGACCGTCCTCGACGCCGTCGAGCGCGGACGCGCCGCGTTCGCCGGCTCGGGTCGCGTGCGTCCGCCCTCGGACGCGGTGCTCGCCGAGCGCCTCGCCGCTGCGCGCCGCGAGGTCGAGAGCGCCCGAGCGCTCGGTACGTCCGGAGAGCCCCAGCAGTCGGTGCAGCGTCAGGATCATCTCCGTGCGGCACGGCGCCTCCAGGAGGAGGCCAGGCGGTTGGCCTGGCAGCACCAGGGGGACGCGCAGATCCCGCGCCCGACCACCGAGCGCGCGCTGCGGTCGGCGCTCGCGGCGGCGGGAGACGACACGGTGGTCGCGGACCTGCTGCTGATCGGCGACGACGTGCTGGCGGTCCGCGTCACGCGTCAGGGCTCCCGGTTCGTCCGGCTCGCGGCGCGAGCGCACGTCGCCGAGCTGGCGCGGCGCGCGCGTGCCGACTTCGGCGTGCTCTCCAACGCGCTCATCCCCGAGCCCATGCGAGCCGCGGCGTGGTCGTCGCTCGAGCGATCCCTCGTAGGCCTGGACGAGGCGGTCGTCGTGCCGCTCGAGGCGGAGGGCGATCTGCACCTCGCGGTCCGTGACCTGCTTCTCGGTCTGCCGTGGCCGGCTCTCCCGTCGCGCCGAGGCCGCCGTACCTGGGCGAACTCGTGGCTCGACCTACGCGTCGGCGACCCCGCGCGCCGGTCGGACGACGTGCTGGTGGTCGCCGGCCCCGGGCTGCACGCGTCGGTGAACGAGGCGAAGCTCGTGGGGGAGGTCTGGGGGAGCAGCACGGTCCTCACCGGCGACGACGCGACCTGCGGTGCGGTCGTCGAGGCGCTGGACGGGGCCGGCGTCGTCCATCTCGCAGCCCACGGGACGCACGAGACCGACAACCCGCTCTTCTCCTCGCTGCGGCTCGCGGACGGCCCACTCTTCGCCCACGAGCTGGACGGGATCGACCTGCGAGGCGCCGTCGTCGTCCTGTCCGCGTGCGAGGTAGGTCTGTCTACGGCACGCATCGGTGGTGAGGCGCTCGGCCTGACCAGCGTGCTGCTGCGCCTCGGCGCGCGTGCGGTCATCGCGAGCGTCGCGCCCCTCCGCGACGACGTCGCCGCACGCGTCATGCCCGCGTTCCACGCCGAGCTGCGCGACGGCGCCACCCCGGGCAGCGCTCTCGCGCTGGCGATCGCGGACGAGACGGAACCAGTGCCGCTGGTCTGCTTCGGCCCCCTCGTGCTCTGAGCGCACCGCGTAACGGTGTCTCGGGTTCCGAGACGACCGTGGACCAATCGACCTCCTCGTCAGTAGCGTCGGGAAGGTCACATCTGCAACATCTATCCATTCTCTGGGGGAATGATGAAGCGTACGTTTGCACGACTCACAGCTGCTGCGGTGGCCTCGGCGCTCCTGACGGGTGGTCTCGCGACCGGCGCGTCGGCGCTCGGTGAGCTCCCGACGCCGTACACCACGCCGCTGCAGAAGTCGGCGACCGGTGTTCTGCCGACGCCGTACGGTCAGCCGCACTCTGCGCCGATCGACCTGTCGGTGTACGCGCCCCGCGCCGTCTAGGGTCTTCGGCCCGGACACCGAGGCCCCGGCTCCCCGGTAAGGGAGCCGGGGCCTCGTCGTCGCGCGTCAC
Organism: uncultured Cellulosimicrobium sp.; assembly: GCA_964521905.1. Classification (GTDB taxonomy): domain Bacteria; phylum Actinomycetota; class Actinomycetes; order Actinomycetales; family Cellulomonadaceae; genus Cellulosimicrobium. The sequence continues at coordinate 8,249 of CAZFUQ010000168.1, forward strand.
GACCGCGGGCCGGTTTGGAGCACTCGCCGTCATCCCGTACGATGGGCGTGTACCCAAGACCGCCGGTCGTCCGACGCTACCCGCAGACTCCGTCTGCAGGACGTGAAGGATCGAAGTCCCACCACGAGGTGGAGGCCAGCGCAGGTAGCGAATCGACGACGTCCGTCCGGCCCAGCCGTGCGTGCGACCACGAGCCCCGCGCCTGCGCGGGGCTCTTTCTCGTTCCGGGACGGACGCCGGTGGTACCACCACCGGAAGGATTGCCATGGCGAGGCCGGACAAGGCAGCCGCAGTCGCCGAGATCTCGGACAAGTTCCGCGACTCGAACGCTGCCGTGCTGACCGAGTACCGCGGGCTCACCGTCGCGCAGCTCAAGACGCTGCGCAAGTCGCTCGACGAGGACCGCACCAAGACCTACGTCGTCGAGATCTCGCCGCTCGGCCTGGTCGAGATGACACGCCAGAACGTCACCGAGGGCGTCCGCGAGATCCTCACCAAGACCTGCCCGACCTGTGAGGGCGAG
>CAZFUQ010000169.1:0-8661 GCA_964521905.1 uncultured Cellulosimicrobium sp.
CCAGTTCCTGCAGGGCAAGGAACAGACGATGGAGGAGTTCTTCCACACGTTCAACGCCCTGCACAACGCGAACAAGCAGGTCGTCATCACGTCCGACCTGCCGCCCAAGCAGCTCAACGGGTTCGAGGACCGCCTGCGGTCCCGCTTCGAGTGGGGTCTCATCACCGACGTCCAGCCCCCGGACCTCGAGACGCGTATCGCCATCCTTCGCAAGAAGGCGTCCAGCGAGCGCCTCGCGGCCCCGGACGACGTGCTGTCCTACATCGGCTCACGCATCTCGACGAACATCCGCGAGCTCGAGGGCGCCCTCATCCGCGTCACGGCCTTCGCGAACCTCAACCGGCAGCAGGTGGACCTCCCCCTCGCGGAGATCGTCCTCAAGGACCTCATCACCGACGAGGACAGCGCCGAGATCACCCCGGCCGCGATCATCGCCCAGACCGCCGCCTACTTCGGCCTGACCATCGACGACCTGTGCGGCAGCTCGCGCTCGCGCGTCCTCGTCACGGCTCGCCAGATCGCCATGTACCTGTGCCGTGAGCTCACCGACCTCTCCCTGCCGAAGATCGGCCAGCAGTTCGGTGGTCGCGACCACACGACCGTCATGCACGCGAACCGCAAGATCACGGAGCAGATGGCGGAGCGACGCTCGACCTACAACCAGGTCACCGAGCTCACCAGCCGGATCAAGCAGCAGCACCGCGGCTGACCCGGATCGACGTGCGGACACGGCCCCCGACCTCGTGTCCGGGGCCGTCCTCGTGCCCTCCGGGGTCGCGTGCGCGCCCGGTCGCGATCCGGTCGGCGCTCTCTCCAGGGCCTTCCCTGCGCCCGTCACCACACCTCTGCGGAGCCCGGAGCGGTGAGCCGGCACGCGCCGTCGACCCCGTCCCCCGGCATCCACACCACTACCCACGGGCGTGCACACATCTGTGGATATCTGCCGCCACCGGCGGTGGATACGCCGCTGACCACCCCGAACACCGTCTCGTACACAGGGTGTGGGCCGAGTTGTCCACAGTCGTCCACAGGGCCTCTGTGGGTTGTGACATCCGCGTGATCCCGGGTGCGACGTTCGACCACAGCCGTGACCCGATCGCCCGGATCCGCGAGATCTCCAGGGTTTTCCCCTGGAGGTCTGTGGATCACGGGTTTACACAGCCCCCTGTGGACCCGCTTCCGTACACAGCGACGTCCACATCTCTGTGGATAACTGTGGACGAAGGCCCTTCAGGTGTGGACGACGACCCCTCCGACGGTGGACGACATGTGGGGACAAACCGGCCGCCCACAGGACGCGCGACTTACCCACAGCTGGCCCACCGGTCCGTCCACACGCAGTTCTGCCCCCTGACCTGCACCGACACCGGTTTTCCACCTGTTCCACAACCCCTACGACGATGACGAAGGAGTTCTATGACAGGAAAATCCACACGCCTTCATCAGGCTCCGGCGGTCGAGCGTCACCCTGTCGTGGCCGGCCGCTCCGAGCACGGGCACGACGCCACGAGCAGCAGCGACGCCGTACGACCTCTCGCCGTCCCCGGCAGCGTCCTTCCAGTTCCTCCCGCACCGCTCCTCGCGTAGGGTTCATGCACGACACGTGTGCACAGGCCCTGTGGACCTGCTGCGCACCGTCGCCGGGCACGGACGGCCGTGCACCCGTCACCGACCGGCGTCCGCGCCGGGAGGCGAGCGGTCCGCGGGCCGGACCGTGCGCCGAGGCGCTGCGGGTCGGCACATGTGAAGATCGAGTCCGATCCTGGACGTTGGGACGAGAGGGTGTGGGATGAAGTTCCGGGTTGAGCGTGATGTCCTGGCCGACGCGGTGACCTGGACGGCGCGGACCCTGCCGACCCGTCCGCCGGCCCCCGTGCTCGCGGGAGTACGGCTCGAGGCGGACGCCTCCGGGACGATCGGGCTCTCGAGCTTCGACTACGGGGTCTCCGCACGCTCCGAGATCCCCGCAGAGGTGAGCGAGCCCGGGACGGTGCTCGTGTCCGGCCGCCTGCTCGCCGAGATCTCCCGCGCCCTGCCGGCCAAGCCCGTGGACGTCGTCCTCGAGGGCACCAAGGTGACGGTCACGTGCGGCGCGAGCCGCTTCACGCTCCTCACGATGCCGGTGGACGAGTACCCCGCGCTCCCCGCCATGCCGGAGCTGTCCGGCACGGTGTCCGGCGACGAGCTGACGAACGCCGTCGCGCAGGTGACCGTGGCCGCGAGCCGCGACGACACGCTCCCCCTGCTCACCGGTGTGCGCGTCGAGATCGAGGGCGAGCGCATCACGCTGCTGGCCACCGACCGCTACCGCCTCGCGCTGCGCGAGCTCACGTGGACGCCGGTCACGCCGAGCTACTCCGCGGTCGCTCTCGTGCGCGCCCGGACCCTGAACGACGTCGCGAAGTCCCTCGGCTCGTCCGGCCTCGTCAACGTCGGGCTCAGCACGGGCGCGGGCGTCGACCTCATCGGCTTCGAGGCAGGGGGCCGTCACACCACGTCGCAGCTCGTCGACGGCGACTACCCGGCGGTGCGCCGCCTGTTCCCCGACGAGACCCCGATCCACGCCGTCGTCCCCACGGCCCCGCTCATCGACGCGGCCAAGCGCGTCTCGCTCGTCGCCGAGCGCAACACGCCGATCCGGCTGTCGTTCACCGACGGCCAGGTCGTCCTCGACGCCGGTCAGGGCGACGACGCGCAGGCCTCCGAGGCGCTCGAGGCCGTGCTCGTGGGCGAGGACATCTCGGTCGCGTTCAACCCGCAGTTCCTCCTCGACGGCCTCGGCGCGCTCGGCACCGACTTCGTCCGCCTGAGCTTCACGCACCCGAACAAGCCCGTCGAGTTCACCGGCCAGGACTCCCTGGACGGCGAGGACTCGTCGCACTACCGCTACCTGCTCGTGCCGATCCGTTTCGCGGGCTGACACCGCGGGCACAGCACCTCGCACCACCGCCTCGCCCGAACGACCGCACCCCGGAGGACTCGTATGGTCACGCGCATCGGACTCGTCGGCCTCGGCAAGATGGGCAACAACATGCGCGCGCGCCTGCGGGCCGCGGGCATCGAGGTCGTCGGCTACGACCCGCGCCCGGAGGTCACCGACGTCGCGACCCTCGCGGACCTCGTCGCGGCCCTGCCCGACGACGGCCCGCGGATCGTGTGGGTCATGGTCCCCGCGGGCGACCCGACCCGCGGCGTGGTCACCGAGCTCGGCGACCTGCTGGGCGCGGGAGACTTCGTCATCGAGGGCGGCAACTCGTACTACGCCGAGGACCAGGCGCGTGCCGCGGAGCTGAGCGAGAAGGGTGTGGGCTACCTCGACGTCGGCGTCTCCGGCGGTGTGTGGGGCCTGGAGAACGGCTACGGTCTCATGGTCGGCGGCGACAGGGTGCACGTCGAGGCCGCCATGCCGGTCTTCGACGCGCTGCGCCCCGAGGGACCGCGCGCCGAGGGCTTCGTCCACGCGGGCGAGGTCGGCGCGGGCCACTTCGCCAAGATGGTCCACAACGGCATCGAGTACGGACTCATGCAGGCCTACGCCGAGGGCTACGAGCTCCTCGCCGCGAAGGACGGGCTCGTCAAGGACGTGCACGGCACGATGAAGGCGTGGACGCGCGGCACCGTCGTGCGGTCCTGGCTGCTCGACCTCTTCGTCAAGGCGCTCGAGGAGGACCCGCAGCTCGCCGCGATCGACGACTGGGTCGACGACTCGGGCGAGGGGCGTTGGACGGTCGACGAGGCGATCGACAACGCCGTCCCGCTGCCGGTCATCTCCGCTGCCCTCTTCGCGCGGTTCTCGTCGCGTCAGGAGCAGTCGCCCGCGCTCAAGGCCGTCGCGGCCCTGCGCCAGCAGTTCGGTGGGCACGCCGTCAAGACGGCCGGGCCGTCCACCGGCGCCGGCCCGTCCGCCTGACCCCTCCTTCTCCTCCCGCTCCCCCGCATGTACGTCTCGCACCTGTCCCTCGTCGACTTCCGCTCCTACGAGGCGGTCGAGCTCGAGCTCGTACCGGGTGTGAACGCGCTCGTCGGGCAGAACGGACAGGGCAAGACGAACCTCGTCGAGGCGATCGGGTACGTGGCGACGCTCGCGAGCCACCGGGTCGCCCACGACGCGGCGCTCGTGCGGGCGGGCGCGGGGCGCGCCGTGATCCGCACGCGCGTCGTGCGCGGCGACCGGGCGAGCACGGTCGAGCTCGAGATCTCGCCCGGCCGCGCGAACCGCGCACGGATCAACCGCTCGCCCGCGAAGCGCCCGCGCGACGTGCTCGGCATCGTCCGGACCGTGCTGTTCGCGCCCGAGGACCTCGCGCTCGTCAAGGGCGACCCGGACGGACGACGCCGCTTCCTCGACCAGCTCGCGGTCCTGCTCGTCCCGCGCGTGGCGGGGCTCCTCGGAGACTACGACCGGGTCCTGCGCCAGCGCGGGGCTCTCCTGAAGTCCGCGTCGGCCCTCCGGGGCCGCGGCCGCGGAGCACGGCGCCCCACCGCCCCGGAACCGCCGACGCCCGACGGTGACGCGCCGTCGGGCACGGACGACCCCTCCTCCGCCCTGGCGACGCTCGACGTCTGGGACGCGCGCCTCGCGGGTCTGGGCGCAGAGATCACGGCGCTGCGGCTCCAGCTCGTCGCGGCCCTCACGCCGTACGTCGCGCAGGCGTACGAGCAGGTCAGCGCGGGCCAGGGCGAGGCGCGCACGACCTACCGCTCGTCCGTGGACGAGGCCCTCGCGGACCCGGACGGCCTGCCCGACGACGCCCCGCACCGGGGCGGGGAGATCGACCCCGCGGGCGGCCCGCCGTCGGGCATCGCCGACGTCGCCACGCTCGAGAGGCGCATGCTGGATGCCATGGCGGCGGTGCGGAGCAAGGAGATCGAGCGCGGGGTGAACCTCGTCGGCCCGCACCGCGACGACCTCGTCCTCACTCTCGGCGGGCTGCCCGCGAAGGGCTACGCGAGCCACGGCGAGTCGTGGTCGTTCGCGCTCGCGCTGCGCCTCGCGTCGTACCGGCTGCTCAAGGACGGCGCGCCGGCCGGGCTCGAGTCGCTCCTGTGGGCGGACCAGTGGGGTCCCGACGGCGAGCCGATCCTCGTCCTCGACGACGTCTTCGCCGAGCTCGACGTCCGTCGTCGGGAGCGGCTCGCCGAGCTCGTCGCCGACGCCGGTCAGGTCATCATCACCGCGGCCGTGCCCGACGACGTCCCGTCCCTCCTCGAGGGCACACGGTTCTCCGTCCACGACGGGACGGTGAGCCGTGTCGAGGAGTGAGGACCTCCCGCTCCGGGACGAGGACGCCCCGCGGTCGCCCCGAGACGCGACGGCGTCTCCTGCCCGCGCCGCGTCGTCCCGCCCCGATCCGGACCTCCCCACGGAGGGACGCGGTCCTGCACACCCTCCGGTCGAGGAGGTCCAGGCGGAGCGGCGGGCCACGGGGTTGCCCGTGGGGCACGTCGTCGAGCTGACACCGGCGTCGGAGGTGGCGCGACAGGCGCTGAACCGGGCGAAGGCCGCCGCACGGGCGAAGGGCCTGCGGCCGGGCCAGGAGCCGCGTCGACGGGTCCTGGCCGACCCGCCGACGTCGGGCGCGCGGCCGGGCGGGCGTGATCCACAGCTCCTGGGGGACGTCGTCGCCCGCCTGCTGCGGGAGCGCGACTGGGTCTCCGACGTCTCCGTGGGAGGGGTCGTCGGGCGGTGGCGCGAGGTCGTCGGCGACCAGGTCGCGGACCACTGCGAGCCCGAGACGTTCGAGGACAAGGTGCTCGTGGTGCGCGCGGACTCGACGGCCTGGGCGACGCAGGTGCGCCTCCTCGCCCCGCAGCTCCTCCAGCGGCTCGCGGCCGAGGTCGGCGAGGGGGTCGTGGAGACCGTGACGGTCCTCGGTCCGGCCGGGCCGAGCTTCCGGCGCGGGAAGAGGTCGGTGCGCGGCCCCGGGCCGCGCGACACCTGGGGCTGAGCGCACGACGACGCTCCGGCTCCGGCGCCGGGTCGTCCCCAGGGCTGTGGACGAGCGTGGGGAGAAGACGACGGGGCCCGCCGCGACAGGTGTCGCGACGGGCCCCGTGACGCGTGGTGACCGGCTCGGGGCCGGTCACCACGCGGGTGTCAGGCCTGCACCCGGCGGCGCAGCCAGAACACGAGCGCGCCACCACCGATCAGCAGGACCGCGAACCCGACGGCCCCGGCGACGGTCGCGCCGGTCGAGGCGAGCGCCGGGCCCGACGACTGGCCGGGGGCGGTGACGTCCTCGGCCGCGACGGGGGCGACGGGCGGGTTCGCGCACGCGCTCGTCGCCGGCGGGTAGTCGACCACGGTGGAGAACGACGGGTTGACCTCGAAGAGGACCTGGACGCCGTCGCGCGTCCACGCGTAGTTGCCCTCGGTCTGCGTGTACGAGCCGTCCTCGTTGCGGACGAAGCCGGGCCACTGCTGCGGCTCCTCGGCGGAGGCGCCCGGCCACAGGATCGTGCCGGTGAGCGGCTGGTTCGTCACGACGTAGTTCTCGCCGCCGGTCGGGTGGAGGAACGTGATCGTCAGCGGGTTCTCCGCGTCGACGGTGACGCCCTCGGGCAGCCCGACCTCGTAGCCGAGGTAGGGGACGTCACCCTGGCACACGGCGTCGACGGTGCCGGCGACGAGGGCGCACTCCTCGTCCCCGGGGACGAGGGCGGCGATCGGGAAGAGCGCGCTGCGCCCGTCCTCGGCGACGACGTACCCGAGCTCGGCGGTGCCGTCCGCGAACGTGACGGTCGAGCTCTTCGGCTCGGCGACGACGCCCGCGGGCGTCGACGTGTAGAGGAACTCCGCCGACTCCGCGGGGACGTTCTCGGCGGTCAGGCCGGCGCCGCACACCGTGACGGCGGTCGGCACGACGGGGAGCACGGGCGCGGCGACCGGCTCCTCGACGGGCGTCGGGGTGTCGCACGCACCCTCGGGGAACAGGTCCGCGAGGTCCCGGTGGTCCCAGGCGAGGAGCGTGCCGTCGGGGAACTCGCCGAGGTGCTTGCCGTCGCGCGAGTACTCGATGTCGGTCGGCAGGTCGGCCAGGCCGCCCGGGAGGTCGACGAGGTCCTGCTGCACGCCCCATGCCATGCACAGGTCGGCCGTCGTCACGTCGGGCACGATCGTCGCCGCGACCTCGCGGACCTCGTCGAGGTCCAGCGGCGTCACGAGCCAGGTCTTGTCCCAGGGCTTGGCCGGGAGCTCGAGCTCGTCGCTCGTGAGGATCTTCTGGTGCCCGGAGTTCTCCCACGAGGCGGGCTGGTCGGCGTCGACCTTCGGGTAGACGTAGACGCCCACCTGCACGGAGTCGTCGGAGGGTGTCTCGCACGCGGTGGTGCTGCCCGACCGCTCGTGGTCGTAGCGGGAGTCGTCGCCGGCCACGACCTCGACGGTCCAGGTGTGGTCCGCGGTCGGGTCGAGGTCGTACGACTTCTCGAAGGAGCTCTTGAACGTCGTGTCGTCGACCACCGTGCCGTCGACCGTGACGGTCACGTCGTTGCTCTTCTTGGCCGAGTACGCCCACAGCTTCACGTCGAGCGAGGTGCAGTCGGCGGTGACCACGGGGGTGTGGGCGGAGGCGGGTGCGGCGGTGGCCACCGCGATCCCGCCCAGGGCCAGCGCGGTCACGGCAGCGCTGGCGAGGAGTCTCTTCACGGGGGTTGGGGTCCCTTCGACGTCGGGTCGCCCGCGCGCCGATCACTCCTGCGCGGACGACGCGCGAATCATGATTGTGTGTGGTATTAGACCACTTTCTGCGCGAAATTCCGATTCCCGACGTGATCGGTCATGACCGTTCCGGACGACGGCGCTCGGGCTCGTCCTGCGCACCGGGGACGGTGCTCGGCGGACGTATCCACGGCCCGGTGGACAACTCCTGTGGACAACTGTGTGAAGGACTTCGGCGCAGGACGCGACCGGTGCGTCTCGAAAGTCCCGGAAGGCGTCTCCAGGGGGCCCGAGATCCGCGGAATTCAGGTCCTGGCGGGTAGACTGGGGAGGTCATTCCGGGTCTTGTCACCACCCGCTCGCGCAGCCCGTTCGAGGGGCTGCGACCAGCCGTCCGCGGCGGGGTCGCTCCTCCTCGCGGAGAGCTCGCGCAGACGGCGGTGCGGGCCCGGAACCTTTGAGCGACGACGACCGCTTCCCGCAGGGACGCAGGCGTCGCGCGCACGACGACGAGGAGCAGTCCTGCCCGTGGCAGAGCACACCGACACCGCCATCTCCGACCCGACCCCGTCCGCGGAGGCGGCGCCCCCGACGAGCGGTGGCTACGACGCGAGCAACATCACGGTTCTCGAGGGGCTCGAGGCGGTCCGCAAGCGTCCGGGCATGTACATCGGCTCCACCGGCGAGCGTGGCCTCCACCACCTTGTGTACGAGGTTGTGGATAACTCTGTGGACGAGGCCCTCGCGGGTCACGCCGACACGATCGACGTCACGCTCCTGGCCGACGGCGGCGTGCGCGTCGTGGACAACGGCCGCGGCATCCCGGTCGCGATCCACCCGACGGAGGGCCGGCCGACCGTCGAGGTGGTCATGACGATCCTGCACGCGGGCGGCAAGTTCGGCGGCGGCGGGTATGCCGTCTCGGGCGGGCTGCACGGCGTCGGGATCTCGGTCGTCAACGCGCTCTCGTCGCGGGTGGTCACCGAGGTCCAGCGTGACGG
>CAZFUQ010000170.1:0-8040 GCA_964521905.1 uncultured Cellulosimicrobium sp.
TCGAAGTGCTTGCCGTCCGGGTCGCCGGTCAGCGGGAAGAAGTGGTCCCAGTTGAAGATCACGTCCACGCCGAGGTCTTCCGCGCGCAGGACCGCGTCGCGGACCTGGCCGTAGTCGGCGTGCTGGGGCTGGAGCTGGACACCGATGCGATAGGGGTGCCGGGGAGAGGTCATGCGCCGCAATCTACGTCGTGGCGGTGCGGCCGAGAACGACATCGCTCGTCGGCGAGCACGACCTCGGTGTCGCCACGAGCGTCAGAACGGCGGCAAGGTCGTGCTCGGCGGACCTAGGGTGGGCGCATGAAGCGACTTGTCGGTCTGCTGGTGACGCTCGTGGTCCTCGTCGTGGTCGCCGTGGTCGTGGACCGCGTCGCGGTCCGGTCCGCGGAGCAGGGCGCCGTCCGGGCGTTCGAGCAGCAGGCCGACGACGTCACCGGCGCGGAGATCGACATCGCCGGGTTCCCGTTCCTCACGCAGCTCGCGCGCGGAGAGCTCACGCACGTGACCGGCACGGCGGACACCGCGTCGTTCGGCGGCTACGCGATCTCCGACCTGCGCGTGGACGCCGACGGGGTGAGCACGTCGTCGCCGTACGAGATCGCGTCCGGGACGGCGTCGGGCGTCCTGGCGGCGTCGTCGCTGCAGGACGTGATCGCCCAGCAGACGGGTCTCGACGTCGGCGTCGCCGCGTCCGGTGACGTCCTCGCGCTCACGCTCGACGTGCTCGGCGCCGAGCTCACGGTCGACGTGACGCCGCGGGTCTCCGGCCCGACCGAGCTCGCCGTGGACGTCGTGGCGGTCCGCACGGGCCTCGGGGTGGTGTCGGTCGACGACCTGCCGTCCGGGATCGCCGGCGCGCTCTCCGACCTGCGGGTCCCGCTCGACCTGCCCGACGGCGTCACGCTCGACAGCGTGTCCGTCGCCGACGGCGGGGTGCGCGTCGCGGTCGTCGGGACCGACGTCGTCGCCGAGGACCTGGTGGCGTCATGACGCACGAGCGCCACGTGCTCGCGGCGCGCCTCGCCTCGCACCGTCTCCGGGCGCCCGACCTGCCCGACGTGCCCTCCGCCGTCGGGCACCTCGTGGCCGTGCAGGGGCAGGAGTTCCACCCGTCGCTGTGGGGGCTCACGCGCCGACTGCCTCCGGCCGCACGCCCCGGCGCCGCGGCCGCGGTCGCCGCGTGCGACCGGGGCGAGGTCCTGCGCACCCACGTCCTGCGGCCCACCTGGCACCTCGTACGGCCCGACGACGCCCGTTGGCTCCTCGAGCTCAGCGCGCCCCGGGTGCACCGGGCCAACGGGACGATGTACCGGCAGGTCGGGACCGACGGGCACACGGCCGAGACCGACCTGGTGCTCGCCGCGGTCGCCGAGGGGCCGCGCACGCGGCGCGAGCTCGCGGACGTGCTCGCCGCGCACGGGCGTCCGCTGGAGGGCATCGCGCTCGGCTACGTGCTCATGCGGGCCGAGCTCGACCGGCAGCTCGTCAGCGGACCCCTGGCGGGCAAGCAGCAGACCTATGCGGCGTTCGACGACCGCGTCCCGGCCGGGTACGGGCCGCTCGGCGAGCGGTTCGACCGGGACGCCGCGCTCGTCGAGCTCCTGCGCCGCTACCTCGCGTCCCGCGCGTACGCGACGGTCAAGGACGCGGCGCAGTGGTCGGGCTTCACGCTCACCGACGTGCGGCACGCGCTCGGGCTGCTCGGCGAGGAGGTCGTGGCGGTGCCGGGCTCGGGGGCGCTCGACGGGCTGACGCTGTGGCGGCTCGCCGACGCGGACGAGCGCGTGCTCGAGCCGGACCGGTTCGTCGGGGCCGTGGCGCCCGACGGCGACCCGGACCGTCCCGTCGTCGACCTGCTGCAGTCCTACGACGAGCTCTTCATGTCGTACGGCGAGAGCCGCGCCCTCGTCGTCGGCGAGGGCGTCGACCTGGGGGACCGGCTCGGGTCGTTCATCCACGGGATCGCGGTCGACGGCGTCGTCGTGGGGCGGTGGCGGTGGGTGGTCGGGGCGCGCGACGTCCTCGTCGAGCCGCAGTGGCGGCGCGAGCCGACGGCTGCGGAGACGGCGGCTCTCGAGGAGCAGGTCGCGGCGGTCGCCGCGCACCGAGGGCTGCGCGTGCGGGCCGCGGGTCGGTAGGGTCCGGAGGGAGGACGAGGCGGCCGACGAGGGCCGGGACAGGGGGAGACCGTGCACCAGGAGCGGGTGGGGGCCGACGGCGCGACGGGCGCGGACCGGGGGAGCGGCCGGCCACGGTCCGCAGCGCTCGTGATCGGCGTCCTCGTGGCGGCGGTCGGGGGCGTGATCGGGCTCGCGGCCGTGATCGACCGCCCGGCGGGGACGGAGCCGAGCGACACCGCCGTCGCGGCGGGTGCCGAGGGGCAGGCCCCCGAGCCGTCGCCGATCGCGCCCGAGACGCCCGCGACCGAGGCGCCCGCCGCCGAGACGAACGGCGTACGACCCTGCACGGTGTTCCCCGGCTCCACCGGCACCTCGCTGGCCGTGCTCGGCGACGACGGCGCGCCGACCGAGCTCGGCGGGCTCGAGGGCTGGTGGAACAGCACGCCGGTGAACGAATCAGGCGGCTGGCTCGCGGTCGAGAAGTGGCCGCAGCAGATCCTCGACCACCCCGCGACCGCGACCGTCGAGACGACGACCGGCACCGTGCTCGAGACCGTGGACCGCCGCTCGTGCACGGGCGTCGAGGACTACGTCCCGCCGGACCTGTCCGCGCTGGCGCCGTCGACGGTCGTCGTGCTCGACGCGCTGACCGGCGAGGTGCTCGCCGAGCACCCGGTGGAGCTCGCCGGGTCGTGACGACCGCGGACCCGTGGCGCAGACTGGCCGCATGACCACTCTCGCGACGGACGGCGGCCTGACCATCGCGGAGGCGGCGGAGGCCACCGGCCTCACGACGCACACGCTGCGCTACTACGAGCGCGACGGGCTCATGCTCGACGCGGTCGAGCGCGCGTCGTCGGGCCACCGCCGGTACACGGAGCAGGACCTGCGCTGGATCACGCTCGTCAGCCGGGCAGGGGCCGTCACGGACGGGCGGCGCCCGGACGCGTGACGAGGTGGACCAGCACCGCGGTCAGCACGATCACGCCGACGTACACGGCCATCGCGACGGGCGACGTGACCGCGAGGACGGTCAGCGCGACGTTCCCCACGAGGTGCAGCGTCACGGCCGCGGGCACCCCGCCGTGCAGGCGCTCGCTGACCAGCCAGTACGCGCTGGACAGAGGCACCATCGCGAGCAGGAACAGCGCGGCCTCGGCGCTCGCGATCCCCAGCGAGGACTGCCACGTGCCCGTGAGGAAGAACAGCGGCAGGTGCCACAGCGCCCAGACCGCGCCGAGCACCACGGACGTCACGAGCGGCGAGAGCCGGCTGCGCAGGCGCGGCTGCGCGTAGCCGCGCCACCCGAGCTCCTCCGACAGCGGGCCGGCGAACAGCGAGCCCAGCGCGAACACGAGCGGTCCGCCCATCGAGGCGACCACGGCAGCGCCCGCGGACAGGTCCGTCGCCGGGCCGCCGAGGAGAGGCGTGACGAGCGCCGCCACGACGGCGGGGGCTGCACCGATCCCGACCGCGGCAGGCAGCCACCACCCGGCCGATCCCCAGCGCATCGCGCGCGGGCTGCGACGACCCGTGCACCACAGCACGACCGCCGCGAGGCTCGGGCCGAACCCTCCGATCGCGTAGAGCGTGAACACGAGCGGGTCGGCGATGTCGCCGCCGAGCAGCCACGCGGCGCCCCACGGCACCCAGCTCAGCCCGAACGCGAGCGCCCAGAACACCGCGAGCCCGCCGCGGAGAGGCCGCTCGGGGGCGTCCGGGGTCGGGGCGGGGGAGAGATGCCGGGACCGCTGCGTCGCGCGTCGCGGCTGTGCACTGGTCGTCATGTCTCGATCCCACCGGTTCGCCCCGCCCCGGGGAGCCCGGGCGGCCCCCGACCCGAGGTGGGGACAACCCCCGTCGCGCGCGGGCTCGGCGACGTGCTCGGCATGGGCGCCGGGGAGCCAGGAGGTGGCAGGCTGGACCCGTGACGACGACGCCAGGCACCGCAGGACGGGCCACCAACTGGGCCGGCAACCTCACCTACTCCGCCGCCGCGGTCGAGCACCCCGCGACGCCGGACGTGCTGGCCGACCTCGTGCGGCGCTCGCCGCGCGTCAAGGCGCTGGGCTCGCGGCACTCGTTCGGGGACGTCGCGGACACGGACGGCACGCACGTCGTCCTCGACCGGTACGACGACGGCCGCCCGCCGGTCGAGGTCGACCCCGCCACGGGCGTCGCGTCCGTCGCGGCGGGCCTGCGGTACGGCGACGTGACGCGGCACGTCCAGGCGGCGGGCCGCGCGCTCGAGAACCTCGCGTCGCTCCCGCACATCTCCGTCGCGGGGTCCGTCGCGACGGCGACGCACGGCTCGGGCGACGAGGTCGGCTCGCTGGCGAGCGCCGTCGTCGGGCTGGAGCTCGTCACGGGCGACGGCGAGGTGCGCACGCTGCGGCGCGGGGACGAGGACTTCCCGGGCGCGGTCGTGGCCCTCGGCGCGCTGGGGGTCGTGACGCGGGTCGAGCTCGCGACCGTCCCGACGTTCGACGTCCGCCAGGACGTGTCCGTCGGCCTGTCCTGGGACGCGGTGGCCGCCCACTACGACGCGATCACGGCCTCGGCGTACTCGGTCAGCCTCTTCACCGACTGGGGGCCGGGCGGGGCGCAGCAGGTCTGGCGCAAGACGCGCCTCGCGCCGGGGGAGTCGGGGTCCGCGCGGCCCGAGCTCTTCGGGGCGGCACCCGCGACGACGGCGCTGCACCCGCTCCCCGGCATCGACCCCGTGCACTGCACGCCGCAGCTCGGCGAGCCCGGGCCGTGGAACGAGCGGCTGCCGCACTTCCGGCTCGACTTCACGCCGAGCAACGGTGCGGAGCTGCAGTCGGAGTACCTCGTGCCGCGCGCGCGGGCGCAGGACGCGTTCGCCGCGATGCGGGCCCTCGGACCGCGCGTGACCCCGCTGCTCCAGGTGGGGGAGGTCCGCACGGTCGCGGCCGACGTCGACCCGCTGTGGCTCAGCCCGTTCGACGGGCCCGCGGTCGGCATCCACCTCACGTGGAAGCCCCTGCCCGACGACGTCGCGCGCGTCCTGCCCGACGTCGAGGCCGCGCTGCTCCCGCTGGGAGCGCGCCCGCACTGGGGCAAGCTCTCCCACGCGCTCGTCCACGACCCCGGCTCCGTCGCGACGCTCTACCCCCGCTCCGACGACTTCGGCGACCTCGTCCAGCGGTACGACCCGTCGGGTCGCTTCCTCGGCGGATACGTCGAACGCCTCCTCACCGCCTGACCCCCACCCACCACCCGCCGTCGAACACGACATGGGTGTCGGTATCGGGCGAATAGCGTCGGTCATGTCGTGTTCGGCGCGGGGGTTCGTCACGGTTCGGCGTCGAAGCGCGGCTGCGTTTGGTGTGCGGGGGGCCACGGCCCCACACTCGTGCGCAAGGTGCTGCGCACCGCCGGGTCCTCTGTTCCCCGTACGTCGTCCCCCACGCCGGGTGCCGACGTAACACGACGGAGACGATCGGTGTCTACGCTGCCCCTGCCCGGCCCCCACCCGATCGGAGAACACCGTGCGTACGACCTCGCGCAAGCTTCCCCTCACCGGACTCGTCGCGCTCGCCGCGACGAGCACGCTCCTCCTCGCCGCGTGCACCGACGCGTCCCAGACCGGGACGGACGGCAGCACGACGGGCACCGACGGCGAGTCGTCGGCGACGCCCACGTTCGACCTCTCGACGATCGAGGTCGACGACGCGGCGGCCGCGCTGCTGCCCGAGGACGTCGCGTCGTCGGGCACGCTCACGGTCGGCTCGAACCTGGAGTACGCGCCCGCGGAGTTCGTCGACACGGACGGCCAGACCCCGATCGGCTTCGACATCGACGTCATCAAGGCGGTCGGCGCGACGCTCGGCCTCGAGGTCGACGTCCAGTCCGCCGACTTCCCGGCGATCATCCCCGCGCTCGGCACGAAGTTCGACGCCGGCATCTCCTCGTTCACGATCACCGAGGAGCGCATGCAGGAGTCGAACATGATCTCCTTCCTCAGCGCCGGCTCGGCCTACGCGGTGGCGTCGGGCAACCCGGACGGCATCGACCCGGAGAGCCTGTGCGGGCTCACGGTCGCCGTCCAGACGGGCACCATCCAGGACGACGACATCGCCGTCCAGAGCGACCAGTGCGAGGCGGCCGGCGAGGAGAAGATCGACGTCCTCCAGTACGACTCGCAGGCCGACGCCACGACGAACGTCGCGGGCGGCAAGGCCCAGGTCCTGTACGCGGACTCGCCGGTGATCGGCTACGCGGTCGAGCAGACCGGCGGCCAGCTCGAGCAGCTCGGCGACGTGTTCGACTCCGCGCCGCAGGGCATCGTGGTGGCGAAGGACGACACCGAGCTCGCGGCGGCGATCCAGGCCGCGCTGCAGTCGCTCATGGACAGCGGCCAGCTCGTCGAGGTCCTCGACGTGTGGGGCAGCGGTGACGCCGCGCTCGACACCGCCGAGATCAACCCGTCCGTCGGCTGACGCCGGACCGGAGCCGATCGACACCTGACCCGCCCGGCCGCGGGCGCCCACCGCACGACGGGCGCCCGCGACCGGCACACTGGTCGTCGGCGGAGGCGACGGCGCCCCCGCGACGGCCGCTCCTGCCCGGAGCCCGAGACCTGAGGTGGAACATGCCCGAGCCTCACGTGGTCGACGATCCAGCGCGCGGTCCGTCCGCCGCGGACCACGACCCCGTCCCCGACCGCATCCACGCCCGACCCGTACCGCGGCCCGGGCGGTGGATCTCTGCCGCGCTGCTGCTCGTCCTCGGTGCCATGGCGGTCAACGCCCTGCTGACCAACGAGAAGTTCCGCTGGGACGTCGTCTGGCTGTACTTCCGCGACGTCACCGTCGTGCGGGGCGTCGGCTGGACGCTCGTGCTGACGTTCGGCTCGATGGTGATCGCGATCGTCCTCGCCGTGCTCCTCGCGATCATGCGGCGCTCGAACAACCCGGTGATGACGGCCGTCGCGTGGGGCTACATCTGGTTCTTCCGCGGCACCCCGATCTACACGCAGCTCGTGTTCTGGGGACTCATCTCCGTGCTCTACCCGCGGCTGAGCCTCGGCATCCCGTTCGGTCCCGAGTTCTTCGAGTTCCGCACGGCGGACCTGTTCACCGCGTTCGTGTGCGCGCTCGTCGGGCTCGCGCTCAACGAGGCCGCGTACCTCGCGGAGATCGTGCGCGCGGGGCTCGGGTCCGTCGACCCGGGCCAGACCGAGGCGGCGAAGGCGCTGGGCATGAAGGACGGCAAGATCCTCATGCGGATCGTCCTGCCGCAGGCGATGCGCGTCATCGTGCCCCCCACGGGCAACGAGACCATCTCCATGCTCAAGACGACGTCCCTCGTCCTCGCGGTGCCGTTCACGCTGGACCTGCAGTACTCGACCAACGCGATCGGCAACCGCACGTTCCTGCCGATCCCGCTGCTCATGGTCGCCGCCCTGTGGTACCTGCTCATCACGAGCATCCTCATGGTCGGCCAGCACTACGTCGAGCGGTACTACGGGCGCGGCTTCGGCACGCAGACCGGTGCCCGACGGCGTGGGCGCGGGCCCGGCGGTCGTGGCGGCCGGGGCAGGCCCAGCAAGCAGGATCTCATCGCCGCATCCGGCACGACGAAGGACGACCCCTTCCTGGAGGTGACCCCGTGAGCGGGACGCACGACGCGCCGTCCGGCACCGGCAGCACGGCCGGCGCGCCCGGCAGGACCGGCACGGACGCGGTCCCGATGGTGCAGGTCGAGGGCCTGCACAAGATGTTCGGCGACCTGCACGTGCTCAAGGGCGTGGACCTCGAGGTGCCCAGCGGCTCGGTGTGCGTCGTGCTCGGCCCGTCCGGCTCGGGCAAGTCGACGCTCCTGCGGTGCGTCAACGAGCTCGAGGAGATCACGGGCGGGCGCGTCCGCGTCGACGGCGAGCTCATGGGCTACCGCGA
>CAZFUQ010000170.1:8050-8630 GCA_964521905.1 uncultured Cellulosimicrobium sp.
CGGGCGCTCACGCCTGTACCGGCTGCACCCCCAGGTGGTCGCGCGGCAGCGCTCGCGCATCGGCATGGTGTTCCAGCGCTTCAACCTCTTCCCGCACATGACGGCGCTCGAGAACGTCATGGAGGCACCGGTCCAGGTGCGCGGGCTGAGCAAGGGGCAGGCACGGGCGCGCGCCGCGGAGCTCCTGGAGCGCGTGGGTCTCGCCGACCGCGCCGACCACTACCCGGCGCAGCTCTCGGGCGGGCAGCAGCAGCGTGTGGCGATCGCGCGGGCGCTCGCCATGGACCCCGAGCTCATGCTCTTCGACGAGCCGACGTCCGCGCTCGACCCCGAGCTCGTCGGCGAGGTGCTCGCCGTCATGCGCGACCTCGCACGGTCGGGCATGACGATGATGGTCGTCACGCACGAGATCGGGTTCGCGCGCGAGGTCGCGGACACCGTGGTCTTCATGGACGACGGCGTGATCGTCGAGCAGGGGACGCCCGACCAGGTGCTCGGCGACCCGCAGCACGAGCGCACACGCTCGTTCCTCGCGCACGTGCTGTAGCGGGCGCGGTACGCCCCGTCGGTCCGCGCGGTC
>CAZFUQ010000171.1:0-4306 GCA_964521905.1 uncultured Cellulosimicrobium sp.
GGTCCCGCCGACCCCGCGACGCTGGTGGCGCTGACGACGTGGCTCGCCGCGCGCGGCGTCCTCGCCTCGCGCGTCACGGTGGGACGCCGCACGCTCGAGGACGTGTTCCTCGACCTCACGGGACGGCACCTGCGATGAGCGACCCCCGCTCGGCGACCACGAGCACCGGCACCGCCGCTCCCGGCGAGGCCCCGGCCACCGATCTCGCCGCGCCCGCGTGGCGCCGCGTCGCGGCCCAGACGGCGTTCGAGACGCGCATGATCCTGCGCAACGGCGAGCAGCTCCTCGTGACGATCATCCTTCCGGTCATGCTGCTGCTCGGCCTCGTGCTCACCTCGTTCGTCGACCTCGACACGGGCGGTGCGACGCGCATCGACTTCGTGACGCCCGGCGTCCTCGCGCTCGCCGTGATGTCGACGGCGTTCACGTCGCAGGCGATCGCGACCGCGTTCGACCGGCGCAACGGCGTGCTGCGCCTCATGTCGACCACTCCCCTGGGCCGTGGCGGCCTCCTCGCGGGCAAGGTGCTCGGGGTGCTCGCGGTCGAGGTCGTCCAGGTCGTGGTCATCACGGTCGTCGCGCTCGCGCTCGGGTGGCAGCCCGAGCCCGCCGGGATCCCCGCGGCCCTGCTCGCCGTGCTGCTCGGCACCGCCGCCTTCACCTCGCTCGCGATGCTGCTCGCCGGGACGCTGCGGGCCGAGGGCGTGCTCGCCGTCGCGAACCTCGTGCTCGTCCTGCTCACCGTCGGCGGCGGCGTCCTCGTCCCCGCGGGCCAGCTCCCCGGCCCGCTCGCGCACGTCGCGCTCCTGCTGCCGTCGGGCGCGCTGGGCGAGGCGATGCGCGGCGCGCTGCTCGACGGGTCCGTGCCGCCGTTCTCCGTCGTCGTGCTGCTGGGCTGGACCGCCGCGCTCGGCTGGGGCGCGGGCAAGCTCTTCCGCTGGACCTGACCCCCCGCGGGCACATCTCACACCCGCACGGTTCCGGGGCTGCGCGCCCGTCCCGATACCGTGGGACCGTGAGCACACCGCCCCCCGCGCTCGACCCCGCTCCCACCGGCAGCCCCGCAGACGCCCCTGCCGGTGACGGCACCGCCCGGCCCGACCGGCTCGCCCCCTGGCGCCGCTGGACACGGCCGGTGCTCGTCGCGAACCTCGTGGCGCAGATCGGCATCATCGTCACGGGCGGCGCGGTGCGGCTCACGGGCTCGGGGCTCGGGTGCTCGACCTGGCCGCAGTGCGAGCCCGGGCAGTTCGCGGCGAAGTTCCACCCCGAGACGACGTACCACCAGTTCGTCGAGTACGGGAACCGCACGCTCACCGGGGTCCTCGGCGTCATCGCGATCGCCGCGCTCGTGCTCGTGTGGACCGACCGCTCGCGCACCCTGTCCTACCGGCTCCTCGGCGCCGTCCCGCTGCTCGGCGTCGCCGCGCAGGCCGTGATCGGCGGCGTCATCGTCCTGCTGCACCTGCACCCGGGCTGGGTGTCGCTGCACTTCGTCGTCTCGGCCGCGCTCGTGTCCGTCTCGCTGCTCCTGCTGCACCGGTCCGGCGAGGGCGACGGCCCGCCCGCCCTGACGGTCGCGGCGCGCTCGCGCGCGCTCGCCTGGACGCTGTACGGGCTGACGGCGCTCGTCGTCGTGCTCGGCGTCATCGTCACCGGCGCCGGGCCGCACAGCGGCGACGAGGAGGTCGGCTACCGCCTCGCCGTCGACCCCGCGCTCATGAGCAAGCTCCACGCGTGGGCCGTGTGGGTGTTCGTCGCCGTCCTCGTCGCGTACCTCGTGAGCGTCCGCCGCGGACCGCAGCAGGTGCGCCGTGCGGCCTGGATCCTGCTCGCGATCACCCTGGGCCAGGGACTGATCGGGTACGTCCAGTACTTCACGGGCCTGCCCGCGCTCCTCGTCGGCCTGCACATGCTCGGTTCCGCGCTCCTCGTCGCCGGCACCACCCGGGTCGTCCTCACCACCCGTACCCGCGCCTGACGCGACACCCGCCGCCGACCCGCACACCGAGACGGCCCGCCGGGGCAGAGGGCCGGGCGTGACAGCGTCGTGACAGCGGGAGGGTCCTCGTGGCAGCGGGGTGCGAGCGCCTGCGTCCACCCTGGTCGTGCAACCCACCGACCAGGAGGACACATGACCACCCCCGCGATCGAGGCCCACGGTCTCGTGAAGGTCTTCGGCGAGAACCGCGCCGTGGACGGCGTGGACCTCACCGTACGGACCGGCACCGTCTACGGGGTCCTCGGCCCCAACGGTGCCGGCAAGACGACGACGATCAGCATGCTCGCGACGCTCCTGCGCCCCGACGCCGGGGAGGCGCGGGTCTTCGGGCACGACGTCGTCGCCCACCCGCACGTCGTGCGCCAGCTCATCGGCGTGACGGGCCAGTACGCGTCCGTCGACGAGACCCTCAGCGCGACGGAGAACCTCGTGATCTTCGCCCGTCTGCTCGGCCTGTCCCGCGCCCGGGCACGGCGCAAGGCCGCGGAGCTGCTCGAGTCGTTCGGCCTCACCGAGGCCGCGTCGCGCCCGCTGCAGAACTTCTCCGGCGGCATGCGCCGCCGGCTGGACCTCGCGGCGAGCCTCATCGCGCAGCCGCCGCTCATCTTCCTCGACGAGCCGACCACGGGGCTCGACCCCCGCACGCGCGCCCAGATGTGGACGACGATCCGGGACCTCGTCGCGAGCGGCTCGACGGTCCTGCTCACGACGCAGTACCTCGACGAGGCCGACCAGCTCGCCGACCGGATCGCGGTGATCGACCGCGGCCGCGTCGTCGCCGAGGGGACCGCCGACGACCTCAAGGACACCGTGGGCGACCAGTCCCTCCAGCTCTCGCTCGTCCGCGCGGACGACGTCGCTCCCGCGCTCGGGCTGGTCGAGCGCGTGCTCGGCCTCACGGCGACGGTCTCCCCCGAGGCACGTCGGCTCACGATCCCGGTGCCCGGGCCCGACGCCGTGACCGACCTCCTCGTGCGCCTGCGCGAGGCCGGCGTCGAGGTCGGGTCGCTGAGCATGGACAAGCCGAGCCTCGACGAGGTGTTCCTCACCCTCACGGGTCACGGCGCGGGCGGGTCGGACGACGCGACCGCGCACGACGACCTCGAAGCCCCCGCGCGCGACGAGCACGCGACCCACGAGTCGACCCGAGAGGCGGCACTGCGATGAGCACGACCACCATGCCCACGACGCCCGCGGCGCGGCCGCGGATCCAGGCCGGCGTCGACCGCGTCCTGTCCGACCGCACGTCGCTGCGCGCGACCGCGGACCACACCCTCACCATGGCGTACCGCGGGCTGCTGAAGATCCGGCGCACGCCCGAGCAGCTGTTCGACGTGACGCTGCAGCCGATCCTCTTCACGCTCATGTTCACGTACATCTTCGGCGGTGCGATCGCGGGCGACGTGGCGGGGTACCTGCCGACGATCATCCCGGGCATCCTCGTGCAGACCGTCATCACGACGTCGGTCGTCACGGGCACTCAGCTGCGCGAGGACATGGACAAGGGCGTGTTCGACCGCTTCCGGTCGCTGCCCATCGCGCGCATCGCGCCCCTGTCGGGTGCGCTGCTCGCCGACACCGTGCGCTACCTCATCGCGACGACCCTGACGTTCGTCATGGGCTACCTCATGGGGTACCGGCCCGCGGGCGGGGTCGGGGCCGTCGTGCTCGCCGGCGTGCTGGTCATCGTGTGCTCGTGGGCGGTGAGCTGGATCTTCGCGTTCTTCGGCGTCGTCGCGCGCACGGCGTCCAGCGTGCAGGGCATCTCGATGATCGTGCTGTTCCCGCTGACGTTCCTCTCGAACGCGTTCGTCCAGCCCGAGACGATGCCGGGCTGGCTCCAGGGCTTCGTCGCCGTCAACCCGGTCTCGCACCTGGTCACCGCGGTGCGGGAGCTCGCCAACACGGGGACGCTGGGGTCGGACGCGGCGCTCTCGCTGCTCGGCGCCGCGGTCATCGTCGCGGTCTTCGCCCCGCTCACGGTGCGCGCCTACATGCGCAAGGCCTGATCACCGCGCGCGACGACGCGCCCTGCTCATACGGGGCCGGCACCCGGCAGGGTGCCGGCCCCGTGGTCGCCGCCGTCGACGACGTGGTCGGCGTCGACGGCGGCCAGGAGCGCGAACCCGCGCCGCGCGAGCTCGTCCCGGGCCAGGTCGCCCGCCTCGGCCCGCACCCGCTCCGCGACCACCACGCCGACGGCGTCGGTCACCTGCGCCCAGGCGTTCTCGTGGCGCAGCGAGGGCTGGTCCTGCCGTGAGCCCATCCGCTCCGCGAGCGCGACGAGGAGGGCGCCTCGCGCGG
>CAZFUQ010000171.1:4406-8630 GCA_964521905.1 uncultured Cellulosimicrobium sp.
GGTCGCTTCCCGAGGTCGCGCGCACGCCCAGCACGGACGCGACACCGAGCGCGAGGAACGACGTCCCGACGACCGGGTAGTCCACGAAGTACGGCCGTGCCCGGTACATCCCGAGCACGAGCGAGCGCAGCTCGTCGGCGACGGTCGGGGTCAGCGCCGAGCCGGCGGTCGCGAGCCGCACGAGCCACGACGACACGAGGAGCACGTACCAGGGCGACCACCGCCCCACGTCGTCGAACGAGGCGGCGGCCTCGCCGTAGAGCGCGAGGGCCTCGTCCTCGTCGCCGTGCAGCGCCGCGACCTCCGCCCGGCCCATGGCGACGACGGAACGCACGTCGGGCGGGACGTCGGTGGCGCCGAAGCCCGCGACGCCCACCGTGCCGAACGCCGCGAGCATCCGTTCGGCACGCGCCGTCTCGCCGAGCGTCACCGCGGCCGACATCTCCACCCAGTCGAGCTGCTGCAGCGACGCCGTCGCACCGAGCGCCCGGAGGTGGTCGCGTGCGGCCTCCGCCCAGCGCCCGACGTCGGCAGCGTCGCCCGCCTCGCTCGCGCACGAGGCGAGGAACATGGCCGTCGTCGCGCGCGCCGCGACGTCGCCGCGCGCGACCGCCCGCTCATGCGCGAGCGCGCCCCACGAGCGGGCCTCGGCGAGGCGGCCCTCGTTCTCGGCCATCTGCGCCGTCGTGAACTCGGCCAGCATCGCGACGAACTCGTCGTCGTCGGCCCGCAGGTTCGCGAGCGTCGCCGCCATCTCCTCCGGGCTGCGCACGGTGAGGAGCCGGACGAACGCCCGGGTGCGCGGCCCGACCTCGGGCCGACGCTGGAGCCGACGCAGTCGCCCCAGCGCCCGGGCGGTGAGCTCGGGGCGCGCGAACGCCCCGGCGCCGGCGACCGCGGCGAGCGCGAGCGCCGCGGGCTGGACGTCCTCGGGCGGGACGTCCCAGCCCACGACGGAGTCGAGCACGACCTCCACGAGCCCGGCCGCCTGGTCCTCGATGCCGAGCAGGAGCCAGGAACCCATGAGCGCCGCGAACACCCGCACGACGACGTCGGGCCGCCCGTCCTGGACCGCCTCGCGCAGCGCGAAGAGGAGGTTCTCCTGCTCGCGCCGCAGGTCCGTCGCGGCGGCGGTCTGGTCGCCGCCGACGAGCGCGTCCGCGCAGCGTTCCGCGAGCGCGGCGGCCCAGCGCTGCACGGCCTCGTGCGCCGCAGCCGTGGCACCCGCGTCCTGGAGCCGCAGCGCGCCGAACTCCCGCACCGTCTCGAGCATCCGGTAGCGCACGACCCCGTCGTCCTCGGTGACCCGCAGGAGCGACTGGGCGACCAGCCCGTCGAGCGCGTCGAGGGAAGCCCACGCAGGCGGGCCGAGGACCGGCCGCGCGCCGCCCGTGACCGCCTGCGCCGCCTCCGCCGAGAATCCGTCGGGGAACACGGCGGCCCGGCACAGCAGGTCCTGCTCGGCCGCACCCAGCAGGTTCCAGCTCCACTCGATCACGGCCTCGAGGGTCCGGTGCCGGTCCGGGGCGAGGCGGTCGCCCGAGCGCAGGAGCGCGAAGCGCTCGTCGAGGTGCCGCTCGACGTCCTCGACGCTCATCGTGCGCACGCGCGCCGCGGCGAGCTCGATCGCGAGCGGGAGGCCGTCCAGGCGCTCGCACAGCCGGGCGACGACGTCGGGCGGCAGGCTCGCACCGGGCCGGACGGCGCGAGCGCGCTCGACGAAGAGCCGGACCGCGGGGCCGTCCCCGCCGTCCGCACCCAGGGGGTCGAGCGGGTAGACCTGCTCGGCCGCGAGGCGCAGGGGCGACCGGCTCGTCGCGAGGACGGTCAGGTGCGGCGTCGCGCCGAGCAGGTCCGCGGTCCAGCGCGCGGCACCGTCGAGGACGTGCTCGCAGTTGTCCAGGACGAGCAGGGCGGACCTCCCCCGCACACGGTCGAGCACCTGAGCGCGCACCTCGGGCGCCGCCAGGCGGTCCGCGAGCCGCCCCGTGCGCGCGGGCGGGGAGATCCCCAGGCCGTCCGCGAGCGCCACGACGACGTCCTCGTCGGACCGCACGCCCGCGAGCTCGACGACGACCACGAGGTCGACCGTCCCGGTCGCCGCCGCACGCCGTGCGACCTCCTGCGCGAGGCGCGTCTTGCCGAGCCCGCCCGGACCGAGGACCGTGACGAGCCGGGACCGGGCGAGCGCGTCCCGCACCCGCTCGACGTCGGTCTCCCGGCCGACCAGCGCGTCGGGAGCCACGCGCACACCACGCACCTGCGTCGGGTGGGCGCCGGCGGCGGCCGTACCGGTCGCCGGGGCCGCGCCCGGGTCGCCCGGTACGCCCGGGTCACCGGGCGGTGCCACGCTCGGGGACGCCGGTCCGCCCGTCCCGGACGGGCGATCGAGCAGGTCCGCGGCGAGCCTGCGGAGGTCCGGTGCCGGGTCCGTGCCGAGGTCGCGGACGAGCGCGTGCCGGACGCGGGCGTACGCCGCGAGGGCCTCGTCCGTGCGACCCGTCGCCGCGAGCGCCACCATGAGGTCGCGCGCGGCGTCCTCGTCCGTGGCGTCGCGCTCCAGTGCCTCGGCGGCGAGCGTCTCGACCGTCTCGTGGTCCCCCGCGGCGGCCGCGGCGGACCGCAGCGCGCCGGTGAGCGCCGAGCGCAGTCGTCCCGCCTCGGTGGCCAGCGCCTGCCCGACGCCGGACGGCAGGTCCTGCCCCGGCTCGCCGTCGCGCCACAGCGCGAGGGCGGCGCGCAGCGCGGCGACGTCCGCGGCGCCGGACCGCGCGTCCGCGAGAGCACGCCGGGCGAGGTCGAGGTCGGTGGCCACGCCGAGCGCGTAGCCGCCGGCGCGCGAGACGACCGTGCCGGGCGCGCTGTCCTTGCGCAGCCGCGACACGAGGCTCTGGAGCGCGCCGCGGGGGTCTTGCGGGGCGTCCGGCCCCCACAGCTCGTCGACGAGCGCCCCGACGCCGACGGTCCGCCCGCCCGCGAGCGCGAGCGCCACGACGAGCGCCGCCGCGCGCGGCCCGCGCGGCACGACGGGCGCCCCGCCGGTCCCGGGCACCCGGACGGGGCCCAGGACGCGGACGAGCACGTCGTCCCGTCGCCCGGTCGGGAGGTCGTCAGCAGGCACGTCGTAGAACCCTAGTCCCCGTCGCCCACCACATCCTGGGGCTGCTCCCCGGGCGGGTCGGGATCAGCCGCCGCGACGCTCCGGCCACGGTGCGTCGGCCGGGCGCAGCGACGCCCAGCCGGCCGCGCGCGACGCGGCCGCCGCCAGGACCCCCACGACCGTCGAGGGGTTGTGCAGCTCGCCCGCGAGGACGCCGCGCAGCGCCTCGTCCAGCGGGACCCAGCGCAGCTCCATGTCGAGCTCCTCGGCCTCGCGCTCGAACCGCTCGTCGTCGGGGACCGGCGACAGGTCGCGCGCGAGGAAGACGCGCAGCGCCTCGTTCGAGCCACCGGGCGTCGTGTAGTAGTCGACGAGGACGTCCCAGCGTGCGGCCCGCAGGTCGGCCTCCTCGGCGAGCTCGCGCGCCCCGGCGAGCTGCGCGTCCTCCCCGACGACGTCCAGCAGGCCCGCGGGGACCTCCCACAGCTCGCGCCGTACCGGGTGCCGGTACTGACGCAGCAGCAGGACGCGCTCGTCCTCATCGAGGGTCACGATCGCGACAGCCCCGGGGTGATCGAGGTACTCGCGCGTGACACGACCCCCGTCGCCCAGGTCGACCACGTCGGAGCGCAGGTCGAAGATGCGGCCCGCGTGCACGACCGACGTCTCGAGAACCGGGCGCGGGGCGAGGGCGTCGACCGGCCGGTCGCCCGCGGCGGTGCCCACTCAGTCCGCCTGGTTCTCGAGCGCGGCACCGATCAGGCCGGAGAACAGCGGGTGCGCGCGCGTGGGGCGCGACTTGAACTCGGGGTGCGCCTGGGTGCTCACGTAGTACGGGTGCACGTCCGCGGGGAGCTCGACGAACTCCACGAGCGACGAGTCGGGCGACGTGCCGGAGATCAGCAGGCCGGCCTCCTCGAGCTGCGTGCGGTAGGAGTTGTTCACCTCGTAGCGGTGGCGGTGGCGCTCGGAGACGCGCTCCGACCCGTACGTCTTGGCGACGACCGAGCCGGGGGCCAGCGCGGCCTCGTACGACCCGAGGCGCATCGTCCCGCCGAGGTCGCCCTCGCCGCCGACGATCGCGAGCTGCTCCTCCATCGTCGCGATGACGGGGTGGGACGTGC
>CAZFUQ010000172.1:0-1618 GCA_964521905.1 uncultured Cellulosimicrobium sp.
TCCGCACCGGCGACCTCGGCTCGCTCGACGACGACGGCTTCCTGCGCATCACGGATCGCAAGAAGGAGATCATCGTGACCGCCGGCGGCAAGAACGTCGCGCCGGCGCTGCTCGAGGACCGGATCCGCGCGCACGCGCTCGTCTCGCAGTGCGTCGTCGTCGGTGACCAGAGACCGTTCATCGGCGCGCTCGTCACCATCGACCCGGAGGGCCTGCCCGGCTGGGCGGCCATGCACGGCAAGGGGTCGCTCACGATCGAGGAGGCCACGACGGACGCCGACGTCCTCGCCGCTCTCGACGCCGCGGTGACGCGCGCGAACAAGGCGGTCTCGCGTGCGGAGTCGATCCGCAAGTTCACCGTCCTCGCGACCGACTTCACGGTGGAGAACGGGTACCTCACCCCGTCGCTCAAGGTGAAGCGGTCCGAGGTCCTCAAGGACTTCACGGGCGACGTCGACGCCCTCTACGTCGACGGCCCCGCGTCCGTGGCCTGAGGCCCCGTCCCGCTGCCGCGGCCCGTCCGGTGCTCCACCGGGCGGGCCGCGGCCGTCGCCTCAGCGGCGCCCGAGCCGGGCGAGGAGCGCCTGGGCGGGCACGCTCGCCGCCCCCATGGCCTGGACGTCGTCGGCGACCGCACGGTCGCTCGTCACGACGACGACCGGACGCCCGAGCGGCTCGGCCGCCACGAGACGACGGATGAGGTCGTCGGCGATCTCGCCCGAGGAGAACATCACGCGCACGCCGCGCGGGGCACGCACCGGGCGCGACGGCGCGTCCGCCCCGTCGAAGCACACGGTCACCTCGGTCCCGCCGGAGGCCACCCGCAGCAGCCCGTTGACGAGCCGGTCGCGCTGCTCGGCCAGGGTCAGCTCCCCGAAGCCCGACTTCGTGACGTTGTAGCCGTCGACGACGAGGTGCGTGCGGGGCACGGAGAGCAGGTCGTCGAGCAACGCGGGGTCGTCCGCCGCGCGGCCGCGCGAACCGGGCCGGGCGGTGCCCGTGCCACGCACGGACGCCGCGACGTCGTCCGCCGGCGTGGTCGTCGACGGCCCGAGCGCGAGCTCTCGACGCAACCCCACCGCGGCGTCGACGACCGTGTCGAGCAGGAGCCGGGCGCGCGCCGTCGCGAGGTCGGCGCTCGAGGTCAGGGCGCGGCGCGCCTCGTCCCGCTCGGCGAGCGCCCGGGCCACCTCGGCGGCCGCGGCACGCCGTTCCTGCCGTGCGTCGCGCAGCGCGGCCTCCGCCGCCACGCGCTCCGTGCGCGCCTCCTCCTGGGCCGCGCGCGCCTCGGCGCGCGCCCGGTCCGCGTCGGCCCGCAGGCGCCGCTCGCTCCGGCGGACCGCGGCGAGCTCGGACGTCGCGGCGTCGGCCCGGGCCGCGGCCTGCGCGGCCCCGGTGCGCAGCTCCTCGACCTGTGCCACGAGGCGGTCGTGCTCGCGTCGCAGCCGGGCGACGTCGGTGCGCTCGGAGCGCTCGGAGGCGACGGCGTCGTCCAGCGCAGCGGCACGCGCGACCTCCGCCTCCCAGCCGTCCGGCCGGAGCAGGAACGCACCGGCCGCGCGCTCGCGCACCGCGGCCGGCGTCTCGTCCTCCGACCCGTCGACGTCGTCGACCGCGG
>CAZFUQ010000172.1:1718-3703 GCA_964521905.1 uncultured Cellulosimicrobium sp.
GCATCACCAGGGGCTGCGTCGTCGGACGGAGCGCCGTCCGGGGCCGTGCCGTCGGGAGCGGCGGACTCAGGGGCGGCGGTGCGTGACCCGTGCGCACGCGCCCACTCGGCGGCGACCGCGTGGCGGAACCCGTCGTCGTCGACGAGCGCGCGCCACAGCGGCCCCGCACCCGCCCCGGCCCGGCGCCGGGGCGCGAAGGCCCGCACGCGCTGGAGGGAGGCGGGCACGAGCGCGGCGTCCAGCGCGCCGAGCGTCTGCGCCGCAGCCTGCACGAGCGTGGCGCGCACCGACGCCGGCACGTCCACGACGCCGGGCACGCCCGGACCCGTCTCGTCCGCCCCCATGCGCCCGCTCCTCCGTCCTGGACCACCGTGGACATTTCGTCCCTGATCGTCCCTTTTCCCTGGCCCCACCCTATGCCCGCGGCGCTCGGCCGACGCGCGCACCGCGGGTGCAGGGCCACCGGCTGTCGGTGGTCGCGGCTACCGTCGCCGCCATGTCGACCGGTCCCGTCCTCGCCCCGCCCCCGGGCGCCGCACGGGGACGGGTCGCCCCGCCGTCGGGCACGCCGGTCCAGCCCACGCTCGACGACGTCGGCACGCCCCTGCACGAGGTGACGTTCGTCGTCGTCGACCTGGAGACCACGGGCGGCTCGCCGACGGACGCGGGGATCACCGAGATCGGAGCCGTCAAGGTCCGTGGGGGCGAGGTGCTCGGCGAGTTCCAGACCCTCGTCGACCCCGGGGTGCCGGTCCCGGCCTTCGTCGCGCGGCTCACGGGGATCACGTCGTCGATGGTCGCGACGGCGCCGCGCATCCAGGCGGTCCTGCCGAGCTTCCTGGAGTTCTCGCGCGGCGCGGTGCTCGTGGCGCACAACGCGCCCTTCGACATCTCGTTCCTCAAGGCCGCCTGCCGCGCGGCGGACCGCGAGTGGCCGGGGAACCAGGTGCTCGACACCGTGCCGCTCGCCCGCCGTGTCGTCACGCGCGACGAGGCCCCGAACCACAAGCTCTCGACGCTCGCCGCGCTCTTCCGCGCGACCGTGACGCCGGAGCACCGCGCCCTCGCCGACGCCCGCGCCACGGTCGACGTCCTGCACGCCCTGCTCGCCCGGCTGGGGCCCCTCGGCGTCACCCACCTCGAGGACCTCGCGGGCGCGACCGACCCCGTGCCCCAGGACGTGCGCCGCAAGCGGCACCTCGCCGACGACCTGCCCGACGCGCCGGGCGTCTACCTGTTCCGCGGACCGGGCGAGGAGATCCTCTACGTCGGCACCTCCACCTCGATCCGGCGGCGCGTGCGCTCGTACTTCACGCGCTCCGAGAAGCGCGGGCGGATCACGGAGATGGTGCGGATCGCGCACGCGGTCACGCCCGTGGTGTGCGCGACGCCGCTCGAGGCGCAGGTGCGCGAGCTGCGCCTCATCGCCGAGCACGCCCCGCGCTACAACCGGCGCTCGCGCCACCCCGAGCGCATGACCTGGGTCCGGCTGACGGACGAGACCTACCCGCGGCTGTCCGTCGTGCGGGACGTCCGCGCCCCGGCG
Organism: uncultured Cellulosimicrobium sp.; assembly: GCA_964521905.1. GTDB lineage: Bacteria > Actinomycetota > Actinomycetes > Actinomycetales > Cellulomonadaceae > Cellulosimicrobium. The sequence goes on from CAZFUQ010000172.1 coordinate 3,265, forward strand.
GCGCACATCGGGCCGTTCGCGTCGAAGCAGCAGGCGCAGGGCGCCGTCGACGCGCTGCACGACGCGTTCCGCCTGCGCCAGTGCACGCGCCGCCTCCCCGTCGTCGCCGCGCCGGGCGCGACGGCGTGCGTCCTCGCGGAGATGGGCCGCTGCTCCGCGCCGTGCACGGCGACCAGCCGGGACACGGGCTACGACGCCGTCGCGGCCGAGGTCCGGGGCGCGCTCGAGGGCGACCCGTCACCCGTCGTCGCCGAGCTCGGCCGGCGGATCGTCGCCCTCTCGCGCGAAGAGCGCTTCGAGCAGGCCGGGGAGCTCACGGACCGCCTGCGCGCGTACCTCTCGGGCGCCGCGCGCGCCCAGCGGCTCGGTCCGCTCGCCGCCTGCCCCGAGCTCGTCGCCGCCCGGGCGACGGACGCGGGCGGGTGGGAGGTCGTCGTCG
>CAZFUQ010000172.1:3713-8627 GCA_964521905.1 uncultured Cellulosimicrobium sp.
CCCGTGGCCGCTCGTGGACGCGCTCGTCGCGACGGCGGAGGTCGTCGCCGCACCGGTCCCGCCCGCGCCCGCCGGCCATCCGCACGAGGCCGAGATCCTCCTGGCCTGGCTCGAGCAGCCGGGCGTGCGGATCGTCGACGTCACCGGAGAGTGGACGTGCCCGGTGCGCTCGGCACGCGCGCACGTCGACCCGGCGGTCACGGCGCGCGACGTCGCGCGCCACGGCGCCGAGGGCCCCTCAGGTCCACCCCACGGGCCGACCACCGTGACCGTAGAGTGGTCGCCTGACGTCGACCCGTCCCCGGAGGAACCATGATCACCGCCATCGTCCTGATCGACACCGACCCCGCGCGCATCCCGGAGGTCGCGTCCGAGGTCGCGGACCTCAAGGGTGTCAGCGAGGTCTACTCGGTCACGGGCAAGGCGGACCTGGTCGCGATGGTGCGGGTCCCGGAGCACGACCGGCTCGCCGACGTCATCGCCGACCGCATCAGCAAGGTCCCCGGCGTCGTGCGCACCGAGACGTTCATCGCGTTCCGCGCGTACTCGAACGTCGACCTCGAGCAGGCGTTCGCGCTCGGCCTCGACGACTGATCCCCGCGCTCCCGCGTCGGGCGGGACTCCCGCCCGACGCCCGCACGCCCGCGGTCGGGACGTCCTACGCCGCGGCCGCCGCCCAGCGCGCGAGAGCCTCGCGCGCCGCGCCGGAGTCGACGCTCTGCTCGGCGAGCCGGTAGCCGGCCCGCAGACGCTCGACGAGCGTGCCCTCGGCAGTCCCGGGGAGGGTGCCGTCCGCGACCAGCCCGGCCGCGGCGTTGAGCAGCACGGTCTCGCGCACCGGACCGGTCTCGCCGGCGAGGAAGCGCCGGGCGACCTCGGCGTTGAACGCCGCGTCCCCGCCCCTGAGCTGCTCGACCGAGACCGGGGTGAGCCCGAGGTCGGCGACCGGGTCGAGGCGGTGCTCGGTCACGGCGCCGTCACGCACCTCCCACACGCTCGCGCCACCGGTCGCGGCGAGCTCGTCCAGCCCGTCGTCGCCGCGGAAGACGAGCGCGGAGGTCCCCCTGCCCGCGAGCACGCCCGCGATGAGCGGCGCCATGCGCGCGTCGGCGACCCCGATCGCCGCGGCACGCGGCTGCGCGGGGTTGGTCAGCGGGCCGAGGACGTTGAACGCCGTCGGGATGCCGAGCTCCTTGCGCGCGACGCCCGCGTGCCGCATCGACGGGTGGAAGACCATGGCGAAGCAGAACGTGATCCCCGCGTCCCGGACGATGCGCGCGACGCGCTCCGGGCCGTGGTCGAGCCGGATGCCGAGCTCCTCGAGCACGTCCGCGGCGCCCGACGACGACGTCGCGGCGCGGTTCCCGTGCTTGACCACCCGCACCCCGGTCCCCGCGATGACGAGCGACGCCATCGTCGAGACGTTCACCGTGTGGGCGCCGTCGCCACCCGTCCCCACGATGTCGACGGCCGGGCCGTCGACCGTGAAGCGGCTCGCGTGGGCGAGCATCGCGTCGGCGAGCCCGGTGAGCTCGGCGACCGTCTCGCCCTTCGCGCGCAGCGCGACGAGGAAGCTCGCGAGCCGCACCGGGGACACCTCGCCCGACATCACCTGGTCCATCGCCCAGGCCGTGGCGTCCACGTCGAGGTCGCGCCCCGCGACGAGCTCGGTGAGCAGGGCGGGCCACGTGAGACCCGCACCCGTCGAGTCGCTCGGGGTCGAGGCGGCGGGGGTGGGGGTCGCGGTCACGGGTGGCCCTTCGGCTGGTGGGGTCTACTGCGTGCCGGCGGCACCCAGCAGGTCGGCGACCGCACGCTGGAGCGCGACCGCGTCGAACGGCCGGGGCACCGCGTCGTCGGCGAGCGACCACGATGCTAGCCAACCGTCCTGCGGCCTGCCCGTGAGCACCAGGACCGGCGGGCAGCGGTAGACCTCGTTCTTGAGCTGTCGGCACAGGCCCATGCCGCCCGCCTTGTCGGCCTCGCCGTCGAGGACGAGCAGGTCCCAGCCGCCGGCGTCCGCCGCGGTGACCACCGCGGTGGCGGTCGCGACCTCGTGCCACTCGATGTCCGGTCGACCGGCGCCCAGCCGTCGCCCGACGGCGAGACGCACCTGCTCGCGCACCGTCACGTCGTCGCTGTACAGCAGGATGCGCGGCGCGCGCGCCGGGGTCACGGTCGTGTCCCCGTGCGTCGTCGTCACGGTCGTCGTCATCGTCGTCACCGTCGCCTTCGTCGTTCCCTCGGATGGTCCGGCCGGCGCGGCGAGCGCGCACGTCCCGACTGGCATCTTGGCACGTCGTCCTCCGTTCCATCACCCCCGGGACCGACCTGCGGGAGGACCCGGGACCAAGGGCCCTGGCCCGGCCTCGACGCCCGCCTGTTTCATGGCACTTAGAAGAGATCCGTCATCAAGTGCAGGTCTTCGTGGGAAGATCTGGAGACATTGTGAGATTCGCCGCGCTCGACCGACCCGTCGAGTGCCGCGAACCTGCCCGACGTCGGCCATAATGGCTGATGTGTCGACCGCAACGGCTGCCCCCCACGCCCATCAGCACGTGAGCGTCAACCGACCGAACCCCGTCTCGGTCGGGACGATCGTGTGGCTGGCCAGCGAGCTCATGTTCTTCGCCGGCCTCTTCGCCATGTACTTCACGGTCCGCGCCGTGCTGCCCGCAGACGAGTGGTCCCTGCAGGCGGACAAGCTCAACCTGACCTTCGCGGCGATCAACACGACCGTCCTGGTGCTGTCGTCGGTGACGTGCCAGATGGGTGTGTGGGCGGCCGAGCGGTTCCAGCCCGTGCGGACCGGGTCGCTCCTCCAGGTCAACCGCTGGGGGATGAACGAGTGGATGACGCTCACGTTCCTCATGGGCGCGTTCTTCATCGGCGGGCAGATCTTCGAGTACGCCGAGCTCGTCGAGCACGGCGTCACGATCTCCTCGACGCCGTACGGCTCGGTCTTCTACATCACGACCGGCTTCCACGGCCTGCACGTGGTCGGCGGCCTGATCGCCTTCCTGTTCCTTCTCGGCCGCTCGTTCTCGGCCAAGAACTTCGGGCACCACGAGGCCACGACGGCCATCGTGACGTCCTACTACTGGCACTTCGTCGACGTCGTGTGGATCGCGCTGTTCTTCGTGATCTACATCTTGCGCTGACGACCCCGGCGGGGCCCGCCCCCTCCAGCCCATCCGCCCCCTGCTCCCCCACCTGCGAGACGAGGATCATTTCGTGAAGGCACTCGCCGCCCGCAGACACCACCGCCTCGCGCCGGTCGTGCTGCTGCTGCTGGCGCTGCTGGTCACCGGCGGCGTCTACGCCGCCTTTGCACCGACTCCGGCCAACGCCGAGACCGCCAGCACCGAGGACATCGAGACCGGCAAGAAGCTGTTCCAGGCCAACTGCGCCACGTGCCACGGCATGAACGCCGAGGGCTCGGACACCGCGCCGTCCCTCGTCGGCGTCGGCGCGGCGTCGGTCGACTTCCAGGTGTCCACCGGCCGCATGCCGATGCAGATGGAGGGTCCCCAGGCCATCCAGAAGCCCGCCCAGTTCAACGAGGAGCAGACGGCACAGCTCGCCGCCTACGTCGCGTCGCTCGGCACCGGCCCGGCGATCCCGACGGACGAGCAGGTCGACGCCTCGCTCGGCGACATCGCGAACGGTGCCGCGCTCTTCCGCACCAACTGCGCCATGTGCCACAACGCCGTCGGCGCCGGTGGCGCACTCTCCGAGGGCAAGTTCGCGCCCCCGCTGTGGGACACCTCGGAGCGCAACATCTACCAGGCGATGCTCACCGGCCCGCAGTCGATGCCGGTCTTCAACGACGCCACCGTCACGCCCGAGGAGAAGCGCGACGTCATCGCCTTCCTCGTCGACCAGCGTGAAGGGTCGGCCGGCGGCCTGTCCCTCGGCTCGCTCGGCCCGGTCAGCGAGGGCCTGTGGGCGTGGATCGTCGGTATGGGCCTCCTCGTCGGGGCCGCAGTGTGGATCGGAGCGAAGTCCTCGTGAGCGACAACCAGAACTCCGGCTCGTCGGAGTCCTCGCACGGCGAGGTCGTCCGGGACGACGAGCACGGTGCCCTCGGCACCTTCGTGGACCCGGGCCTCCCGGAGCACAAGAGCCGCATGGCCGACCGCGACCCGAAGGCCGCGAAGCGCGCCGAGCGTCAGGTCGTCACGCTCTTCGGCATCTCGATCGTCGGCACCATCGCCGCGCTGGTCGTCTACTTCGTCATCCCGCCGGACGGCACGACGGCGGGCGTTCGCCTGTCGACGCTGTCCCTCGGCATCGCGATCGCGTTCGCGCTGCTCGGCATCGGGCTCGGCGCCGTGCACTGGGCCAAGGTGCTCATGTCCGACCACGAGAAGGTCGACGAGCGCCACCCGATCGCGAGCGACCCGCAGACGCGCGTCGGCGCGCTCGCCGAGCTCGACGCCGGCGTCAAGGACTCGGGCATCGCCCGTCGCGGCGTGCTCAAGGGCGCGGTGATCTCGGCGCTCGCGCTCTTCCCGCTGACGATCGCGGTCCCGCTCGTCGGGAGCGTCGGCGGCGACTGGAACGTCTCGAAGTTCAAGCACACGCTGTGGAAGTCCGGCACGCGCCTCGCGATCGACCCGTCGGGCCGGCCCATCAAGGCTGCGGACGTGACCATCGGTTCGGTCGTGCACATCATCCCTGACGTCCCCGAGGAGGAGCGTCAGTCCCACGAGTGGATCACCGAGAAGGCCAAGGCGGTCGTCCTGCTGGTCCGGCTCGACCCGCGTGACATCACGTCCGAGCAGGCCCCCGCGGGAGAGACCTGGTCGTACGACGGCATCGTCGCGTTCTCCAAGATCTGCACGCACGTGGGCTGCCCCGTGGCGCTCTACGAGCAGCAGACGCACCACCTGCTGTGCCCGTGCCACCAGT
>CAZFUQ010000173.1:0-8501 GCA_964521905.1 uncultured Cellulosimicrobium sp.
AGACCCGGCCGGGCAGGGCATCGAGTCCGTGCGCCCGATCCGCGACGAGATCCGCCGACGCGTGGTCACCCTGCTCGACGAGCTCGGCGTCACGCCCGTGCAGGTGGCCACGGCTTGACGGCCCCTCACGCAACGACGTCGGTCGGGGCCTGTTCGGGTCCTGGCCGACGTGCGTGTCAGGCCAGGGTCTTCTGCGGCAGGCTCGTGCCCGGCCACCGGTCGAACGTGCGCCCCACGCGCTCGAGCCGTCCCCCCCTCGGTGAACCCTGCACGACCGTGACGCACCAAGGACGCGGCGGTGCAGCCGTCGGCGACGACCGCGATCGCAGCGTCATCAGGCGGGGTGAGCTCGAACGTCCGCAGAGTCGGGCTCACGCGTCCTGGACGTCGCCCGAACGGCCGTGCGTGACGCCGGTGGCGAACCCGACACCGGCCGGTGCTCCCACACCGAGGGTGACCAGCTGCGGCTCGGCCGGTTCGGTCCCGCAGCACGACCCGCCGACGCTCTTGCCGTCGGCCTCCAGGGCGAGGTCGCTCGAGCAGACTCCGGTCGCTGGCAGGTTCAGCTCGACGGCGTCCGCGGCGGCCCGGTCCCCGGCCAGCGCCGCGGCGATCGAGCGCACCTGCTCATACCCTGTGGCGAGCAGGAACGTCGGTGCCCGCCCGTAGGACTTCATGCCCGCGAGATAGAACCCGTCGTCCGGGTGGGACAGCACTTCCTCCCCGTGCGGCGGCACCGTCCCGCAGGAATGCTGGTTCGGGTCGATCAGCGGTGCCAACGCCCTCGGCGCCTCCACGACCGGGTCCAGGTCCAGGCGCACCTCACGCAGCATGTCGAGGTCCGGGCGGAACCCGGTCGCGTTGACGATCTGGTGCACATCCAGGTTCAACGACCCGTCGCGCGCGGTCCCCAGCACCTGCACCGTGTCCCCGCCGGGAACGAGGCGCTCGATCGAGACCCGGGTGAGCAGGGTCAGGCGCCCCGCCTCGACGGCGGAGCGCAGCCGCGTGCCGAGCAGCCCGCGTGCCGGCAGCTCGTCGTCCGTGCCGCCGCCGAACAGGCGCCGCGCGGACCCGCCGCGGATCGCCCACGTGATCGTCGTCCTCGGCTCCGTCTCGGAGAGCTCGACCAGGCTCAGCAGCGTGTTCGCCGCCGAGTGCCCCATCCCGACCACGAGGGTGTCCCGCCCGGCGAACCGGTCGCGCTGCGACCCGAGCACGTCCGGCAACGGCCCCGTCACGAACCTCGACGCCTGCGCTTCGCCGGCGGCCGGGAGCCCGGAGACACCCAGCGGGTTCGACGTCATGAACGTGCCCGACGCGTCGATCACCGCCCGCGCCAGCACGTCACGCACGACACCGTCACCGTCCACGGTCCGCACCCGGTAGCCCTGCCGCTCCCGCCCGAGCGAGCGCGTCTTGTCCGCCCCGTCGCGCGCAACCGCCAGGACCCGCGTGCCAGTGCGCAGCCGCGTAGCGATCGCCGGCGTCGCGGCCAGCGGCGCCAGGTACCGCCCGACGAGATCCCCACCGGTCGGCAGGGTGTCCGGGTCCGGATCCACCCACCCCGTCGGCTCCAGCAGGCGCCGCGCCGCGGCGTCGACGTCGTAGCGCCACGGCGAGAACAGCCGCACGTGACCCCATGACGCGATCGCCGCGCCCGGGCCCTCGCCCGCCTCCAGCACCACCGGCTCGAGCCCACGCTCGAGCAGGTGCGCCGCAGCCGCCAGACCTACCGGACCCGCACCGATCACCACGACCGGCAGCTCGTCCCGCACACCCTCGCCCATCACCACTCCTCACACATTGAAGACTGTCGATGTGAGCATCGTGGAGCACGTATCGAAGGATGTCAATCTGTGGGAGGATGGTGGCATGACGACGACCGCGCTCCCCACCGCGCCGACGACCGACGTCGCGGGTTGCTGCGGCCCGGCCGTCATCCAGGCCGTCGACCCCGACGCCGCACGCGAGCTCGCCCGCACGTTCAAGGCCCTCGCCGACCCCGCCCGGGTCCAGCTCCTCGCGATCGTCGCGTCCCAAGACGGTGGCGAGGCCTGCGTGTGCGACCTCACCGAACCGGTCGGCCTCTCCCAGCCCACCGTGAGCCACCACCTCAAGATCCTGGTCGACGCCGGCCTGCTCACCCGCGAGCAGCGCGGCCGCTGGGCCTACTACTCGCTGGCGTCGGGGGCGCTGACCCGTCTCGCGACGTCGCTCACCGAGGCCGCTGGTGGCTGACGCTGCTGTCCTTCTTGCCCTTCCGGCTGTCACGGCCTGGCGGCACCCATGACCCACGGACCCACGGCGAGAAGCCTCGCGAGCTGCTGAGTCGGGGTCTGTCAGCTCAGGCTCTTGCGTGGGCGCTCGTCGAGCTGGTGTGCGACGAGCGCGAGGTCCTCGCGGGTGTGCCCGGCGAGGTCGGCGCGGAGTGTCGCGGCCGGCGAGCATCGGGTGCTGCGACGACGGCTGGAGTCCCAGCCCGCGCGCCCGGGGCGTTCCTGCTCGTTCGCCCTCTTGATCCGGGCCCCCTGACCGACCTTCTCCGTCGACCGCGGGTGTCTGCTAGATTTTGAACATGTTCAGAAACTACGGTGGGCCGGGACGATGAGCGGGTCGACGCCCAAGTCGGAGCGGACGCGGGCACTCGTGCGGGACGTCGCGATCCGGATGCTGCGGGACGTCGGGTACGAGCGCACCACGATGCGCGCGATCGCCGCCGAGGCGGGCGTGAGCACGGGGAACGCGTACTACCACTTCCCGTCCAAGGACGCGCTCGTCCAGGAGCTCTACGTCGAGGTCCAGCGCGACCACGCGGAGCGTGCCGCACCCGTGCTGGCCGCGGGCGGGACGCTCGTCGCCCGGCTGCGCGGCGTGTGGCACGCGTCGGTCGACGCGTTCGCACCGTTCCACGACTTCGGCGCCGAGTTCGTGTCGGTCGCGATCCGCCCGGGTTCTGACGCGAGCCCGTTCTCGCCGGCGTCGCGCGAGGCCCGGGACCTCTCGCAGCACCTGTTCGAGGAGGTCGTGGCCGGCGCGACCCCGCGCGTGCCGACCCACCTGCGTGCGCAGCTCCCGGAGCTGCTGTGGCTCGCGCAGCTCGGCCTGACGCTCTTCTGGGTGCACGACACGTCGCCCGGCCTCGCCCGGACCCGCCGGCTCGTCGACGGCGCCGCGCCGCTGGTCGGCAGCCTCGTCCGGCTCTCCCGGCTGCCGGTCGCGCGCGGGGTGGTCGACGACGTCCTGCGCCTCGTGCGGTCCGTCCACCCCGGTGCGCCGGCCGGCCCCCTGCCCGACGACGGCACTCGCGAGCGCGGTGCCGGGACCGGGGTGGACGCGTGAGCCCCGCCGGCGCGGCGCTCGTGACGGGCCTCGTCGTGCTCGGCCTGGTCGTCGTCCTGCCGCTCGGGCTGCGGCTCCTCGGTCCCGACGTCGTCCCGGCGCCGGGCAGCGTCGCGTGGCCCCTGGCCGGGGTCGCCGGCGCGGCGAGCCTCCTGCTGCCGCGCGGTGCGGTGTCGGTCGCCCTCGCCCTCGTCCTCGCCGCCGCCACCGCGGTGCTCGTGGGCGCCGCCGCGCGCCTCGTGGCGCGCGAGGTGCGCTCCCTCGTGCGCGGAGCCGGCCGCCCGGACGGCCGACGTGCCGGGCCGGGCGCGCCGTCGGGTCCGACGACGGCATCCTCCACGGGCGCACGTCTGGCCTCGCGTGCGGCGACCGCGACCGCGCTGGTCATGCCGGCGGTCGGTGCGTGCGCGCTCGTCGCGGAGCGCGCCGGGTGGGGGCTGCTGGGCTTCTCCGGGACCTACCTCGCGCTCACGGTCCCGCACATGCTCTACGCCGGGTTCGGTGCGGCGCTGGTGGCGGGCACGGTCGTGCGGCTCGCGGCGACCGACCGGCTCGCGGTCACCGGGGCGTGGGGCGTGCCGCTCGGGACGGTGCTCGTGCTCGTCGGCTACTTCGTCGGCGATGTCGCCGAGCTCGTCGGGGCGGTCGTCCTCACCCTCGCGCTGTGGGCGACGGCGGTCGCGGCGGTCCGCTCCCTCGCGGGCCCCGTGCGCCCGGCCGGGCACCCCGACGCGCGTGCCGGCCACCGCCACGTCGCGAGCCCCGCCGCTGCCCGTGTGCTGCTCGGGACGGGCGCGGTCGTCGTCGGGGTGTCGATGCTGCTCGCGCTGTGGTGGGCCGCGGGCGAGGCGCTCGGGTTCGCCCACCCGAGCCTCGACGTCATGGCGGCGACGCACGGTGTCGCGAACGCGCTCGGTTTCGTGCTCTGCACGCTCCTCGGGCTGAGGGTCCTCGTGGCGACCGGCCCTGCGCCGTCGATCGGGACCCCCGCGGCGGCCGTCGAGAGGTGCGACGAGCATGACGCCCGGGCGCAGGACACGAGACCGGGGCCCGCCGAGGGCTCGGAGGGGAGAGCGGCATGACGTTCACGTACCCGGAGGTCGGCCGGACGCGCACGGGCGACCGCCCGCCCGGCTACCGGTACCTCACCGTCCGCAGCCGGGTCTCGCGCCACGCGCACCCGCCCGAGGACCTCGCGCGGCTCGGAGAGGCGCTCCTCGCCTGGCGGGTGCACGCGGCCGCGCATGTCCGCCTCGAGACGCGGGCTCCCGCGGCCGAGCCCGGTGCGCGGGTCACGACCCGCCTGGGTGTCGGTCGGCTCCGGCTCACCGAGCCGTGCGAGGTGATCTGGGTCGAGCGCACCGACCGGCGGGTCGCGTTCGGGTACGGGACGCTGCCCGGGCACGCGTTCGTGGGGGAGGAGTGCTTCGCGGTCGAGCGTGACGACGACGGCTTCCTGTGGTGGCGCATCGACGTGTTCAGCCGCCCGGTGCTGTGGTGGGTGCGACCGCTCGGGTTCGCGGTCCCGACGTTCCAGCGGCTGTTCGCCCTGAACCTCGGGCGGGGCGCGCGCCGTGTGCTGGACGGGTTTGCACGCTAGGTGTACGAATGCGCCAGAATGGCCCCATGACCGACGTCGCTCGCAGTCCTCGTCCCGACCAGCCCGGTTCGCCGCGTGTCCTCGCCGGCCGCGTCGTCACCCCGACAGGGGTGCTCGACGACGGGGTCGTGGTCGTCCGGGGCGACCGGGTCGAGTGGGTGGGCGAGCGGTCCGAGGCCGGGGCCGCGGGGTACGGCGACGTGCCCGCGGCCGAGGGGGCCACGATCCTGCCCGGCCTCGTCGACGTGCACGACCACGGCGGCGGCGGATCGAGCTTCCCGGACGCGGAGAGCGTCGACGACGCGCGCACCGCCGCGCGCGAGCACCTGCGTCACGGCACGACGAGCCTCGTCGCCTCGCTCGTCACCGCGCCGCGCGACGTCCTGCTGACCCGGGTCGCGACCCTGGCCGGGCTCGCGGAGGAGGGCGAGATCGTCGGCATCCACCTCGAGGGGCCGTTCCTCTCCGAGGTGCGCTGCGGCGCGCAGAACCCGCACGACATGCTCGACGGCGACCCGGACCTCGTGCGGGCGATCGCCACGGCCTCGCGCGGCCACCTGCGGACCATGACGGTCGCGCCCGAGGTGCCGGGCGTCGTCGGGCCCGGGGGAGTGATCGAGACGCTCGTCGAGGTGGGCGCCGTCCCGTCGATCGGTCACACCGACGCGAGCACCGAGCAGACCGAGGCGGCGATCGCGGCGGGCGTCGCCGCGCTCGCGGCCGCCGGCCGCCCCGGGGCGCGCCTCACCGCGACCCACCTGTTCAACGGGATGCGTCCGCTGCACCACCGCGAGCCCGGCCCGGTCGCGGCGTGCCTCGCCGCCGCGGCGCGCGGCGAGATGGTCGTCGAGCTGGTCGCGGACGGGACGCACCTCGCGCACGGCACGATCCGCAGCGTCGTCGAGCTCGTCGGGTCGCACGTGGGCGCGGACGGCGTGGTCGCCGGGCCGGACGCCGTCGCGCTCGTCACCGACGCGATGGCCGCGGCGGGCATGCCCGACGGCGCGTACGAGCTGGGCCCGATGCGCGTCACGGTGTCCGACGGCGTCGCGCGCCTCACCGAGGGCGGCTCGATCGCGGGCGGGACGTACCACCTGCTCGAGGTCGTGCGCGAGACCGTCTCCGCGGGCGTCCCGCTCGTCGACGCGGTCCGCGCGGCGTCCTGGACCCCGGCCGGCGTGCTCGGCCTCGACGACCGGGGCGGGCTCGTCGCGGGCCGCCGGGCGGACGTCGTGATCACCGACCCCGAGCTGCGCGTGCGCGACGTGCTGCGCGCGGGCGAGAGCGTCGACCTCATCGCCTGACCCGCCGCCCGGGACGTCGTCGCAGGTCGCGCTCCGGGCGGAGAACGAGAGAGCGCGTTCCAGGGTTCAGGGCTTGACTCCGTCATTTGTTCATCCAATACTCGTAACAGCGAAGCGCTTCGACGATGCGTTTCGACGGAGCGCTTCGACGGACGAGGCGCCGGACCGGACCACAGGGGAGTGGTGAGGATGGCGACGATGCAGGACGTGGCGCGACGCGCGCAGGTCTCGCTGAGCACGGTCTCGTACGCGCTGTCCGGAACCCGTCCCGTCTCGGACGCCACGCGTCGTCGCATCGAGGACGCCATGGCCGAGCTCGGCTACCAGCCCAACGCGATGGCCCGTGGCCTCGCGTCGCGCCGCAGCCACGTGCTCGCGCTCATCTACCCGGCGATGGAGAAGGGCCTCGGCGGCACGGTCGCCGAGTTCGTCTCGTCCGCCGCGCAGACCGCCCGCGACAACGGCTACCACCTCGTGCTGTGGCCCTTCCGCACCACCCAGGCCCCGGAGGTCCGTGACCTCGTGCGCCAGGGCATGGCGGACGGCGTCCTGCTCATGGAGGTCGCGCTCGACGACGCGCGGGTCGAGGTGCTCGACGAGGCGGGGGTGCCCTACACGATGATCGGGCGCACGCGCGACGTGTCGCAGCGACCGTCGGTCGACATCGACTTCGAGCGCACCACGGAGGACGCGGTCCAGCACCTCGTCGAGCTCGGGCACCGGCACATCGCCTTCGTCAACCACTCGCAGGCGACGGCGGACGAGGGCTACGCACCGACGTTCCGCGCGGAGGACGGGTTCGAGGCGGCGATGCGCTCGCGCGGCCTGGAGCCGATCGCCCTGCGCGTGGACGAGTCGCCGCGTGCCGGCCGTGAGGCCGTCGCCACCCTGCTCGGCCGGGAGCCGCGTCTCACGGCCTTCGTCACCATGAACGAGATCGCGACCTTCGGCGTCGTCGCCGAGCTGCAGCACCGTGGCATCGCGATCCCCACCGACGTGTCGCTCCTGTCGATCGTCACGTCGCCCGGCGTCGGGGAGATGAGCAACCCGCCGCTGACCACGCTGCACGCACCCGGCGCCGAGCTCGGCCGCCTGGGCGTGCACAAGCTGCTGTCCCTCGTGGACGGTTCCCGTCCGAGCACGCCGAACGTGCTCATCCCGTGCGTCCTCGAACCCGGCAGCAGCGTCGCCCCCGCGGCGGGCCGGGCCCCGGACGTCGACCGCGAGCCCGGCGCTCGCTGAACCACAGACCGGCCGGGCAGCGCCCGGCCACCCTCCGGCCCCTGAGCCGGAACTCGATGAGGAGGACAACGCACATGCTGCGATCCCGGAAGATCTCGATCGTCGCTGCCGTGGCAGCACTCCCGCTCGCCCTGGCGGCGTGCGGGGGGTCCGGAGGCGGCGGGGGGAGCGACGACCAGACGCTGACGATCTGGCACTACGAGAACGAGGACTCGGCGATGGGCCAGGCATGGGCCAAGGCCATCGAGATCTTCGAGGAGGAGAACCCCGACGTCGACGTCGTCGTCGAGAAGCAGACGTTCGAGCAGATCCAGAAGAACGCGAAGATCGTCCTCACCGGCGACGACGTGCCCGACGTCATGGAGTACAACAAGGGCAACGCGACCGCGGGCCAGCTCGCCGCGCAGGGTCTGCTGACCCCGCTGACCGACGCGGCCACCGAGCGCGGCTGGGACGAGAAGCTCAGCGGCTCGCTCCAGACCACGGCGACGTACGACGAGCAGGGCCTCATGGGCTCGGGCGACTGGTACGGGGTCCCGAACTACGGCGAGTTCGTGCAGGTCTACTACAACAAGGACATGTTCGCCCAGCACGGGCTCGAGGTGCCGACGACGCTCGAGGAGCTCGAGACCGTCATGCAGGCCTTCGCCGACGAGGGCGTGATCCCGCTGGCCGAGGCCGGCGCCGAGTACCCGATGGGGCAGCTCTGGTACGAGCTCGTCCTCGCGAACTCGGACCGCGAGTTCATCGACCAGTACCAGCTCTTCGACGGCGACCCGGACTTCCAGGGCCCCGAGATGAGCGCGGCGACCGAGACGCTCGACGAGTGGATCAAGGCCGGCTACGTCGCGTCCGACTCCGCGGCGCTCACCGCCGAGGACATGGGCGTGTCGTTCATCAACGGCACCTACCCGATGATGGTCTCCGGCTCGTGGTGGTTCGGTCGCATCGTCGAGGAGATGGACGCCGACTGGGGCCAGTTCAACTTCCCCGGACACACGCTCCAGGTCGGC
>CAZFUQ010000174.1:0-4008 GCA_964521905.1 uncultured Cellulosimicrobium sp.
GCTCCCTCGCGCGGAGGGCCGTCGCCCGGGTTCGGTGGTCGGCGCTTTCCCGGGTGTCGGAATCTCGGGCCTCGCACCTGGCGGAGGACCGTCGTACGGCTCGCCGGCGGCCATGGCCTGGTGCTCGTTCCACGTCCTCGGGAAGGTCGAGCAGTTCGTCCAGCGGGGATCGCGGGGGAGTGCTCGTCACGGGGAGCCACCGCTGCGCGCGGCCGCTGTGCTCGGCCGCTGTGCTCGTGTGCGGGCTCTCGGCGGGGGCCGAGTGAGTGCCGTCGTTCGTCGACACGGCGGCGACGGCGCCGCCCTGTCGTCGACGGGTGCGGTGCAGTGTTCGGTGCGCGCCTGGGGCTCGTGCCGCTCGCGGGTCGTTCGGCGGGGTGCTCGGACCTCGAGGCGAGACGGGCGTGACCCTGCAGGGCGTCGGGGCGCCATCCTCGAGACGTGGTCGGGGCGGCGTGTCCGTGGGGCGGAAGAGCGCCCGGGCCGGTGTTTCACGTGAAACGATGGCCACAGACCAGGACGAGGGAGGCAGACGAACGCGATGCAGAGCGCGCCTGATGGTAGCGAGGGCCCGGAGATCGGGAGCGAGGCACTGGCCGAGTACTTCGGCGACACATTCCGGACGGTCGAGCGCTTTGCCGACCGGTTGCGGGACGAGGGTGAGTTGCGTGGCCTGATCGGGCCACGAGAAGTTCCGCGCATCTGGGACCGCCACATCCTCAACTCTGCGGCCGTCGTCCCGTTCCTCCCCGAGCAGGGACTGATCGCGGACGTCGGCTCGGGGGCGGGGCTGCCCGGTATCGTCATCGCGGCGATGCGGCCGGAAGCCTCGGTCTATCTCATCGAGCCCATGGAGCGCCGCTGCGCGTGGCTCACGGAGGTTGCGACCGACCTCGGTCTGGAGAACGTCGAGGTCAAGCGTGGTCGGGCCGAGGAGTACCACGGCGCGTTCGAGTGCGACGCGGTGACGTCGCGCGCCGTCGCGGCTCTGGACAAGCTCGTGCGGCTCTCCCTCCCGCTGGTGCGGCCCGGAGGCGAGATGGTCGTCCTCAAGGGCCGGAACGTCGCACGGGAGATCGAGCCCGCGCGCAAGGCGCTCCGCCGGCTCAAGGGCTCGGAGCCGGAGATTCTCGAGGCGCCGACGATCCCGGGTGCGGAGAGCACCACGGTCGTCCGCATCGTGCGGCAGACTGGAGCCCGCTGAACCTGACCGGTCCCTCGTGGGGCGTGTGCCGAGACCTGCCGCGACACGGCAGACCGAGGCCGTGAGATCCCCGAGATGAGACCGCGTTCGACGCATGCTGGTGGCGACGACGGAGAGGATGAGACGCGTGACGGAGAGCCCCTACGAACCTGGCGGTGCTCAGGATCGGGCGACGTCGGCGATGCTGGGCGAGACGTCCCGCACGGCGGGGCGGTCGGAGGAGGATCGTCGGGCGGCGCTCATGGCCAGCCTGCCCTTGACCGACGAGACGACCCCTCTCGCCGCGCAGCTCGCCGAGGACGCACGCCGGCGGATCGACCTGCAGGGACGGCGGTTCCCTCGACCTGCTGAGACGCGGATCATCACGATCGCGAACCAGAAGGGTGGCGTCGGGAAGACCACGACGACCGTGAACCTCGCGGCGGGACTGGCTCAGGCCGGACTCAACGTCCTCGTCATCGACAACGACCCGCAGGGGAACGCCTCCACCGCGCTCGGTGTCGAGCACCGTGCCGGGACGCCGTCGGTGTACGAGGTCCTCGTCGACGGGGATCCGCTGTCGAGCGCGGTACAGCAGTGCCCGGACATCCCCACGCTCTGGTGCGTCCCGGCGACCATCGACCTCTCGGGCGCCGAGATCGAGCTCGTGTCGCTGGTTTCACGTGAAACACGGCTGCGCAAGGCGCTCGACGTGTATCTCGACGAGCGGGCGCGGTCCGGGGAGGCGCCGATCGACTACGTGCTCGTCGACTGCCCGCCGAGCCTGGGACTCCTGACGGTGAACGCGTTCGTCGTCGGGCGCGAGGTGCTGATCCCGATCCAGTGCGAGTACTACGCGCTCGAGGGCCTGAGCCAGCTCCTCAAGACGATCGAGCTCATCAAGTCGCACCTCAACCCGGGCCTGCACGTCTCGACGATCCTCCTCACCATGTACGACGGGCGGACGAATCTCGCCCAGCAGGTCGCGGCAGAGGTCCGGGAACACTTCCCCGCGCAGACTCTCCGGACGACCGTTCCCCGCTCGGTCCGCATCTCCGAGGCTCCCAGCCACGGGCAGACGGTCATGACGTACGATCCCGGCTCGACGGGTGCGCTCGCCTACCTGGAGGCGGCGCGCGAGCTGACCCAGCGGGCCGAGACGCACCCGGACGACGCCGGTCGGGCGGCATCGTCGGAGCACGTCGTGGACGACGCGCCGGGCGCGGCAGAGACGCGCCGGGCCAGAACCGACCATGAGTTTGCCGGGTCCATCGGTGGGCCCGCACTGCGGCAGGAGGAGCAGCGATGAGCGAGAAGCGGCGTGGGCTAGGGCGGGGCCTCGGCGCCCTGATCCCGACCAGCTCCGAGGGCAAGCGTCCCGTCGATGTCTTCTTCCCCAGCCCGGCGACGGAGACACCGGCGGAACCAGAGGCCGAGAAGCCGGACGAGGGCGCCACGGCGACCGACGGGGCAGCAGCGGCGAGCGAGACAGTCCCGGCGGTCGCTCCGGTGGTGACTCTGGTCGAGGAGACCGCGATCGACCCTGCCGGCGTGGACGGGCTGACCTCCTTCTCCGCGACGGATCTTGCGGTGCTCGACGCCGTCAGTGCAGGTGAGGGCATCGTGGCCGCCGACGCGCCAGCCGCGGACGGGGCCGCGCCGGTGCCGCCCGCGGAGAGCGCCGGGGAGGAAGCGGAGGCTGCACCGCAGGAGGGGGCAACCGCTGTTTCACGTGAAACCTCGGGCCCGACCGCGGACACACCGGCGCGTCCCGGCGCGGTCGAGGAGGCGCCTGGCGAAGAGGGCGATCCTGCGGTACCGGAGGTCGAGTGGGCGAGGGGAGTCGCGGACGACCTCGTCCCGGTGCCCGGTGCGCGCTTCGCCGAGATCCCGACGACGACGATCCGTCCGAACCCTCGTCAACCGCGAAGCGTCTTCGACGAGGGAGAGCTGGACGAGCTGGTCGGATCGATCCGCGAGATCGGCGTGCTGCAGCCCATCGTGGTCCGCCCTGCCCCGGGCGAGGACGGCACGTTCGAGCTCATCATGGGCGAGCGACGCTGGCGTGCGACGCAGGCCGCAGGACTGGACCTCATTCCTGCGATCATTCGTGAGACCGAGGACGGCGACCTCCTCAGAGATGCGCTCCTGGAGAACCTCCACCGCAGCGCGCTGAACCCCCTGGAGGAGGCCGCAGCGTACCGGCAGCTCCTGGACGACTTCGGCTGCACGCACGAGGAGCTCGCGGAGCGGATCTCGAGAAGCCGTCCGCAGATCTCCAACACGCTGCGTCTGCTGCGCCTGCCCCCGCTGGTCCAGCGTCGTGTGGCCGCGGGTGTGCTGTCGGCCGGGCATGCTCGAGCTCTCCTGGGACTGACGGACGGTGCCGAGATCGAGCGTCTGGCTCAGCGCATCGTGGCCGAGGGTCTGTCCGTACGTGCGACGGAGGAGATCGTCGCGATGGGAGGGCTCGACGAGGATCGCCGTGCCCCCCGGACGCCGCGCGCCGGGCAACGGTCGGCGGCGATCGACGAGCTCGCCCACCGCCTGTCCGATCGGTTCGAGACCCGCGTGAAGGTCGACCTCGGCAAGAACAAGGGTCGCCTCACGGTGGAGTTCGCCTCGGTCGAGGATCTCAACCGCATCCTCGACGTCATGGCACCGAACGACCCGGGTTTGCTGCGCAAGTAGTGCACGGTCCGGGGAGCCCGACTCCCTGGGGAGTGGTCATCACGCCGGACGGGCGGGGTGTTCGGAGCGCGAGTCGGCGCTCCGACCACCCCGCCCGTCGTCTGCTCGGCAGACGGCAGACGGCAGACGGCAGA
>CAZFUQ010000174.1:4108-8477 GCA_964521905.1 uncultured Cellulosimicrobium sp.
CTCCGACCACCCCGCCCGTCGTCTGCTCGGCAGACGGCAGACGGCAGACGGCAGAAGCCAGGAGGCGGACGCCGGACGGCCGACTGAGGCGTGTCTCTGTCGCGTGGACAGCTGCCGTCGGTGTTTCACGTGAAACGGTCGCGACCTGACAGGGACGCCACCCAGTCAGGCCCGGTCCGCGGCGGCCGGTCGGCGTTCCACGTGAAACACCTCGGCCGCGGATCGCGCCAGAGCGCCACGCGGTCGAAGCCCCGTCCATGACGCGCACGGGGTGGTCGGTGGGCACGTCCTGGCCGAGTCCGAGACCCGCTGTTTCACGTGGAACAGCCGCCCGACACTCCACGCCCGGCGATGCGGGCGTGCCACGGGTGTTGAAGCCGCCGCACGGCCTCAGGCGGAAACGGCCTCAGGCGGAGACACAGGCGGTGCGGCGGCCTCGAGAGCCGAGGGAGCCGCGCTCAGCGCCGGGCGTGCGTGCCGACGACCGAGCGGTAGAGCGCCCCGAGGTCGAGGCCGGCGGCGCGGGCCGCCTGGGGGAGGAGCGACGTCTCCGTCATGCCCGGTGCGACGTTCACCTCGAGGAACTGGACGACGCCGTCCGGGTCGAGGATGACGTCGGTCCGGGACAGGTCGCGGAGCCCGAGCGCCACGTGAGCGCGCACCGCGACGTCGCGGACCTGGGCGAGGACGTCGGTATCGAGCCGAGCCGGCGCGAAGTACTCGGTGCGGCCGGGGTTGTACCGCGCGTCGTAGTCGTAAGGACCGGTCGTGACGATCTCGACCGGCGGCAGAGCCTGCGCACCGAGACCGACGTCCACGACGCTGACCGCGAGCTCGACGCCCTGGACCGCGCGCTCGATGAGCGCCACCTCCCCGTACGCGAAGCAGTCGACCATCGCGCGAGGGAGCTGGTCGGCACGCTCGACGAGGGTCACCCCCAGCGCGGAACCCCCGTGGGTCGGCTTGACCACGAGCGGGAGACCGAGACGCGCGACGACGGCGTCGAGCACGGGCTGGGCACCGAGCTCCCGGAACAGGCTCTGGGGCAGCGTGACGTACTCGGGCGTGGAGAGACCGGCATTGAGGACGACGCTCTTCGCGACGGGCTTGCTCCATGCAGCCCGGCTCTCGCGCGGACCCGTACCGACGTAGGGGATGCCGACGAGCTCGAGCACGTCGCGGATCGATCCGTCCTCTCCGCTCGCACCGTGCAGCAGAGGCCAGACGACGTCGGGACGCGTCCCGACGAGGAACGGGAGCAGATCGGCGTCGACGTCGTGGACGGACACCTCGAGCCCGGCGGCCCGCAGACTCTCGGCCACGCGCCGCCCCGAGCGCAGCGAGACGTCGCGCTCGTGCGACAGGCCGCCCGCCAGGATGGTGACGTGCGCGCCCGTGGCCGCCGCGTCGTCGGGCTGGGAAAGGTGAAGGTGCAGGTCAGAACCCCGCGAGGTGCTCGGATCGACGGCCGCGTCGGCCTCGGCGGGTGCGGGGGTCGGGGTACCCGTGGTCGTGTCCACTGTCGACGGACTCCTGTTCGGTGCCGGGCCGGACACCCTGTAGGGCACGGGCCGGTGTCGTGGTGTGCGGGGTTCAGGCGAGGTCGGGAGAAGGGTTCTCGACGTCGGTCAGGTCGGGGTCGAGCTCGGCCCCGGTACCGAAGATCTCGACGAGCTCACGCTCCGCGTTGACGACGCCGGCGAGCCGTCGCACGCCCTCGCGGATGCGGTCGGGCGTCGGGAAGCAGTAGGAGAGGCGCACGTACCCCGAGCCGGTGCCGTCCGCGTAGAAGGCGGTGCCGGGCACGTAGGCGACCCGCGCGGTGACCGCGCGAGGAAGCATCGACCGCGCGTCGAGACCCTCGGGGAGCTGGACCCAGGTGTAGAAGCCGCCGTCGGGGACCGTCCAGCGCGCGGTGGGGAGGTGCTCGGACAGGGCACCGATCATCGCGTCGCGTCGCTCGCGGTACAGCTCGCGGAACTGCTTGATCTGGCCCTTCCAGTCGCACGTGTCGAGGTAGGCCGCGATCGCGAGCTGGGAGGCGTTCGAGGGGCACAGGATCGCGGACTCGCTGGCGAGGACGAGCTTCTCGCGGACGGCGTGCGGTGCCACGACCCAGCCGACGCGGTAGCCCGGTGCGAAGGTCTTGGAGAACGAGCCGAGGTACAGCACGCCGTCCTCGTCGAGCGAGCGCAGCGCGGGGAGCGTCTGGCCGTCGAACCCGAGGAGGCCGTAGGGGTTGTCCTCGATGACGAGCACCCCGTACCGCTGAGCGATCTCGAGGATGCGGGGGCGCCGCTCGGCGGTCAGGGTGACACCGGCGGGGTTGTGGAAGTTGGGGACCGTGTAGAGGAGCTTGACGCGCCGGCCCTCGGCGGCGAGGCGCCCGAGGGTCTCCTCGAGGGCCTCGGGGACGAGCCCGTGCTCGTCGAGGGGCACGTGGACGACGTCCGCCTGGTACGAGCGGAAGACCCCGAGGGCTCCGACGTAGCTGGGCGCCTCGGCGACGACCACGTCGCCCGGGTCGATGAAGATGCGGGTCACGAGGTCGAGCGCCTGCTGCGACCCGGTGGTGACCACGACGTCGTCGGGATGGCACTCGATGCCCTCGAGCCGGACGACGTCGAGGATGCGCTCGCGCAGGGTCTCGTCGCCCTGGCCGGAGCCGTACTGCAGGACCGTCGACCCGCGCGTCGCGACCAGGCGCTGCATGGTGTCCGCGATCGTGTCGAGGGGGAGTCCCTCGAGATACGGCATGCCGCCGGCGAGCGAGACGACCTCCGGACGGTTCGCGACCGCGAACAGCGCCCGGATCTCCGACGCTCGCATCCCGTGCGCTCGCTCCGCGTAGGCGCCGAACCAAGGGTCGAGGCGCGTGCCGGGCTGCTGCGGGGGAGTCGTCGGTCCTGTCACGACCCCCAGTGTCGCACGGGCCGTCGGGGGATCCCGTGAAGACGCCGGAGGGCGGACCACCGTGCTGGTGGTCCGCCCTCCGGCGTGGGGACCGCTGCGGTCAGACCGCGGTCTCGAGGACCGTGTCGATCTCCTCGACGAGCGCGCGCTTCGGGCGGGCGCCGATGATCGACTTCTGGAGCTCGCCGCCGACGTAGACGTTGAGCGTCGGGATGGACACGATGCCGTAGGCACCGGTCGTCTCCGGGTTCGCGTCCGTGTCGAGCTTGGCGATCTTGATCTTGCCGCCGTACTCCTCGGCGAGCTCCTCGAGGATCGGGGCGACCTGGCGGCACGGTCCGCACCACGTGGCCCAGAAGTCGACGAGCACGGGCACGTCGGACTCGAGGACCTCGGAACGGAAGGTGTCGTCGGTGACGGGGACGGTCGGCATGGAGACCTCCTGCGGGAGAGTGAACGGTGGGTGTCAGGCGCCGAGCTCGGCGAGCGCCTCGGGCAGCTCGTCGGGGTTCGGGACGTCGGGGGTGCCGGCGAGGTGCGGCAGGCCGGCCTCGTCCTCGAGCGTGTCGGCGAGCTCGGTGAGGTAGCGCTGGGCGTCGAGCGCGGCCGAGCACCCGGAGCCGGCGGCGGTGATGGCCTGGCGGTAGGTGTGGTCGACGGCGTCGCCGCACGCGAAGACGCCCTCGAGGTTGGTCGCGGTGGTGCGGCCCACGACCTGGATGTAGCCCTCGTCGTCCAGGTCGATCTGACCCTTGACGAGCTCGGTGCGCGGCTCGTGCCCGATCGCGACGAACAGGCCGGTCGCGGGCAGCTCGCGCTCCTCGCCCGTGACCGTGTCGCGCAGGGTCAGGCCCTCGACCTTCGTGTCGCCGTCGATCCCGGCGACCTCGCTGTTCCACGCGAACTCGATCTTCGGGTCGTTCTTCGCACGGTCGGCCATGATCTTCGACGCGCGCAGCTCGTCACGACGGTGCACGAGCGTCACCTTGTCCGCGAAGCGGGTCAGGAACGTGGCCTCCTCCACCGCGGAGTCACCGCCGCCGACGACCGCGATGTGCTGGTCGCGGAAGAAGAACCCGTCGCAGGTCGCGCACCAGGACACACCTCGCCCGGACAGGCGCTTCTCGTCGTCCAGGCCCAGCTCGCGGTACGCGGAACCGGTCGCGAGGATGACCGCGCGCGCACGGTACGTGTCGCCGTTGCCCGTGACGACGGTCTTGACCGGTCCCTCGAGGTCGAGCAGGGTGGCGTCGTCCCACTCGATGCGCGCGCCGAACTTCTCGGCCTGCTTGCGCATGTTCTCCATGAGGTCCGGGCCCATGATCGCGTCCGGGAACCCGGGGAAGTTCTCCACCTCGGTGGTGTTCATCAGCGCACCACCGGCGGTGACCGACCCCGCGAGCACGAGCGGGGCCAGGCCCGCGCGCGCCGCGTAGATCGCCGCGGTGTACCCCGC
>CAZFUQ010000175.1:0-8468 GCA_964521905.1 uncultured Cellulosimicrobium sp.
GGGCGCGACGCTCGGCGACCTCGAGTTCGTGCAGTTCCACCCGACGGTGCTGTGGCTCGGGCTCGGCGCCAGGGGCCAGCTCCCGCTCATCTCCGAGGCGGTGCGCGGCGAGGGCGCCATCCTGCTGGACACGAACGGGCACCGGTTCATGCCCGCGCAGCATCCCCTGGCCGAGCTCGCGCCGCGCGACGTCGTCGCGCACGCGATCGTGCGGCAGATGGCCGCGACGGGGTCCGACCACGTGCTGCTCGACGCCCGCCACCTCGGCGCCGACTTCCTGCGCTCGCGCTTCCCGACGATCACCGAGCGGCTCGCCGAGAACGGCCTCGACTGGACCGAGGAGCCCGTCCCCGTGGCCCCGGCCCAGCACTACCACTCGGGCGGCGTCGTCACCGACCTGCACGGACGCTCGACGCTCGACGGCCTCTACGCGATCGGCGAGGTCGCGTGCACCGGCGTGCACGGCGCCAACCGGCTGGCGTCCAACTCGCTGCTCGAGGGCCTCGTGTTCGCGCACCGCGCCGCACGCCAGATCACCGAGCGCGTCGCGGCGGGCGAGCTCGAGATCGCGGAGCCGCTGGACCGGCCGGGCCCGTCCGCCCTCGTCGCGGCCGCCGCACGCTCGCGCATCCAGTCCGCCGCGTCGTCCGGCCCGGGCGTCATCCGGTCCGGCGAGGGGCTCGCGACCGCCGCTGCCCGCCTCGCCGGGGTCCGCACGGACGCGCACGAGGCGAGCGACGTCGTCGCGCAGCCGCAGGCCGCCGAGTGGGAGACGACGAACGTCCACCAGGTCGCCACCGCCCTCACCGCCGCGGCGACGCTGCGCACCGAGAGCCGGGGCGGCCACTTCCGCACCGACTTCCCCGACACCGACCCGGCCTGGGAGCGCCGCGTCCTCGTCTCCCTCGACCCCGACGGCACCCTCGCCGTCCGCTGACCCGGACTCCCGCGCCTACGCGTCGTCACCCCACGCCTACGCGCGTGCTCGGCGCGCACCGTCGAACCTCCGCGTCGGGCACGAAGGTCCGCGCGACGTCGAGCACGGCGGGGCGCCGGAGCGACTACCGTGGGCGACCGTGAGCACTCCCGCCGATCCCGCCCCCGCCGGGCCTTCCGGCAGCACCCCGTCCGACGCCGCGCGCCGGGTCCCGTCGCGCGTCGAGCCGGGGCTCGACCCCGCGTGGATCGCCGAGACCGTCGCTCGCGCGCTCGACGAGGACCTCGGCCCCGCTCCGGGGCGCGACGTCACGACGCAGGCGACCGTGTCGCCGTCGGCCACCGGGACCGCGCACCTGGTGGCCCGCGCCGACGGGGTCGTCGCGGGGCTGGTCGTCGTCGAGGAGGTCGTGCGGCAGGTCGCCGAGCGGTTCGGCCTCCCGTCCGTCGAGGTGACGTTCGTCGCGTCCGACGGCGAGGCCGTGGGCCGGGGCCGCGTCCTCGCCGCGCTCACGGGTCCGGTCCAGGTGCTCCTGACCGCCGAGCGGACGCTCCTCAACCTCGCGAGCCGCGCGTCGGGCGTCGCGACGGCGACCCGCGCGTGGGCGCGCGAGCTCGCCGGCACGGGCGCCCAGGTCCTCGACACGCGCAAGACGACGCCCGGCCTGCGCGCGCTCGAGAAGTACGCCGTGCGCGCCGGCGGCGGGACGAACAAGCGCATGGGCCTGTACGACGTCGCGATGGTCAAGGACAACCACGTCGTCGCCGCCGGGTCGGTGAGCGCCGCGATCGACGCGATCCGCCGCACGTTCCCCGACGTGCTGGTCCAGGTCGAGGCGGACACGACCGACCAGGCGCTCGAGGCCGTGACCGCCGGCGCCGACTTCCTCCTCCTCGACAACATGCCGACGGCGGTGCTCGCCGACACGGTCGCCGCGGTCCGGGCGCGCGAGGGCCGTGACGGCGTCCCCGCGAAGGTCGAGCTGGAGGCGACGGGCAACCTCACGCTCGACCGCGCGCGCGAGGTCGCGAGCACGGGCGTCGACTACCTGTCCGTCGGCGCGCTGACCCACTCCGCCCCGATCCTCGACCTCGCGCTCGACCTGCTCCCGACCCTCCCGCCGAGGTAGAGGCCTGGTACCGCGAGGTAGAGGTGAGGTCACGACCACGCCTCTACCTCGCGGTACCACGCCTCTACCTCGGCAAGGTGCGGGCGTCGGTAGAATCCTCGGGTGACCTCCCCCGCCGGAACCCCCTCCTCTGCCGTGCCCGAGCCCGAGGAGCACGTCGACGACGTGCCCGAGCAGATGCAGGTGCGCCGCGAGAAGCGCGAGCGGATCCTCGCGCGCGGTGACGAGCCGTACCCCGTCTCCGTCCCTCGCACGAGCACGATCGCCGAGGTCCGGGCCGCGTACTCGCACCTCGGGACGGGCGAGGAGACGCAGGACGAGGTCGGCGTGGCCGGCCGCGTCGTGTTCCTGCGCAACACCGGCAAGCTGTGCTTCGCCACGTTGCAGGACGGCGAGGGCAACCGCCTCCAGGTCATGCTCAGCCAGGCCGTGGTCGGCGAGGAGTCGCTCGCGGCGTTCAAGGCCGACGTCGACCTCGGCGACCACCTCTTCGCCCACGGGCGGGTCATCAGCTCGCGTCGTGGCGAGCTGAGCGTGTTCGCCGACGCGTGGCAGATCGCCGCGAAGGCGCTGCGCCCGCTGCCCGTGCTGCACAAGGAGCTCTCCGAGGAGGCGCGCGTCCGGCAGCGCTACGTCGACCTCATCGCGCGACCGGCCGCGCGGGACACCGTGCGGCTGCGCGCCGCCGTCGTGCGCTCGATCCGCGAGAACTTCTGGGAGCGCGGGTTCGTCGAGGTCGAGACGCCGATGCTGCAGACGCGTCCGGAAGGCGCCGCCGCACGCCAGTTCGAGACGCACATGAATGCGTTCGACATCGACCTTTTCCTGCGTATCGCGCCCGAGCTGTTCCTCAAGCGCGCGGCCGTGGGCGGCGTGGAGAAGGTCTTCGAGATCAACCGGAACTTCCGTAACGAGGGCGTGGACTCCACGCACTCGCCGGAATTCGCGATGCTCGAGGCGTACGAGGCCTACGGCGACTACGACACCATGGCCGTGCTCACGCAGAATCTCGTGCAGCGGGCCGCGCAGGACGCGCTCGGGACGACGCTCGTGACGCTCGCCGACGGTTCCGAGTACGACCTCGGGGGCGAATGGACGCAGCTCCGGATGTACGACTCGTTGTCCGCCGCGCTGGGCGAGCAGATCACGCCGGAGACGACCGTCGGGCAGCTGCGCGCGTTCGCGGACCGGTTCGAGCTCACCTTCGACCCGAAGAACGTCAACCACGGAAAGCTCGTCGAAGGGCTGTGGGAGCACCTCGTGGGCGACCACCTCGTCGCGCCGACGTTCGTGCGCGACTTCCCGGTCGAGACGTCGCCGCTCACGCGCGACCACCGCACGGTGCGCGGCCAGGTCGAGAAGTGGGACCTGTACGTGCGCGGCGTCGAGCTCGCGACGGCGTACTCGGAGCTCGTCGACCCGGTGGTGCAGCGCCAGCGCTTCGAGGCGCAGGCGCTGCTCGCCGCGGCCGGCGACGAGGAGGCCATGCGCATCGACGAGGACTTCCTCACCGCGATGGAGTACGCGATGCCGCCGTCGGGCGGGATGGGCCTGGGCATCGACCGCCTGCTCATGGCGCTCACGGGCCTGGGCATCCGCGAGACGATCCTGTTCCCGCTGGTGAAGCCCGCGCAGCAGTAGCGCGCGGCAGACGTAGGATCGTCGGCATGGACATCTGGCCCGCCGTCAGCGCACTCATTCCGTCCATCGGGGTCGGGGTGCTGTTCTACTTCGCGATGCGCGCGATCGTGCGTGCCGACAGGAACGAGCGCGCCGCGCTCGCGCGGCTCGACGCGGAACATGAATCGCGCATCGCCGAAAATGTGCAGGGCACGCGCGAGGACTGATCTTCGGCCATGCCGGCCGGGACAATGATGAACCCTCGTCCAGGAATGATCGGGTGCGCGGCGTGGTCGATTGACGATCGTCCTTCCGGGCTGGCATCCTGAACACGACAAACATTCCTGTGAAGCGTGAGGAACCACAGTGGCCCAGAAAGTCCAGGTAATTCTCGTCGACGACATCGACGGTGGCGCGGCCGACGAGACCGTCACGTTCGCACTCGACGGCGTCTCCTACGAGATCGACCTCAGCACGAAGAATGCGCAGGAGCTGCGCGACGCGTTCGCGTCGTGGGTCGGCAACGCGCGCAAGGTCTCGTCCCGTTCGAGCGCCGCTCGTCCCTCCCGCCGTGGTCGGGGCTCCGGCTCCGCACGGGCGACCGAGGTCCGCGAGTGGGCACGTGCCAACGGCTACACGGTCAACGACCGTGGCCGCATCTCGCAGGAGATCCAGGCGGCGTTCGACGCCGCGCACTGACGTACCGAGCACCGGGAGCGCCCGGCCGACGCACCGCCGTCGGCCGGGCGCTGCCGTCTGCGGCGGCCGCGGGGCGTGCTGATGCCGGCCGCCCCGCCCCGCCCCGTACTGCCGCACCGGCCGCGGGCCGCCCGCGCACCCGACCGTGCCGGCCTCGTGCCCGGCGGTCCCGCCCGGAGAACTAGGCTCGGCCCATGACCTCTGCGACCCGCGCCCTCTGGATCGGCACCTATCCGCACCCGGCGTCCGGTGGCGCCGAGGGCGTGTGGCGGGTCGAGCTCGACGCCGCGCACGGGTCGTTCGTCGGCGGGTCGCTCGCGGCGACGTCGCCCTCCCCGTCCTTCCTCGCGCTCGCCGGGGACACGCTCTACGCGGTGGGGGAGGAGGAGCGCGGCACGGTCTCCGCGTTCGCCGTCGGGCCCGACGGCGGTCTGTCACCCCGCGGGGACGCCGTCGCCACGGGAGGTGCCTTCCCGTGCCACGTCGTCGCGCGCGGTGAGGACGTGCTCGTCGCGAACTACGGCGACGGCATCCTCACGATCGTCCCCAGCGCCGACGACGGCGCGCTCACCGCGGGCGCGCGCCACCAGCCCCACCAGGGCTCGGGCACCGACGCCGCGCGCCAGGAGGGGCCGCACGCGCACTTCGTCGCCCCGCTCGCAGGCCTCGGCGCCGCGGACGACGGCAGCGGCGACGTGCTCGTCGTCGACCTGGGGACGGACGAGCTGCGCCGCCACTCCCCGGGCGCCCCCGACGGGACCCCGGCGCGCGTGGTCGCGACCTTCCCCGCCGGTACGGGCCCGCGCCACCTCGTCGCGCTGCCCTCCGGGCACCTCGTGGTCGTCGGCGAGCTCGACCCCGCCCTGTTCGTCCTCGCGCCGGTGCGCGCGGCCGACGGGGGGACGACGTACGAGGTCGTCGCGCGCCACGAGGTCGCGCGCACCTCGGCACCGGACGGCTCGGCGGGCTTCCCCTCGCACGTGGCGGTCAGCGCGGACGGCACGCGCGTCCTCGCCGCGGTGCGCGGGCCGGACGTGCTCGCCGTGCACGCGGTCGATCCCGGCGCCCACGGGGCGGCGCCCACGCTGCGCCACCTCGGCGACTCCTCGGTCGGCGGGGCGTGGCCGCGGCACTTCGCGGTGCTCGGCGTGGACCCGGCGAGCACCCCCGACCACGACCTCGTCGTCGTCGCGAACCAGGAGGACGACCGGGGCGCCGCCTCGGGCGACGGCCCGACGTCGAACCTCACCCTCCTGCGGGTGGCGCGTGCGGACGGGGCGGGCGAGGTGCTGGACGTGCTCGCGCTGCCGGCGCCGGCGTGCGTCGTGGAGGCCTGACGTCGTGACCGGCCTCGAGCTGCCCGACGACGGCGCCCCGCGCCCCGCAGGCCTGAGGGTCGCGATGCTGTCGGTGCACACGTCCCCCCTCGACCAGCCCGGGACGGGCGACGCGGGCGGCATGAACGTGTACGTCACCGAGCTCGCGCACGCCCTCGCCCGGCGCGGGGCGGAGGTCGAGATCTTCACGCGCGCGACGGCGTCGTCCCAGGCGCCGCGCGTCGAGGTGTCCGACGGCGTCACGGTGCGGCACGTGGTCGCCGGACCGTTCGAGGGGCTCGACAAGCACGACCTCCCGGGCCAGCTGTGCGCGTTCACCGCGGGGGTGCTGCGCGCGGAGGCCCGCCACCACGTGGGCTGGTACGACGTCGTGCACACGCACTACTGGCTCTCCGGGCAGGTCGGCTGGCTCGCCGCCGACCGCTGGGACGTGCCGCTCGTGCACACCATGCACACCCTCGCGCGCGTGAAGAACGCGGCGCTCGCGCCCGGCGACGCCCCGGAGCCGCTCGGGCGGATCATCGGCGAGGAGCAGGTCGTCGCGGAGGCCGACGCCCTCGTCGCGAGCACGGACGCCGAGGCGCAGGACCTCGTGCGGGACTACGCGGCCGACCCCGCGCGCGTGCACGTCGTCCCGCCGGGCGTGGACCTCGACCTGTTCTCGCCCCTGCCGCAACCCGGACCCGGCGACGGGACCGGCCCGGTCGCGGCAGGCGTGGCACAGCGCCGCGCGCAGCGCGACGCGCTGGACCTGCCGGTGGACGGCGGCCTCGTCCTCTTCGCGGGCCGCGTCCAGCCGCTCAAGGGCCCGGACGTCCTCGTCCGGGCGCTCGGCGACCTCGCGGACAGGGGGGAACCGGTCCCGACGCTCGTCGTGCTCGGCGGCCCGAGCGGGCGTCCCACGGCCGTGCGCGAGCTCGAGGCCCTCGCCTACCAGATGGGCGTGAGCGACCGCGTCGTCGTGCGCCCGCCCGTCCCGCGCGCCGAGCTCGTGCGGTACTACCGGGCCGCCGACCTCGTCGCCGTCCCGTCGCACAACGAGTCGTTCGGCCTCGTCGCGGCCGAGGCGCAGGCGAGCGGGACGCCCGTCGTGGCGGCCGCCGTCGGCGGGCTGCTGACGGTCGTGGAGGACGGCGTCTCCGGCGTGCTCGTCCCCGACCACGACCCGGCCACGTGGGCGCGCGTGCTCGGCGACCTGCTCGCCGACGCCACGCGCCGCGGCGCCCTGGCCGTGGGCGCGCGCCGCGTGAGCGAGCGCTTCGGGTGGGACGCGGCGGCGGTTCGCATGCTCGACGTCTACGCGCAGGCGAAGAAGGTCCGCGCGGCGCGCTGACCTCGCCCCGAGCTCAGGCGTCGTCGGTGCGCTCGAGGACGAGGACGGGGATCTCGCGGGAGGTCTTCTCCTGGTAGTCCGCGTACGGCGGGTAGGCCGCGACCGCGCGCTCCCACCACAGCGCCCGCTCCTCGCCGTGCACCTCGCGTGCGACGTAGTCGTGGCGCTCGGTCTCGTCCTGCAGCTCCACCCGCGGGTGCTCGAGGACGTTGTAGTACCAGACCGGGTTCTTCGGGGCGCCGCCGAGCGACGCGACGACCGCGTACGTGCCGTCGTGCTCGACCCGCATGAGCGGCGTCTTGCGGACCTTGCCGCTGCGGCGCCCGAGCGTCGTGAGCACGACGACGGGCATCCCGTTCAGCGTCGTGCTCTTCGTCCCGCCGGACGACTCGTACGAATCGGCCTGGTTGCGTGACCAGGCGCTCGGGCTCGGCGCGTACTCTCCGGTGATCGGCATACCGCGGACAACGCCCGTCGGCGGTGCTCGATTCCCGGTCGTGCGGTCCGGGCGGACCTTCGTCCCACGCCCGACGGCGACGGTCACCACCACGTGGGACGGCGTGCCCCGCCGTCGGGCCGTGCGGCAGGATAGGGACCATGACCTACACCCTCGTGCTGCTCCGCCACGGCGAGAGCGAATGGAACGCGAAGAACCTGTTCACCGGCTGGGTGGACGTCGCCCTGTCCGAGAAGGGCACCGAGGAGGCGAAGCGCGGCGGTCAGCTCCTCGCGGAGGCCGGCGTCCTGCCCGACGTCGTGCACACCTCGCTCCTGCGTCGCGCCATCACGACGGCGAACCTCTCGCTCGACGCCGCCGACCGCCACTGGATCCCGGTGAAGCGGTCGTGGCGCCTCAACGAGCGCCACTACGGCGCGCTGCAGGGCAAGGACAAGAAGCAGACGCTCGAGCAGTACGGCGAGGAGCAGTTCATGCTCTGGCGCCGCTCCTACGACGTCCCGCCGCCCGAGATCGAGCTCGGCTCCGAGTTCTCCCAGGACGCGGACCCGCGCTACGCGGACGCGCCCGTCGTGCGCACCGAGTGCCTCAAGGACGTGCTCGAGCGTGCGCTGCCCTACTGGGAGGGCGAGGTCGTCCCCGACCTGAAGGCGGGCAAGACCGTCCTCGTCGCGGCCCACGGCAACTCGCTGCGCGCCCTCGTGAAGCACCTCGATGGCATCTCCGACGCCGACATCGCGGGCCTCAACATCCCCACGGGCATCCCGCTGCTCTACGAGCTCGACGACGACCTCGTGCCCGTCACGAAGGGCGGCCGCTACCTCGACCCCGAGGCCGCCGAGGAGGCCGCCGCGGCGGTCGCCAACCAGGGCCGCTGAGCCCCGCACCACGACCGAAGGGCCGTGGCACGTCCGGAGACCCGGACGTGCCACGGCCCTTGTCGTCCGCCGAGGTAG
>CAZFUQ010000176.1:0-8419 GCA_964521905.1 uncultured Cellulosimicrobium sp.
CGCGAGAGGCGCTGCTCGGCCGTCGCGTCCTGCGGGACGTCGCCCAGCTTGTCCCGCAGCCCGTCCGCCACCGTCGCGCGTGCGCTCTCCTCGTCCTCGCTCGTCCACGAGTCCGTCAGGCGCACGTGGCCGACGACCGACGCACCCGCCGTCTCGAGCTGCTCGGCGATGGCGTCGTCGCGCTCGTTGTCGGCGCCGTCGAGGTCGACGACCGCGACCCGGCGGTCCTGCAGCGAGCCCGCGACGAGCTGGGGCCCGGCCGCCTCGATGAAGCGCGCGTCGTTGCCGACCGTGACGTTCGCCGCGTCGAGCTGGTCGCGCAGCTCGTTGCGCTCGGTGCGCAGCTGCTCCACCTGACCGGTGAGCTGGTCGCCGATCGTGCCCTGGAGCGGACCCGCGCCGAGGATGATCCCGACGGCCAGGGCGAGGAAGACCGAGATCAACGAGACGATGTGGTACCTGAAGTCGATCACTGTGCGGTGGTGTCCTTCGGTCGGTGCTGCTGCGTGCTGACGATGGTCTGGATGCGCGGGAGCGCGCCGGTGCGTGGCGAGCGCACGGGCCGGCGACGACGCCGGCCGCGGGCCTCGGATCAGCCGCCGCCCGAGAACAGCGACCCGACCCACGACCACAGGTCGTCGAACCGGGCGCCCACGATCCCGAAGAACGTCTGGCCCGCGGCCGTCGACCACAGCGCCGCCACGACGGCGACGAGCCCCGCGAGGGACAGGAGCCACAGCTGCAGGTTCGAGATCCGCTGCCGGTACAGGCGGGAGACGCCCTTGGCGTCCACGAGCTTGCCGCCCACGCGCAGCCGCGTGAGGAAGGTGCTCGCCATCCCGGCGCGGCCCTTGTCGAGGAACTCGACGAGGGTCGCGTGCGTGCCGACCGCGACGATGAGCTCGGCGCCCTTGTCGTCGGCCATGAGCATGGCGATGTCCTCGCTCGTCCCCGTGGCGGGGAAGACGACCGGCTCGACGCCGAGCGCCTGGACGCGCTCGAGACCGGGTGCCTTGCCGTCCCGGTACGCGTGCACGACGATCTCCGCGCCGCTGCTCAGGGCCCGGTCGGAGACCGAGTCCATGTCGCCGACGATCATGTCCGGCTTCCAGCCCGCGTCGAGGATCGCGTCCGCGCCGCCGTCCACGCCGATGAGCACGGGGCGGTACTCGGTGATGTACGGCCGCAGCGTCGCGAGGTCCTCGCGGTAGTGGTAGCCGCGCACGACGATGAGGACCTGGCGCCCGTCGATGACCGTACGGATGTCGGGCACGCCCACGCCGTCGAGCAGGAGCTCGCGCTCGCGGCGCAGGTAGTCCATCGTGTTCTCGGCGAACGACTCGATCTCGACCGAGAGGTTCGCGCGCGCCTCCTCGAGGCTGCGCGCCACGGACTCGGCCGTCTGCGCCACGCCCTCGGCCACGAGGACGTCGCCGAGGTAGACCTTGCCGCCGTCGAGGCGCACGTCGCGCCCCTCGGGGATCGCCATGATCGCCGGGCCGAGGTCGTCGACCAGCACGATGCCCGCCTCGACGAGCAGGTCGGGGCCGAAGTTCGGGTAGCGCCCCGACACCGACTTCGCGGCGTTGAGCACGGCGGACGGTCGCGCGGAGACGAGCGCGTCCGCGGCGACCCGGTCGATGTCGACGTGGTCGATGACCGCGACGTCGCCCGGCTGGATGCGCTTCGTGAGCGCCTTGGTGCGCGGGTCGACCTTGGCCGGGCCGAGCGTGCCGTCGCCGGCCTCCGGCGGGGAGGCTTTGCGCAGAGTGAGTCTCATCGTCGCCTATCGTCCCACGACCGACGACTCGAGAAGCTCCACCGCGTGCCGACGAGCAGTCTCGGAGTCCTCCTGGCCGGAGAGCATCCGCGCGAGCTCGCGGACACGGTCCTCCCCCGTGACCTCGCGCACACCGGTGACCGTGACGGGCGCGGCCGGGTCGCCGTCGTCGTCCCCCGGACGCGCGCCGTCCGACGACTTCGTCACCACGAGCTGGACGTCCGCGAAGGCCGCGACCTGCGCGAGGTGGGTCACGACGACCACCTGCGCGCGCCGGGCGAGGGACGCGAGCCGGCGGCCGACCTCGACCGCGGCCTTGCCCCCCACGCCCGCGTCGACCTCGTCGAACACGAACGTGGGCAGCGCCTGCCCGACGCCGTCGGTGCCGTCCGCCGCGGCCGTCGCCAGGGCCACCTCGATGGCGAGCATGACGCGTGACAGCTCGCCGCCGGACGCCCCCTTGCCGAGCGCGCGCGCGGGGGCCCCCGGGTGCGCGACGAGGGAGAACGTCACCGCGTCGACGCCCCACGGGCCGGGCTCGTCGGCGCGCTCCACGTCGACCACGAGGCTCGCCCCGCCCATCGCCAGCCCGCGCAGCTCGTCGGTGACCGCCGCCGCGAGCTCGGCGCCCGCACGCTCGCGCGACGCCGTGATCGCCGTGCCCAGCCGGTCCAGGTCCGCGTCGAGCTCGTCCCGGCGGTCGGTCGCGGCACGCAGACGCTCGCCGCCGTCGTCGAGGTCGAGGAGCCGCAGCCCGGCGTCGCTCGCCCAGGCCAGGACCTCGTCGATCGTCTCCCCGTAGCTGCGGGTGAGCGTGCCGAGATCGGCGAGCCGCGTGTGGGCCGTCTCGAGCCCCGCCGGGTCGGCCGCGAGGTCCTCCACGTAGCCCGAGATCTCCGTCGCGACGTCGGCCAGCACGTAGCCCACCTCGGCGAGCCGCTCCGCGAGCCGGCCGAGCACCGGGTCCGTGCCCGCCACCGACTCCAGGGCGCGGCGCGCGCGGTCCACCGAGACCACCGCGTTCTCCTGCTGCTCGGCGACCTCGTCCCCGACGACGGAGTCGTGCGCGAGCTGCGCGGCGACCCGCAGCTCCTCGACGTTCCCGAGCCGCGCGACGAGCGCCACCAGCTCGACGTCCTCGCCGGGCTGCGGCGCGACCCGCTCGACCTCGGCGAGGCCGAGGCGCAGCAGCTCGGCCTCCCTGGCCCGCTCGCCGGCGCGGGTCTCGATGTCGTCGATCTCCGACTGGAGCACCGAGCGCTCGGACCACGCCTGGCGGTACTGCGCGAGCAGCTCCGCGTGCTGCGGTCCGGCGAACGCGTCCAGCGCCGCGCGCTGGCGGCTCGCGGTCCGCAGCCGGAGCTGGTCGGACTGGCCGTGGACGGTGACGAGGTCGTCCGCGATCTCCGCGAGCACGCCCTGCGGGACGCTGCGCCCGCCCAGGTGCGCGCGCGAGCGGCCCTCCGCGGCGACCGTGCGCAGGATCACGACCGTGCCGTCGTCGTCCACCTGCCCGCCCGCGTCGTCGACGCGCTGCGCGACCACCGGACGGTCCGCGACGCGCACGCGCCCCTCGACGACCGCGCTCGTCGCGCCGGGCCGCACCGTGGCCGGGTCGGCCTTGCCGCCCATGAGCAGGCCGAGCCCGGTGAGGACCATGGTCTTGCCGGCGCCCGTCTCACCGGTGATGACGGTCAGTCCGGCCCCGATCGGCACCCGCGCCGACCGGATCACACCGAGGTTCTCGATCGCGATCTCTTCGAGCACGCTCACTCCTCCTCGTCCGGGACGCCCGTCGGCACCGCGCGCGCGGACGCCGGCCCGAGCGGGCCGGCCGTGGCCGCGACGCTCGCGGCACGCTCACGCCACCCCACGACCGGCAGGGAGAACTTCGACACCAGCCGGTCCGTGAAGGGCGCGGTGCTCAGGCGCGCGAGCTTGAGCGGCGTCGGCCCGCGACGCACCTCGACGCGCGAGCCGTTGGGCAGGTCGATGCGCCGCCGGCCGTCGCACGTCAGGACGCCCGACGACGCCGAGTCGGGCAGCACGTCGACCGTGACCGTCGAGCGCGGGCCCACCACGAGCGGACGCGCGAACAGGGCGTGCGCGGCGAGCGGCACCACGAGCACGGCGTCGACGTCCGGCCACATGACCGGACCGCCGGCCGAGAACGCGTGCGCCGTCGACCCGGTCGCCGTCGCGGTGACGACGCCGTCGCACCCGAACGAGGACAGCGGGCGGCCGTCGACGCCGATGACGACCTCGATCATCCGCTCGCGCTGCGCCTTCTCCACGGTCGCCTCGTTGAGCGCCCACCCCACGAGCGGCTCGGTCTCGCCGGGCAGGTACGCGCGCACGTCCACGACGGTGCGCTCCTCGACCGTGTAGTCGCGCGCCGCGAGCCGTGCGACGGCGGCGTGCAGGTCCTCGCGCTCGCTCTCGGCGAGGAAGCCCACGTGCCCGAGGTTCACGCCGAGCAGCGGGACGTCCGTCCCGTGCGTGAGCTCCGCCGCGCGCAGGATCGTGCCGTCGCCGCCGAGCACGATGACGACCTCGGACTCCGCGACGCCCTCGCGCGCGCGGGTGCGCGCCATGTGGTCGCCGAAGCGCTCCGCGAGGTCGTCGTCGTGCAGGGTCACGGTGAAGCCCGCGCTCTCGAGCTCGGTGACGGCCTCGCGCAGCGCGACGACCGCCTCCGGGCGGCCGCCGTGGGTGACGATCAGCACGCGACGCGTCACGGTGCTCCTCCAGTCTGGGATCGGTCGAGGTAGGTCTGAGAGCCGCCTGCGGGTGCCGGGCGGGCGACGGCGACGACGGGCGGGAGCCCGCCGTCGGGTGCAGGGTGCCACGCCACGGCACGGTCCGCGGCGGCGGCGAGCGCGGCGTCGTCGGACCGGCGCGGGTCGCCCGCGCGCAGCCACCAGAAGTACTCGCGGTTGCCGCTCGGGCCCGGCAGCGGGCTCGGGACCACGGCGAGCGCACGCAGCCCGACGAGCTCAGCGTGCCGCGCGACCGCCGTCACGACCTCGGCGTGCAGCGCGGGGTCGCGCACGACCCCACCGCTCCCGAGCCGCTCGCGCCCGACCTCGAACTGCGGCTTGACGAGCAGCAGGAGGTCGGTGCCCGGACCGACGACGCCCGCGACCGCGGGCAGCACCATCGTCAGGGAGATGAACGAGAGGTCCCCCACGACGAGGTCCGGCGCCGGCCCGACGTGCTCGGGCCCGAGCTCGCGCACGTTGAGCCCCTCGTGGACGACGACGCGGGGGTCGGCGCGCAGCTCCGGCACGAGCTGGTCGTGCCCGACGTCGACCGCGACCACCTCGCGCGCGCCCCGGCGCAGCAGGACGTCGGTGAACCCGCCCGTCGAGGCGCCGAGGTCGAGGCAGCGGGCGCCGTCGACGACGGGGCGCGCCGGGAGGCCGTCGACCGCGAGGCCCGCGTCCGGTCCGGTCGGGGCCGCCAGGGCGTCCAGCACGCCGGCGAGCTTGTACGCGGCCCGCGAGGCGTATCCCGGGTCCGCCGGGTCGGCCGTCACCTCGAGCAGGTCCGTCGGCCCGACGCCGGTCGACGGCTTGGTCACGACCGTCCCCTCCCGCGTGACGCGACCCGCCGCGACGAGCTCCGCCGCGTGCCGGCGCGAGCGCGCGAGACCTCGCCGGACGAGCTCGCCGTCGAGGCGTGCGCCGGTGCGCTCGCCCACGCTCAGTCCTCCGTGCGCGAGAGCTCGGCGACCAGCGCGTCGTGCACGGACTCCAGCACCCCCACGTGGTCGGCGGTCACCAGACCGTCCAGGTCGTCGAGGTGCGCCAGCGCGGCATCGAGCGCACCGTCGTCGGTGGCCCCGGTCGCACGGCCGGGAGGCGGGCCCGGCAGCGGACGCGAGGATCCGTCGGACATGTCCTGCCTCCCCACCTGCTCGTGCTCCCCGGACTCACCCGGCTCCGGCCCCACGCTACCCGTACCGTCCCACGGGCACGGGCACGTCCGCCTGCCTGTGCACGGCGCGTCGCGACGGGTACGGCCTCGCGGTCAGTGCGTGCCGACGGGCAGCTCGGGCACGCTCCGCGGGTCCACGGGCAGCCCGTCGTCCGCCGACGTCCACGACGCCGTGGCGGCGGCCCGGACGGTGTCGATCGTCACGGCGCCGCGCACGTCGAGGCGCAGCGCACCGTCGTCGACGCGCGCCGCGCTGTCGCCGCAGGTCCACCAGCCGTCCGCGGTGCGCTCCGGTGCCGGGTGGGGCTCCAGGAGGCTGCGCAGGTCCGTGCCGACGTAGTGCGGCCGCAGCCCCGGCTCCGCGAGGACGGCGTCGCGCGCCGTGCTGACCCCGGTGAGGACGTGCAGCCCCGGGTACCCACCCGCCCGGGCACCGGCGAGGTCGGTGTCCAGCCGGTCGCCCACCACGAGGGGCCGCTGCGCGCCCGCCCGCTCGATCGCGAGCCCGTACATCGTCGGTGACGGCTTGCCCGCGCTGGAGGGCTCCACGCCCGTCGCCGCGCGCACGGCACCGACGAGCGAGCCGTTGCCCGGCGCGAAGCCGCGCGCGGTCGGCAACGACAGGTCGAGGTTGCTCGCGACGTGCCAGGCGCCGCGCTGGACCGCGTAGGCGGCCTCCGCGAGCTGTGCCCAGCCGAGCTCGGGCGCGAAGCCCTGCGCCACGGCCGCGGGCTCGTCGTCGGCGCTCTCCACGAGCGCGAACCCGGCGTCGTGCACCGCGGTGACGAGGCCCGCCCCGCCGATCACGAGGACCTTCGCCCCGGGCTCCAGCCGCGTGCGCAGGAGCGCCGCGGCGGCCTGCGCGGCGGTCATGACCTCGTCGGCCGTCGTCGGGATGTCGAGGCCCGTGAGCTGCTCGGCGACCGACCCCGGCTCGCGCGACGCGTTGTTCGTCACGAACACCAGGCGCATCCCGCGGTCGCGCGCGCCGGTCAGCGAGTCCGCCGCATGGGCGATCGGCTCGTGGCCCCGGTACGCGACGCCGTCCAGGTCGACGAGCGCGAGGTCGTAGCGTTCCGCGAGCGGACGCTCGCTCGCCAGCAGACCCGCGCTCATCGAGCGTCCCCGGCCTGCCCGTCGCCCTGCGCCTGCTCGTCCTCGGACGGCGCGTCCCCGGACGTCTCGGGCTCGGGCACGGATGGCTCGGGCGCGCCGGTGCCCGGACCGTCCACGACGTCGTCCGCCTCCTCGGAGTCGTCCCCGTCCTCGTCGCTCTCCGCGCCGTCGTCGAGGTCCTCCGTCAGGTCGTAGACCACCACGTCCTCGTCCGGCTCGCCGAGCACGACGGCGAGCAGGTCGGAGTCGATCCCCGCGAGGATCTCGGCCGCCTCCTCGGTGCGGCCGGCGACCTCGAGCACCGCGGCGCGCGCCTGCAGCACCCGTGCGCCGAGCTCCCCGCGCGTACCGGCTGCGGGAACCTGGTCGAGCGCGGCGAGGGCGGCGTCGATCTCGTCCAGGTCGACGCGCGCACCGCTCACGACGATGGCGAGCTCGGTCCGGCCGACGTCGTCGAGCGTCGCCGCCTCGTCGGAAGCGGCGAGCGCGAGCGCACGCTCGGGGCGGCCGAGGCCACGCTCGCAGTCCGCCATGATCGGCAGGTGCTCCGACGAGCCGTTGAGCCGACGCACGGTCCGCAGCTCGCGCAGCGCCTCCGCGTAGCGTCCCGTGCTGTACGCCGTGAGACCGGCGGCCTCACGGACGACGTCCACGCGTCCCGCCCGCCGCACGGCGGCCTGGGCGTGCTCGTAGGCGAGCTCGGGATCGACGTCGATGAGCCGACCGGCCATCACCAGGTGGCGGCCGACGACCTCCGCGGTCTCCTTGCTCAGGGTCCGCAGGCGCCCGCGAGCGGCACGGTCGAGCTGCGAGAACTGGACGTCCTCCGGGATGTCCGGGCCCGCGGGGTGGCGCGGCTCGGGACGCTGGTCGAGACGATCGCGATCGCGTCCCGCGCCGCCGCGCGGCGCGTGCCCGCGACGGTCGTCGCGGGGGCCGGAGGAACCCCCGCGCCGGTCCCCGGCGTCGCGGTCGTACCGCCCGCGACGGTCCTCGCCCGCACCTGCCGGACGAGGACCGCCGCGACGCGCTCCCCCGCCGGGCTCGCCGTCCCGGCGCGGCCGGTCGTCCCGTCGGCCACCGCGCTCGTCGCGAGAGCCGCCACCGGTCCCCGGACGCGACCCACGTGCGGACCCACCACGCTCGTCCCGCGCGCCGCCGGAGCGGCCCTGGTCGCCGGCCGGCCGACCTCGGCCACCGTCCGGGCGTCCTCGGCCACCGTCCGGGCGTCCTCGATAGCCCCCGGCAGAGCGACCCTGACCGTCCCCGCGGCCGCGGTCCCCCGAGCGCTCCGACCCGCCGGCCCGGCCCCGCTCCGACCCGCGCGACTCGCTGGGGCGGCCGGGACGGTCGTCCCGGTCGCGGCGACCGCTGCGGTCGTCACCCGAGGACGAGCGCTCGGGCTCGTGGGAGGTGTCGTTCACCAGGGTTCCCTCTCATGTCTGAAGTTGCGCAGGACATCCTCCCACGCCGGCACGGTGGGCACCCGTGGTGGGGCCCTGTCGCGAGCTCGGGTGAGGGGGAAGGTCCGGGAAATGCCGAAGGCCCACCCCTGGTGGGGTGGGCCTTCGGTGAAGGGTTGTC
>CAZFUQ010000177.1:0-6622 GCA_964521905.1 uncultured Cellulosimicrobium sp.
ACCACGGCTCTACCTCGGCGGTACCAGGGCTCTGTCTCGGCGGGGCGGGGTGCTGCCTCGCGGGTCAGGGGACGGGGACGCGGACGGGTTCGACGGTCTCCACGCGGCCCTGCTGGACGGCGACGACGGTCTCGCCGCCGCCGGTGGGGACGTCGCCCGTGGACTCGCGGCCGATGATCGACGAGTCGGGGACCACGCGCCGGAACGGCGCGGCCTCGCCGGCGCCGCGCGCGTCGATCCGGGCGACGAGCAGCGCTACCGCGCGGGCGGCGATCTGCTCGCGGCCCGGCGACACGGACGAGATGGTGGGCACGGAGTAGCGCACGTCGTCGACGTCGTCGAAGCCGATGAGCGCGACGTCGCCCGGCACGTCGACGCGGCGCGCGTGCAGCGCGTGCAGCGCACCGAGCGCCATGGCGTCGTTGAGGGCGAACACGGCGTCGATCTCGACGCCGGAGTCGAGGAGGCGGCCCATGGTCTCGGCACCGGTCGCACGGTGCCACAGGCCCGCCTCGCCGACGAGAGCCGGGTCGGGCTGGATCCCCGCGTCCGCGAGCGCCAGCTGGTAGCCCTCCATGCGCAGCGCGGCGGAGCCCACGGACTCGCCCGCGTGCGCACCGACGACGGCGATGCGGCGACGACCGAGCGCGACGAGGTGCGCGGTCGCGGCGCGCGCGGCGGCGACGTTGTTCATGGTCACGTGGTCGGCGGGCGCGCCGAAGACGCGCTCGCCGAGCACGACGAGGGGGAACCGGACGTCGAACAGCGGCAGGT
Source organism: uncultured Cellulosimicrobium sp. (assembly GCA_964521905.1). Classification (GTDB taxonomy): domain Bacteria; phylum Actinomycetota; class Actinomycetes; order Actinomycetales; family Cellulomonadaceae; genus Cellulosimicrobium. The sequence goes on from CAZFUQ010000177.1 coordinate 775, forward strand.
CGGCCGGACCCAGCGCGAGGGGCGAGAAGATCACGCCGTCGGTCATGTCCTGGTAGCGGCCGGACAGCACCTGCGCCTCGCGCTCGCGGGTCGAGTTCGTCTGCTCGATGAGCACCGTGTACCCGTGCGCCTCGGCGGCGCGGATGACGGAGTCGGCGAGCTCGGCGAAGTACGGCAGCGACAGCTCGGGGACCGCGAGCGTGATCATCCCCGTGCGTCGCGTGCGCAGGTTCCGGGCCGAGACGTTCATGCGGTAGCCGAGGTGCTCGATCGCCTCCTCGACGCGCCGGCGCGTCTCGGGCCGCACGTGCGGGTAGGCGTTGACGACGTTCGACACCGTCTTGACCGAGACACCGGCGCGGGCCGCCACGTCGTGCATCGTCACCGGCAAGCTGCTCACTCCTTCGGGATTCCGTGCCCTCCCGGGCCGGGATGGGTCAACTGTGCCACGCGCGACGTGCACGGTGGCCTGCTCACACGCTCTCGTGCGCCGGGATCCAGACGCGCATCGGGCCCTCGCCACGGTTGCCCCACGTCGCGTACGGCACGGCGACGAGCTCGACCTCGCGGACGACTGCGCCGGCCTCGACGTCGGGCCGCGCTCCGGTGCCCCGGTCCGCGTAGAGCGCGCCGGTCGGGGCCCCCGTCACGACCCGGGCCCGCCCGCGCAGCGTCGCCGGGCCGGCGTGCCCGTCCGTTCCGGGTGCCGCGGCGCCCGAGCCGGCACCGACCGGCGGCCCCACGACGACGGGCGCGTCGAGGTCGAGGACGAGGTCCTCGATCGCGACGCCCGGGTGGTCCACCTGCTCGACGGCGTGCACGACCGGCCCGCGGGCGAGGGCGACGCACCCGCGGACGGAGTCCACGCGCGGGTGGGCGGCGAGCAGGCGGACGTCGAGCGGCAGCACGAGCCGCACCTCGCGCACGCCGTCGCCGTCCGGCGCCGTACCCGCCCCCGTCGCGCCCTGCGACGGCACGCCGGGCGACGGCACACCCGGCAGCGCGACGGTCACGTACCCGTCGACGGGCTCGACGGGCAGCGTCTCGCCGTCGAGCGTGAGGGTCGTGCGCGCGGCGTCGGCCCAGCCGGGCACGCGCAGGGACAGCGGGCCGCGCCACCGCGCCGGGACGCGCACGACGACGGTCCCGTCCGCCGGGTACGCGGTCCGGACCTCGATCCGACCGGGTGCGCCCGCGGCGTCGGGCACGTCGAGGTCCGCGTCCGCGTACAGGTGCAGCGCGACCCCACCCGAGGCACCGCCGGTCGCGACGTACGACCCGAGCGACGCGACGAGGCGCGCGAGGTTGGGCGGGCAGCACGCGCACGCGAACCACGGCAGGCGGCCCGACGGCGAGTACTCGCTCGACCCGTCGTGCCCCTCGCGCACGTGGAGCGGGTTGGAGTAGAAGAACGCGGTGCCGTCCGCGGAGGTGGCGCCCGCGACGACGTTGTACAGCGCCCGCTCGAGCTCGTCCGCGTAGCGCCCCTGCCCGGTCGCGAGCAGCATGCGCCAGCTCCACTGGACGCTCGCGATGCCGGCGCACGTCTCGGCGTACGCGCGGTCGGGCGGCAGCTCGTACGGGTCGCCGAAGGACTCGTCCTTGTGCCGCGACCCCATGCCACCGGTGACGTACGTCCGCCGCCCGTAGGCGTCGTCCCACAGGCGCTCGAGCGTCGCGAGCCACGCCGGGTCGCCCGTCTCGAGGAAGACGTCGGTCACCCCGGCGAGCAGGTAGAGCTGGCGCACGGCGTGCCCGGTGACCTCCGTCGCCTCGAGCACGGGCACGGCGTCCTGGTGGTAGCCGGGCTCGAACGGCCCGGCGCCGAGGCGCTCGTGACCGCGCAGCGCGATCGTGCGCGTCGCCGCGTCGAGGTAGCGCGGGTCGCCGGTGTGCCGCGCGAGCTCGACGAGCGCGGTCTCGATCCCCGGGTGCCCGCAGACCAGCTCCTCGCCGGCCGCGAGGCGGTCCGCGACGTCGTCGGCCCAGCGGCGCCCGACCTCCAGGAGGTCGGGCGAGCCCTGCGCGCGCGAGCGCGCGATCCCGGCCTGCAGGAGGTGGCCGAGCACGTACAGCTCGTGGCCCCAGCGCAGGTCGGCGTACGGGGTGCCCGACGGCGCGGCCCCGCCCTGGACGTGCGAGTCCAGGTAGCCGGTGGGGTCCTGGACGCGTACGGCCAGGTCGACGACGGCGCGCACCACGTCCTCGTGCGGCGCCTCGCCCGTGCGTCCGGCGTCCCAGGCCGCGGCCTCGAGCGTCTTCCACGCGTCGGAGTCCGCGAAGTTGAACCCGCGGTACGGGCCCTCGTGGCGGAGCGGGTCGTCGGTCGGCAGGAGGCGGCGCAGGTTGTCCAGGACGCCGGACGTCTCGAGCGCGTCGAGGCAGTGCGGGAGGGTCGCGCGCGACGACCGCGCCTGCCACACCCCGAGGGCGCCGCGGGGCCCGAGCACGAGCGCGTCCGCCGGCAGCGGGCGCAGGCGGGCGTGCGGGAGGGGGCCGCCCACGGGTCCGGCGGTGCCGGTGGAGAGCGTCGTCATCGATGTCACCTCGCGTGCTGGGAGCGTCGTCGACGGCTACTCTACATCGATGTAAAGTCGGACTGTCGCCGTCTGCGTGACACGACGACGAGCACGCCGGCCGCCCCGGGCGGTCGGACCACCACGAGCGAGGATCCCGATGACGCACCCCCGCGCCCGCGTGGCGCTGCACCCCGACTTCCGGGTCGGACCGATCGACCGCCGCCTGTTCGGCTCGTTCGTCGAGCACCTCGGCCGCGCCGTCTACACCGGCATCTACGAGCCGGGCCACCCGACGGCCGACGAGCACGGCTTCCGCCGCGACGTCGCCGACCTCTCCCGCGAGCTCGGCGTGACGATGCTGCGCTACCCCGGCGGCAACTTCGTCTCCAACTACCGCTGGGAGGACGGCGTCGGCCCGGTCGCCGAGCGCAAGCCCTTCCTCGACCTCGCGTGGCGCACGGTCGAGCCGAACCTCGTCGGCACCGACGAGTTCCTGCAGTGGGCCGAGCGCGAGGGCTTCGAGCCGATGATGGCCGTGAACCTCGGCACGCGCGGCGTCGAGGCCGCGGCCGCGCTCGTCGAGTACTGCAACGGCGAGGCCGGCACGCGCTGGGCCGACCTGCGCATCGCCAACGGCCGCGCCGAGCCGTACGCGGTGAGGCTGTGGTGCCTCGGGAACGAGATGGACGGCCCGTGGCAGATCGGCCACAAGGACGCCCACGAGTACGGCAAGCTCGCCGCCGAGGCCGGCAAGGCAATGAAGCTCGTCGACCCGTCGATCTCGCTCGTCGTGTGCGGGTCGTCGTCGATGCAGATGGACACGTTCGGCGAGTGGGAGCAGACCGTCCTGTCCTACACGTACGACCTCGTCGACCACATCTCCATGCACGCGTACTACGAGGAGCTCGACGGCGACCGCGCGTCGTTCCTCGGGTCCGGCACCGCGATGGACCGATTCATCGACCGCGTCGCCGCGTCCGCCGACGCCGTGGGCGCGCGCCGCCGCTCCGACAAGACGATCACCATCAGCTTCGACGAGTGGAACGTCTGGTACCTCGAGTCCCGGTTCCCGGGCGAGACGAACCTGCCGATCCAGCGCGACGCGCCACGCATCATCGAGGACGTCTACTCGGGTCTCGACGCGGTCGTCGTCGGCGATCTGCTCGTCACCCTCCTCAACCACGCCGACCGCGTCCCGGTCGCCGCGCTCGCGCAGCTCGTCAACGTCATCGCGCCGATCATGACCGAGCCGGGCGGGGAGGCGTGGCGCCAGCCGACGTTCCACCCGTTCGCGACGACGGCCCGCCTCGCACGCGGCGAGGCGCTCGACGTACGCGTGGACTCCCCCACGACCACGACGAGGCGCCACGGCGAGGTCCCCCTCGTCACGGCCGCGGCGACGCACGACCCGGAGACCGGCGCGCTCGCGCTGTTCCTCACCAACCGGTCGGCCGAGCCGGTCGAGGTCGACGTCGAGCACCTCGGCCTCGGCGTCGAGATCACCGAGGGCTGGCGCATGGTCGCGGACCACGACGCCGCCGTCGAGGGCCCGGCGCACGCACGCAAGGTCGTCGACGCGTGCTGGTCGACGGTCGACCTCGCGGCCGACGTCACGCCGGGCGCCACGGCCGGAGCCCGCACGACGACGGTCACGCTCGCGCCCGAGTCGTGGACCGCGCTGGCCGGGACGGTCCGCACGGCCTGACCCGCGCCGTCGGGCACCGACGTGTCAGGGCGAGAGATCACCGGGGTGACCTCTCGCCCTGACGACCGCGACCGCTTCGCCGCGCCGAACCTCGTCCGGGTCAGGCGCAGGTGATGCCCTGGTGCTCGACCGTGCGGGACGTCGTCCGGTCACCTGCCGTCGCCGTCACCTCGACCGACCCGGCCGCGACCGCGGACGAGCGCACGGCGAACGACTGGTACGCGGACCGGCCCGGGACGACGTCGGCGAACGTCCGCGCGCCGTACGGCGTGGTCATCGTGACCGTCACGGGCTCCTCCGGCTCGGCGGTGCCCACGCGCACCGCGAGGTAGGCGGACCCAGCGAGGCAGCGCGGCTGCACGACGACGTCCCCGAGCGCGACGTCGGCCGCCTCGCCCACGGCGAGGGTCGCCGTCGGGCTCACGACGCTGCCGTGCGCGTTGGCGACGCGCGCGCGGACGAGCGTCCCGTCGTCGGACGTCGTGACGCCCGACAGCTCGAGGGACGCCGAGCCGTCCGCCGCACGGCGGGCCGGCGCAGCCTGCTCCCAGGACGTACCGCCGTCGCGCGAGAGCTCCCAGGTGACGACGGGGACCGGCGCCCCGGTGACCGACACCGCGAACGACGCCGCCCCTCCCGGCACGGCCACGACGTCCTGCGGCCCGGCGGGCACGGCCGGGGTCTCGACCGTCGCGTCGACGACGGGCCACCCGTCGACCCACGCGAGGCGCTGGAGCCCGAGCGTCGGGAAGTACGGGAGCGCCTCGTTCGAGGCGTCGTAGTAGTGGAACGCGAGCACGTCGTCGAACACCGACTGCCCGCCCGGGCCGACGACGGCACCGTGCGTGTCGAGCAGCGTCGTCCCGCCCCCGCCGAGCAGGTCGCGCCCCTCGGCGTCGAGGTACGGGCCCGTGACCGACCGGGACCGGCCCATCGCCACGTGGTACGTGCTGTCCGCGCCCTGGCAGCACGCGTCGAACGACACGAGCAGGTAGTACCAGCCGTCGTGCTCGGTGAGGAACGGCGCCTCGACCCGGTTGCCCGGCGCGAACCGGTCGACGAGGTGCACCGCGTCGTCGAGCGCGCCGGCGACGGGCTTGCCCGTCGGCCACGAGATCTCGACGAGGAAGATGCCGTACCAGTGCGACCCGATCGCCATGTACGGCGTCCCGTCGCCGTCCTCGACGATGCCCGCGTCGATCGCGTTGAACGTCTTGCCGCCCGCGACGTCCTGCGGCGACTCGACGACGAGACCCTGGTCGACCCACGCGTAGTCGGGGTCGTCGGGGTCGAGCGTCGTGTTGGTCGCGAGCGCCGTGAGCGACGTGTTCGTCCCGAAGCGCGACGCCGAGTAGTAGAGGTAGTACGTGCCGTCGTGCTCGTAGACCTCGGGAGCCCAGAGGTTGTCGGGCAGCGCGCCGTCGGCGAAGTGCTCGTCGATCCACGCCGGGATCTCGTCCCAGACGGTGCCCTCCGACTCCCAGGTGACTCCCTCGTCGTGCGAGGACCAGACCTGGATCGTGCCGCCCTTCTCGCGGTTCACGAGCCCGGTGGAGTACACGTACCAGGTGCCGTCGTCGTCGACGACGAGCGCGGGGTCGTGGATCGGCGACGTCTCGCCGGT
>CAZFUQ010000177.1:6722-8362 GCA_964521905.1 uncultured Cellulosimicrobium sp.
CGGTCAGTGCGGCCCCCGCGGCGTCGACCGGGGCGAGCGCCGGGGCGGCGGTCGCGCCCGTTCCGGCGAGGAGCGCGGCGGTGAGCGCCGCGGCGAGCGCGAGCGCCGTGGTTCGGCGCCTCGTGGTGCGCCCGCCCTGGGGCGGGTCGTGGTGCGTACGGTGCATGTCGATCCCTTCTACATCGTTGTAACGGCGAACCGGGAAGAACCCCGGCCCACAGGGGGTCGGGGTCAGGAGAGGTCAGGCCCGTCAGGGACGGCGAGCTCGGGGTCGGCGAGCTCGGGGTCGGCGCCGTCCGGACGGGAGGCCGCGGCGAGGCGGTGCCACTCGTCGCCGCGCAGCGGGAGCACGACGCCGTGCTTGGTGCGGTCGGGCAGGTCGAACGACCCCTCGACGGGCTCCCAGCGCCCCGAGGCGAGGTCGTCGGTGACGAACGGCCGGTAGCCCTGGCCGGCGTCGCCGTACTGGTCGACGAACAGGTACCACTGCTCGGCGTCGTTCGCGCGGAACACGAGCGGACCCTCGACGTGCCCGTACCGGTCGGCGCCGATGTGCTCGGCGAGGACGCGCGCGTCGTCGGACGTCGCGTGCGCCACGACGTCCATGTACAGCTCGCGCCCGCCCGGGCTGTTGTCCTTGTGGAAGCGGAACACGCGGCCGTCGTGCTCGATCATCGTCGTGTCGATCGTCGTGCGGCCCGTGTCGAGCAGGACGCGCGGGGGCGAGAACGTCACGAAGTCGGTCGTCGTCGCCCACAGGACGCGGCTGTACGACTCCCCCGCGTGCGCGCTGTCCTCCGGGTCGTAGAGCGTGGACGACCAGTGCACGACGAAGTGGCCGGCGCCGGCGTCCCAGAACGCCTCGGGCGCCCACGCCATGCCCGCCTCGGGCGGCGCGACCTCGGCGAGCCACGGCGGAGACCACCGCACGAGGTCGTCCGAGCGCGCGACGACGAGCGACCGGCTGCCGTGGCGCTGCCACGCGTCCCAGCCCGCGTCGTCGCCGCCGAAGACGCGCAGGTCGGTCGCGACGAGGAAGAACCCGTCGCCGTCGGGCGCGCGCACGACGTGCGGGTCGCGCAGGCCCGTCGTGCCGAGGTGCGACTCGAGGACCACGCCGAGCCGGTCCCAGGACGTCGGGTCGTCGCCGCGGCTCAGCGAGTAGTGGAGGGTCTCCGCGTGCCCGTCCGGGTCCTCGACGAAGTGCACGAGGAGGTACCCGAACGCGTCGGGCCGGACCTCGGCGGTCCGGCCCGACGCGCGGGTGCCCGACGCCCGGGTCACAGCCCCTGAGCGACGCGGTAGTAGACCTGGTTCCAGCGCACCTGGTCGCGGAACCCGCGGCGCGTGGTGCTCTCGTCGATGACGAGCAGCTCGGTGCGCGCGATCTCGGCGAAGACCTCGAAAGCGTCGATGCCGGCCGCGGTGGACAGCACCGTGTGGTGCGCGCCGCCCGCGGTCAGCCACGCCTCGGCGGACGTCGCGAGGTCGGGGCGCGGCTCCCACACGGCGCGCGCGACGGGCAGGTGCGGCAGCGCCGCGGTGGGCGGGACGACGTCCACCACGTTCGCGGTGAGGCGGAAGCGGTCGCGAATGTCCGCCATCGAGACGACGCCGACCCCGGGGTGGGCGTCGTCGTC
>CAZFUQ010000178.1:0-8357 GCA_964521905.1 uncultured Cellulosimicrobium sp.
TGCGGTGCTTGAGGACGCCGGCCGCCTCCTCGATGAAGCCGCGGCGGTCCTCGGCGCTGGCGTGCAGGATGGCGTCGAGCTGCCCCTGCCCGACGATGACGTGCATCTCGCGCCCGAGTCCCGAGTCGGACAGCAGGTCCTGGATGTCGAGCAGCCGGCACGGCGACCCGTTGATCGCGTACTCCGACCCGCCGCTGCGGAACAGCGTGCGCGAGATCGTCACCTCGGTGTAGTCGATCGGCAGCGCGCCGTCGGTGTTGTCGATCGTCAGCGCCACCTCGGCCCGGCCCAGCGGCGGTCGCCCGGAGGTGCCGGCGAAGATGACGTCCTCCATCTTGCCGCCGCGCAGCGTCTTGGCGCCCTGCTCCCCCATGACCCACGCGAGCGCGTCGACGACGTTCGACTTGCCCGACCCGTTCGGCCCCACGACGCACGTCACGCCGGGCTCGAAGCTCAGCGTCGTCGCGGAGGCGAACGACTTGAAGCCCCGGAGCGTCAGCGTCTTGAGGTGCACGAGGTCGAGAGTAGTGCGGCCGACCCACGATCCTGCGGAACTCGGCGCGTCCGGTCGACGGTCGCGACGGCGCAGGCGACGGGGACGCGGACCGCCCCGCCCCGCGAGCGGCGGGACGGGGCGGTCCGAGGGATCGGTCAGCCCAGCTCGGGGAACCAGAGCGCGATCTCGCGCGCGGCGGACTCGGGCGAGTCCGACCCGTGCACGAGGTTCTGCTGGACCTTCAGGCCCCAGTCGCGCCCGAGGTCGCCGCGGATCGTGCCCGGCAGCGCCTCGGTCGGGTTCGTCGCGCCGGCGAGCGAGCGGAAGCCGGGGACGACGCCCTGGCCCTCGGCGACGACCGCGAGGATCGCGCCGGAGAGCATGAAGTCGACGAGGGGCTGGTAGAACGGCTTGCCCTCGTGCTCGGCGTAGTGCGCCGCGAGGGTCTCGGGCGAGGCGTCCAGCAGGCGCACGGCGGCGAGCGTGTAGCCCTTGGCCTCGACGCGCCGCAGGATCTCGCCGGACAGGCCGCGGCGGACGCCGTCGGGCTTGACGAGGATGAGGGTGCGTTCGATGGTCTCGGTCAGTGCGGGTGCGACGTCGGTCATGGTCGCCGAGCCTACCGGCCGCGCGCGGCTTCCCCGCAGCCCGTCCTCGTCGGATCAGTCGGCGTTCGGCGCCGTCTCGGGGTGCTCGGCGTCGTACGCGGCACGCTCGCGGTCGATCCGGCCGCCGAGCCGGATGGAGACGATCCAGAGCACGACGAAGATGCCTCCCACCACGTACATCATCGGGACGACGAGGCCGAACGCGAGGACGGGGACCTGGACGACGCTCCCGCCGACGTAGCCGCCGGGCGTGCCGACCGTGCGGGACAGCACGAGGAGCACGAGCGCGAGCACCCCGCCGACGAGCCAGATCGACGACGCGCTGGGGAGCTCGAGCGGCCCGCGGGAGTACGGCACGTCGCGCAGCCCGTAGGCGGCGAGCGTGGCGAACACCACGACGAACGCCTCGAGCACCAGGGTCGTCGACGCGAACTGGGCCTTCGCGGGCTTCTTGGGCTTGATGCGGTCGCCCGGCGAGGGGCGCACGGGGCCCGCCGCGCGGCCGTGGCGGGACGGCTGCGCGGCGGGCTGCGACGACGGGGTGCTCACCGGGTCAGGATACCGGCGCGCCGTCGCGCGCCGGTCCGGCGGGGGCGCCGTCGTCGCCTGCCGGACGGTCGTCGGAGCCGACCGTCTCCCGCGACCCCGCCGAGACGGTCGCATCGACCAGGTCCCCGGCGGGCTCGTCCTCGACGAGGCCCCCGTCCTCGGCGACCGCCTCGCCGCGCGCGACCATCCCGGCGACGTCGGACAGCTTGACCTCGCGCAGGAACAGCGCGAGCACGAAGCCGACGAGGACGAGCGGGACGAGGTACCAGAAGGCCGGTGCGAGCGCGTCGGTGAACGCGTCGACGACCCCGGTGTGCAAAGGCTCGGGGAGCTGCTGCACGAGCTCGGGCGTCAGCGACGACCCGTCGGCGCCCTCGGGCACGGCACCGGCGGGGGCGCCGGCGAAGACGCCCTCGAGGTTCGTCGCGAGGCGCGACGTGAAGATGGTGCTGAACAGCGCGGTGCCGACCGCGGCGCCGATCTCGCGGAAGAAGTTGTTCGCGCTGGTCGCGGTGCCGATCTCGTGCGGGTCGACCGAGTTCTGCACGGCGAGGACGATCGTCTGCATGACGAGGCCCATGCCGGCGCCCATGACGAAGATCATCGCGCCGAACAGCACCATCGACATGTCGCCCGTGATCCGCGTGAGCCACACCATGCCGAGCGCCGTGAGCGCCAGGCCCGCGACGGGGTAGATCTTGTACCGGCCGGTCTTCGTGATGGCGAACCCCGAGCCGATCGCGGTGAGCATGACGCCGACCATCATCGGGAGCATGAGGAAGCCGGACTCGGTGACGCCCGCGCCGGTCGACATCTGCAGGAACGTGGGCAGGAACGCGAGGGCGGAGAACATCCCCATGCCGAGCACGAGACCGATGAGCGTCGCGATGGTGAACGTCCGGTTCTTGAACAGGTGCAGCGGGAGCAGCGGCTCCTCGGCACGGTTCTCGACCATGACGAAGGCGAGGATCGAGACGACCACCGTGGCGACGAGGCCGAGCAGCCACGGGTCGGACCAGTCGTAGCCGGCGGACGAGGTCAGCGACTCCCAGCTGGTGAGCAGCACGATGCCCGAGGTCGCGACGACGAGGAGGAAGATGCCCGCGACGTCGATCTTGCGTCCGGAGCGGTGGGACGGGAGCTTGAGGGCGACCCACGCGACGACGAACGCCGCGACACCGATCGGCACGTTGATCCAGAAGGCCCAGCGCCAGCCCGGGCCCTCGGTGAACCAGCCGCCGAGGAGCGGGCCGATGACGGCCGCGATGCCGAAGAGGGCGCCCATCGGGCCCATGTACTTGCCGCGGTCCTTGGCGGGGACGATGTCGGCGATGATCGCCTGCGACAGGATCATCAGACCGCCACCGCCGAGGCCCTGCACGCCGCGCCAGGCGACGAGCTCGGGGAACGACTGGGCGAACCCGGCACCCGCGGAGGCGATCGTGAAGAGCCCGATCGCGACGAGGAAGGGCCAGCGGCGGCCCCAGAGGTCGCCGAACTTGCCGTACAGCGGCATGACGATCGCGATCGCCAGGATGTAGGCCGTGATGACCCAGCCCTGGTGCTCGACGCCGTGCAGCTCGCCGACGATCGTCGGCATCGCGGTCCCGACGATGGACTGGTCGAGCGAGGAGAGGAACATCGACGCCATGAGCGCGCCGAAGATCACCCACACGGTGCGCGGGGTGAGGACGATCAGCGGCTTGCCCGCGTCGTGCGACCGGGCGGACGCGTCGACGGACGCGCCACCGGGAGGTGCGGTGGGAGAGGACATGGGGTTTCCCCTTCGGTCGGGACGGGCCGGGGCGCGCCGACGATCGCCGGGGCGGCCCGTCGTCGGGGTGAGGTCGTTGCTGGGGCTGGGGCGGGTACGTCAGGACGGGCCGTCGGAGACGTGGGAGCGGTGCGCACCGGGCCCGGCGGCGCGCACCGGGTTCAGCCGGCCGGCCCCAGGAGGGTGCGCAGCTGCGCGACGACGTCGGACAGGTGGTCGACGGGACGGCCGGCGCGGTCCCCGCTCTCCCACGCGAGGGTCGACGCCCGCAGCAGGGCCATGACGACGAGCACGAGCAGCTCGGGGTCGGGGACGAACGGGTGCACCTCGCGCCGGGCGGCGAAGAGCCCGAGCAGCTCCGTGCGGTGCCCCTCGACCCACGCGACGTGCCGGGCGATCAGCCGCGGCTCGCGCTCGACGATCCTCAGGGCGCAGTGCACGCGCTCGGGCGACATGCCGTGGTGCGCGAGGAGCTCGGCGACGAGGGCCTCGAGGTCGTCCAGCAGGACGCCGGTCGGGCGGCCGTCGACGAACCGTGCCGCCGCCTCGTCCGGGATGCTGAGGTCCTCGATGCCGAGCACCGCGTCGTCCTTCGACGGGAAGTAGTTGAAGAACGTCCGGGTGGAGACCCCGACGGCCGCGCACACGTCGTCGACGGTCACCGCGTCGAGCCCGTGCTCGAGGACGAGCTGCTGGGCGGCGTCGATGAGCGCGTCGCGCCGCTGGCGCTTCTTGCGCTCGCGCAGGCCCTCGGCCGGGGAGGGCTCCGTGGGCACGGCAGGCAGGGTCGGCAGCACCCGACCATTCTTGCATCCCCTGCAATTTTGCATCAACTGCAAAATTGTGTGACGGCCGTCACACGGCCGACCCCTCCCGGACGTCAGGCCTCGCCGAACCCGCCTTCGACGGCCTCGACCACCGCCGCGACGGCCTCCTGGGCCTGCGGGCCGCTCGCCGTGACGACGAGCTCCTGGCCGCCGGTGGCGCCCAGCTTCATGAGCTCGAGCACGCTCGCGCCGTTGACGCCGTCGATGGTCACCGTCGCGTCGAACCCCGCCACGAGCCGGGCGAGGACGGCGGCCGGCCGCGCGTGCAGGCCCAGCCTGTTGCGCAGCGTGACCGTCGCGCGGGCCGAGCCCTCGGGAGCCGCGGTCACGACGTCGGCCGAGGTCCCGCCGTCGGCCGCGCCGTCGGCGCCAGCCACCGCGAACGTCCCGCCCGCGTGCTCCGCGGACGCGAGCACCTCCTCGACGTCGCCGCCCCCGTGGGCGGTGACCGCCGCGGCGACCGCGCCCTCGACGAACGGGGCGTCCGCGAGACGGACGCGGCCGTCGTACCCGTCCTCCATGTCGAGGACCGACTCCACCGTCAGGACGGCCGAGCCGAGGTCCGCGAGCACGACCACGCCCTGCGCGACCTGCAGCGCCTCGTCGACGGCACCCGACACCCGGTCGTAGCTCGTGCCCAGCCCGCCGTCGTCGGTCCCGCCCGCCGCGAGGAGCAGGACACCGGGCGCCATCTGGGCCGACAGCTCGACGGCGCCCTCGGCGAGACGCTGCGAGTGGGAGACGAGGACGAGGGCGACCCGGGCGCGGTCGCCGACGGTCGCGGCCGGCCCGGCGCCGGCCTCCGTCGTCACGCGGCCGCCGCGTCGCGCGCGGCCTCGAGCAGGATCGCCGTCGACGTCGCGCCCGGGTCCTGGTGCCCGGCGCTGCGCTCGCCGAGGTAGCTGGCGCGCCCCTTCGTCGCGACGAGCGGGATCGTGGTCTCCGCACCCTCGCGTGCCGCACGGGCGGCCGCGGCGAGCACCTCCTCGGTGGTCGCGCCTGCGTCGGCGGCGGCCTCGGCGGCGTCGACCGCGGGCTGCCACGCGTCGACCATGGTCTTCTCGCCGACCTGGGCCTTGCCGCGCGCCGTGATGCCCTCGAGCGCTCCCTCGAGGAGAGCCACGACCCCGTGCGCGTCGAGCTCGGCGAGCCCGGTCACCTTCGCCGCGCGGAGGTACGCGGTCCCGTACAGCGGCCCGGAGGCACCCCCGACCGACGACATGAGCGTCGTGGCCACGAGCTTGAGCACGTCGCCGATCTGTCCCGGCGGCTGGTCGCCGGCGGCCGTACCGTCGAGCTTCGCGACGACGGCCCGGTACCCACGGTCGAGGTTCTCCCCGTGGTCGCCGTCACCGATCTGCCGGTCGAGCTCCGTGAGCTCGTCCCTCGCCGCGGCGATGCGCTCGGCGCTCAGCCGAGCCCATCGGTCCGCCCAGGCCACGTCCAGCGTCATGCCCCACCTCTCCTCGCGATCGAACCGGCGATACCCACCGGTTCCGGAGACTGCACCACAGGGCGCCGGTTCACCAGCGCAGCGCGGCCGTGTGGACGGGAGCGTCCCACAGCGCGGTCAGCTCGTCGTCCAGGCGCAGCACGGTGACCGACGCACCCTGCATCTCCAGCGACGTGACGTAGTTGCCCACGAGCGAGCGCGTCACCCGTGCGCCGCGCTCCTCGAGCAGCCTCCTCGCCTGACGATAGACGACATACAGCTCGGACGACGGCGTACCGCCCATACCGTTAACGAACAGCAACACGTCCTCGCCGGGGGCGAGCCCGAGGTCGTCCGCGACGGGGTCGACGAGCATCTGCGTGATCTCGTCCGCGGGCGCGAGGGGGACGCGGTGGCGCCCGGGCTCGCCGTGGATGCCGATGCCGATCTCGACCTCGTCCTCCTCCAGGTCGAAGCTCGGCTTGCCCACGTGCGGGACCGTGCACGCGGTGAGCGCCACGCCCATCGTCCGGACGTTCGCGACGACGCGGCCCGCGATCTCGGTGACCGCACCGAGGTCGTCGCCCCGCTCGGCCGCGGCGCCCGCGATCTTCTCGACGGCGACCGTGCCCGCCACACCGCGCCGGCCCGCCGTGTACAGCGAGTCCTCGACCGCGACGTCGTCGTTCACGAGGATGCTCGTCACCTGGGTGCCCTCGGCCTCGACGAGCTCGACCGCCGTCTCGAAGTTCAGCACGTCTCCCGTGTAGTTCTTGACGATCGCGAGGACGCCCGCGCCGGAGTCGGCGCCGAGGATCGCGGGCACGATCTGGTCGGGGGTCGGCGACGTGAACACCGCACCGGGCACCGCGGCGTCGAGCATGCCGGTGCCGACGAAGCCCGCGTGCAACGGCTCGTGTCCCGACCCCCCGCCCGAGACGAGGCCCACCTTCCCCGCGACCGCGCCTCCCGCGCGCGACACGTAGGGCGGCGCGAGGTGCACCTCCACGAGGTCGGCGTGCGCCAGGCCGAAGCCCTCGAGCGACTCCGCCACCGCGTCCTGGGGATCGTTGAGCAGCTTCTTCACCGGTCATCCCTCCATCGGTCCGCGCCCCGGAAACCCGGAGCGCCCTCGTCCCCCGCCCGGCGGGCCGTCGCCGTCGTCGTCTCCATCAAACACCCCGGCGCCGGGCGGCGCTCGTCAGCGCTCGTCCGGCGCCGGCCGGGTGCCCGTGGGTGCCGCGTCAGCCGCGGCCCAGCAGGATGCGCGCGTCGGCGACGGTGACGACGGACCCCGTGACGAGCACGCCCGACCCGGTGCCGACCCCCACCGAGTCGTCGCGATCCGCGAGGTCGACGGCCACCTGGAGCGCCTCGTCGAGCCGCTCGGTGCTGTGCACGCGGTCCTCGCCGAAGATGTCCGCGGCGAGCTCGGCGAGCTCGGTCGGGTCCGCCGACCGGTCCGAGCTGTTGCGCGTCACGACGACCTCCGCGAGCACCGGCTCGAGCGCGGCGAGGAGCGCCTCGGCGTCCTTGTCGCCCATGATCGCGACGACGCCCACGAGGTGGCGCAGCTCGAACGCCTCCTCCAGCGCGACCACGAGCGCCTCCGCGCCCGCGGCGTTGTGCGCCGCGTCGACGAGCACGGTCGGGCTCGACCGCACGACCTCGAGCCGGCCGGGCGACGTCACGCCCGCGAACGCCGTCTCGACGACCTGCCCGTCGAGAGAGCGCCCGCCGAGCAGGGCCTCGACGGCGGCGAGGCCCAGGAGCGCGTTGTGCGCCTGGTGCGCTCCGTGCAGCGGGAGGAACACCTCGGTGTACAGCGCCGCGGGGGTGCGCAGGTCGAGCAGCTGGCCGCCGACCGCGACGTGCCGCTGCGCGACCTCGAGGTCGACGCCCTCGCGCAGCAGGCGCGCCCCCACCTGCTCGGCGCGGGCGCGCAGCACCTCCTCGACCTCGGGGCGCTGCTCGGCCGAGACGACGGTCGCGCCCTCCTTGACGATGCCCGACTTGACCGTCGCGATCTCCTCGAGCGTGCTGCCCAGCCAGCGCTCGTGGTCGAGCGAGACGGGCGTGACGACCGCGACCTCGGCGTCGACCACGTTCGTCGAGTCCCACTCGCCGCCCATGCCGACCTCGACGATCGCGACGTCGACCGGGGTGTCCGCGAACGCGGCGAACGCCAGCCCCGTGAGCACCTCGAAGAAGCTCAGCCGCGACTGCCCCGACTCGGCGAGCTCCGCGTCCACGACCTGCACGTACGGGTACACGTCCTCCCACACCTCGACGAACCGGCGCGCGGAGATCGGCGCCCCGTCGACGACGATGCGCTCGGTGACGCTCGTCAGGTGCGGGCTCGTGAAGAGCCCGGTGCGCAGGCCGTGCTCGCGCACGAGTCCCTCGGCGACGCGCGCGGTGCTCGTCTTGCCGTTCGTGCCCGTGAGGTGGATCGTGCGGAACGCGTGCTGCGGGTCGCCGAGGAGCTCGAAGAGGCGCCGCACGCGGTCGATGGTCGGGTCGAAGTCGTGCTCGGGCGCACGGGACATGATGTGGGCGTAGACCCGGTCGAGGTCGGCCTGGGCAGCGGCGTCCTCGGCGGCCTCGCGCGCCGCCCGGCGGCTCGACGCGGCGTCCTGCCGGCGGGCGTCGCCGCGACGGGCCGCGCTCA
>CAZFUQ010000179.1:0-7218 GCA_964521905.1 uncultured Cellulosimicrobium sp.
ATGAGCCAGGGGCAGCGCGGCATCTACGACCGGTTCCGTGGTCGCCTCGTGTGGCCCATCCGCGACGTCACGGGTGAGATCGTCGGGTTCGGCGCGCGCCGCCTCTACGACGAGGACCAGGGGCCCAAGTACCTCAACACGCCCGAGACGACGCTCTACAAGAAGTCGCACGTGCTGTACGGCATCGACCTCGCCAAGCGCGAGATCGCGAAGCAGAAGCGCGTCGTCGTCGTCGAGGGGTACACCGACGTCATGGCGGCGCACCTGTCCGGCGTGACGACCGCCGTCGCGACGTGCGGCACCGCGTTCGGCTCGGACCACGCGCGCATCGTGCGCCGCCTCCTCGGCGACACGACGGCCGGCGGCGGGATGCAGCTCGCGTCGGGTGCATCGGTCGGGGGAGAGGTCGTCTTCACGTTCGACGGCGACGCCGCGGGCCAGAAGGCCGCGGTGCGCGCGTTCGGGGAGGACCAGCGCTTCTACGCCCAGACGTTCGTCGCCGTGGAGCCCGGCGGGATGGACCCGTGCGAGCTGCGCATGGCCCGCGGGCCGGACGCGGTGCGCGCGCTCGTCGACGGCCGCCAGCCCCTGTTCGAGTTCGTCATCCGCACGACGCTCGCCACGTTCGACCTCGACACGGCCGAGGGCCGGGTCGGGGCGCTGCGGGCGGCGGCACCCGTCGTCGCGGGCATCCGCGACGCGGCGCTGCGCCCGGAGTACGCGCGCATGCTCGCCGGCTGGATCGGCATGGACGCCGAGCGCGTGCGGCGCGAGGTCGCCGCCGCCGCGAAGCGGGGGAACCTGCCCGGTCCCGTCGTGAACCGGCCCGACGGCGCCCGCCCGGGTGGGCCTGCCACCTCGCCCGACGCCGCGCCCGCCGAGCCCATGCTGCCCGCGCCCGACCCGCGCGACCCCGTGGCGCGACGCGAGCGGCTCGCGCTCGTCGCCGTCCTGCAGTACCCCCAGCACGTCCCGGCGATGTTCGACGACCTCGGCGAGGACGCGTTCGCCGTCCCCGCGTGGCGCGCCGTGCACGCGGCGATCCGGGCCGCGGGCGGCGTGCGCGAAGGAGCGCCCCTCGGCGCGGGGCGCTGGGTCGAGGCCGTCGTCGAGCAGGCCGCCGAGCCCGTCCGAGGCCTCGTCACCGAGCTCGCGGTCGCACCGCTGCCCGAGGACCGCGAGAACGTCGTCGGAGGCTACGTGACCGGTGTCGTGCGCGGTCTCGTGGACCTGGGGCTCACGAGGCGCGTGGCGGACGCGAAGAGCCGCCTGCAGCGCCTCGACCCTGCCGCGGACCTCGCGGCCTACCAGGAGGCCTTCGCCGCGCTCCTCGCGGTCGAGGCCGAGCGCCGCACCCTGCGCGAGGGCGAGATCGCCTGACCCGCCTCATGCAGCGGGCTCGGCGGCGGGTGCGACGCCCGACGTGGCGGCCCGGCGGTCGAGCGCGGCCTGCCGGTCGGAGGGCATGAGGACCGCGAGCACGACGAGCACCGCGGCGCACGCGGCGAGCACGACGAACACCACGTGCACCGCCGACATGAGGCCGGGGCCCTCGGGTGCGCCGTCCGTGCCGAGCGTCGTCCGGGCGTTGACGATCGCCCCGCACACCGCGACGCCGACCGCGGACCCGAGCGACCGCGCGAACATGTTGGTCCCCGTCACGGCGCCCCGCTCGGTGAAGGCCGCCGACGACTGGGCGGCGATGAGCGTGGGCACCGCCGTCAGGCCCATGCCGACGCCGACGACGAAGCACGTCGCCGCGACCGCGACGACGGTGGAGGTCGCGCCGAGCAGGAGGGTCAGGGCGGTGCCCACGAGCACGAGCACGGACCCGATCACCGCCGTCCACCGGAAGCCGAGGCGCAGGTAGAGGCGCCCGGCGTTCGAGGCCGAGATCGGCCAGCCCACCGTCATGGCCGCGAGCGCGAAGCCCGCGACCAGCGGGCCGACGCCGAGGACGCCCTGGGCGTAGATCGGCACGTACGTGGACAGGGCGAGGACGATCACCCCGACCAGGAGAGAGATCGCGGTCGAGACGCCGACGACGCGGCGGCGCAGGATCGCGAGGTCGACCACCGGATAGCGCGTGCGGCGCCCGTGCAGCGCGAACGCTGCGAGCAGGACGACCGCCGCGCCGAGCACGGCGAGCGACGGTGCGGAGCCCCACGCCCACGTCGAGCCGCCCTCGAGCAGCCCCAGGAGGAACAGCGTGCTCCCGGTGGTGAGGAGCACCGCGCCGAGGTAGTCGATCGGTTCCCGGGCACCCTCGCGCGGCGACTCGTGGTAGCGGCGGAGCACCATCCAGGCGGCGATCGCGCACAGCGGGACGTTGACGAAGAAGATCCACCGCCAGCTGACGAACTCGGAGAAGACGCCGCCGAGCGTCGGGCCGACGACCGAGGAGATCGCCCACACGGACGCGAGGTAGCCCTGCGCCTTCGCGCGCTCCTCGAGGGTGTAGATGTCCGCGGCGATCGTCTGGGAGACCGGCATGACCGCGCCGGCGCCCAGGCCCTGCAGCACGCGGCCCGCGACGAGGGCGGGCATGGACCAGGCCGCGCCGCACAGGACCGAGCCCAGGAAGAACAGGCCTACGCCCGCGAGCATGAGCCGTTTGCGGCCGAGGACGTCCGAGAGACGGCCGAACACCGGTGTCCCGACGGCCTGGGCGAGGAGATAGCTCGAGAAGAGCCAGGGGAGCTGCTCGAACCCGCCGAGCTGGCGTGCGATCGTCGCGGACGCCGTCGCGATGATCGTCGCGTCGAGCGCGACGAGCGCGGTGGAGAGCATGAGGGCGAGGAGGACGGGGCCGCGCTCCGAGCGCAGGCCGATCCCGGTCGGGGAGGTCGTGGACACGACAGACGAAAGCCTCGAGCAACCGTCCGGTATTCCCGATGCGCGTTCCGAAGGGTGTCCTGCGCGACGTCATCGGTGGGAGAAGACGAAGATCCCCTGTCGCTGCACTCTTGCAGCGCCAGGGGATCTCTGGAGGGCTCCCGCGGTAGGACTTGAACCTACGACCGTCCGATTAACAGTCGGATGCTCTGCCAGCTGAGCTACGCGGGATCGATCATGGCCGCCGTGGTCTTCACCGTGTCGGCCGGGGAAAACTCTAGCAGGCTCAGAGGGGTAGTCCGGACGCCGACCGGACCCGGCCCTCTGCCGCGTCGACGCGGGCGACCACCTCGGGATCGTCGAGGTCGACCCCTGCGTCGGCGACGACCTGCGAGAAGAGCTCGCCGTCGCCGTCCCGGCGGACCGCGACGCGTGCGGTGAGCCCTGCGGCGAACGTCACGGTCTCCGCGAGCACGACCGAGGACTGCACGCGCTCGCGCAAGGTCTGGGCGAGGGACGTGCGGCGCGCGTCGGCGAGCGGCAGGGCCAGGGACGGTGCGCCGTCGACCCACGAGACGGTGATCGTCGTGGTCTCGGGCGAGTACGACGCCCGGTCGACGTCGCACCACGGTCTGCTCGCCACGGACCCGCCCGCCGCGTCGCTCGTGACGAGCGAGGAGCGTGTCGCGACGGCCCACGAGCCGTCGACGAGCTCGGCGGACGCGAGCACGCGGTCGTTCGCCGGCACGTCGAGCGATCGACGCACCGGATCGGGCAGCGAGGGGCGGCGGAACCAGGACACGTCCCCACGGTAGCCGGTCCCCGTGCGTCCGCCGGGTGCCGGGCCGGGTGGCGATATGCTCACCGCGCGCCCCGTTAGCTCAGCTGGTCAGAGCAGGAGACTCATAATCTCTCGGTCGCGGGTTCAAGTCCTGCACGGGGCACCACCGGGACCGGCACCCTCGCGGATGCGTCCCGCCACGTCTCGCGGTGTCATGGGCTCATGACCGTGCTGATCAAGCGTGTCTACGAGTCGGCGGACGATGCCGACGGGTTCCGGGTGCTCGTCGACCGGCTGTGGCCGCGCGGCGTGAGCAAGGAGCAGGCGCACGTCGACCTGTGGCTCAAGGAGGTCGCGCCGTCGACGGACCTGCGGCACTGGTTCCACCACGAGGAGCGGCTCTTCGACGAGTTCGCCACGCGGTACCGCGCGGAGCTCGACGCGAACGCCGACGTGGTCGCGGAGCTGCGCGACGTCGTCGGGCAGCACCCCGTGGTGACGCTCCTGTACGGGGCGAAGGACGAGCAGCACAACCAGGCCGTGGTCCTGCGCGACTACCTCGCAGCGGCCGCGTCCTCCTGAGTCCGGGGCCGCTCGCCGGCCGGGCGGCCCCGGGTCGCGGGCCCGGCGTGCCGACGCAGGTCCCGGTCGAGCGCGTGGCGCAGGCGCGGGCCGAGCGGGCGTTCGACCGCGCGGTGGACCGCCCAGGCCAGCGCGAGGCACGCGGCGGTCGCGAGGGCGAGGGTCGCCGCACGGGACAGGTACGGGTGCACGGACTCGATGACCCACCGGCCCCACGACGAGTGGACGAGGTAGAGCGGGTAGGTGAGCGCGCCCAGCGTCGTGAGCCAGCGCCACGACACGCGGCTGACCGGGGTGAGCGTCGCGACGGCGACGATCGCGAAGCACGCCACGATCGCGACCCACGAGGTCGTCGGGGCGACGACGAGGTCGGTGCTGTTCTCGATGCGCGCGGCCTGGATCGGGCCCGCGACGGAGGCGGCGAGGAAGACGTCGAGGGCGAGGGCCAGCCACAGGACGGGGGAGCGCCGGTCACGGGTGAGGAGGTAGAGCGTCATGCCGCCCGCGAAGAGCGAGGCGTCGGGAGCGACGAGCACCGTGGCGAGCAGCCCGGAGCCGGTCTGGGTCGCGATCGCCCCGGCCACCGGCCACAGGACGACGAACGCGACGACGCGTCCCCGGGTGAGACCGACGGCGACGAGCACGCCGACGAGGACGTAGAACCGCAGCTCCGACCAGAGCGTCCAGTAGACCGCCTCGAGATCGCCGACGCCGAACGCCCGCTGGACCATGGTGAGGTTCGCGGCCGCCTGCGGGAGGTCGACGTCGCGCCGACCCGGGGTCACGAGCACGAGCAGCACGAGCGTGAGGAGCACGGCGGCCCAGTAGGCCGGGAACAGCCTGCCCGCGCGGGAGGCGACGAAGCCCTGGACGTCGCGCCCCCACGCGGTCATGAGGATGACGTAGCCGCTGACCACGAAGAAGAGCTGCACGCCGAACGACCCGTACGCCGCGACGCCCTGCGCACCCGGGAGGGCGTCGCTGGTCCGGGCGCCCCAGGCGTGGTGGTTGACGGCGACGAAGTGGTAGAGGAGCACGGCACCTGCCGCGGCGAAGCGCAGTCCGTCGAGCGCGGCGAGGCGCGGTTTCGGCGTGGGCATCCGGCGCACGTTACCAAACCGTGATGCGAGGAGTCTGGGCGCGAGGGCTCTCACGGGCGCGAGTGACGTGCGTCCCGGTCCGGGCATCCCCCTGTGCGGCGGACCGGGGTCGCTCGCATGGAAGAATGGAGGCATGGCGATGAGAGAGATCCGGACCATTCCGGACCCCGTGCTCCGCACCCCCTGCGACGAGATCACGACGATCGACGACCGCGTCCGCTCGCTCGTGGCGGACCTCGTCGAGACGGTCGACCACGAGGGCCGCGCGGGCCTCGCCGCCAACCAGATCGGCGTCAACCTCCGGGCGTTCTCCTGGAACATCGACGACGAGATCGGGTACGTGCTCAACCCGCGCATCGTCGAGCTCTCCGACGACTACCAGGACGGCGACGAGGGCTGCCTCTCCGTCCCGAACCTCTGGTACCCGACGCGCCGCGCCTGGTACGCCCGCGTCGTCGGCACGGACCTGGACGGCAACGAGGTCGTCGTCGAGGGGACCGAGCTCATGGCCCGCTGCCTGCAGCACGAGTGCGACCACCTCGACGGGATGCTGTACCTGGACCGGCTCGACCGTGCCGCGCGGAAGAAGGCGATGCGGGAGCTCCGCGCCCAGCTCTGACGGCGGGCCGATCCTGACCACCTCGGGGCTCGCCCCGCGGATCTCTCGCGCGACGACACGTTCTCGTGCAAGATGGGCACGAGACACGCCGCGACGTATCTGTGACGTGCCGTGACACCGCCCTCGGTGAGGAACGTTGGGGAAGACGCAACCTCGACCTAGGGAGGCAGACATGGCCGGTGCCATCACCCGCGGTGTTCTCTACGTGCACTCAGCGCCGCGTGCGCTGTGCCCGCACATGGAGTGGGCCGCGGGCAACGTCCTCGGTGTGCGCGTTTCTCTCGACTGGACGGAGCAGCCGGCCGCGCGCGGCCTCTACCGGGCCGAGTACTCCTGGCAGGGCCCGCAGGGCACGGGGGCGAAGCTCGCGTCCGCGTTGCGCGGGTGGTCCCACCTGCGGTACGAGGTCACGGAGGAGCCGAGCCACGGCGTCGACGGCGGCCGGTGGTCCCACACGCCCGACCTCGGCATCTTCTACGCCCAGACGGACGTGCACGGGAACATCGTCGTGCCCGAGGACCGGATCCGCGCCGCCCTCGACCAGGTGAGCGAGCCGCGCGCGATGCGCGACGCGCTGCACCTCGCGCTCGGGAAGGCCTGGGACGACGAGCTCGAGCCGTTCCGCTACGCCGGGGCGGGCGCTCCCGTGCGGTGGCTCCACCGCGTCGGCTGACGCACCTGTACGACGACGGCGCCCCACCGGTCCGACCGGTGGGGCGCCGTCGTGCGTGGGGCCGTGCGTCAGGCGTTCGTCACCGCGAGCGCCACGTTGTGTCCCCCGAAGCCGAAGGAGTTGTTGATCGCGACGACGTCGCCGGCGGGCAGCGGCGCCGGGGTGTCGCGCACGAGCGGCACCTGGAGCTCCGGGTCGGGGTTCGCGACGTTGATCGTCGGGGGAGCGAGGCGCTCGGACACCGCCTTGATGGTGAAGATCGACTCGAGCGCTCCGGCCCCGCCGAGGAGGTGGCCGGTCATCGACTTGGTCGCCGAGAGCAGGACGTGGTCCGCGTCGTCGCCCAGGAGCGTGCGGATCGAGCGCGTCTCGGTGAGGTCGCCGACCTTGGTCGACGTCGCGTGCGCGTTGACGTGCACGACGTCGCGGCCCGTCGCCCCGGCCTCCTCGAGGGCACGGCGCATCGCGGCGACCTGGCCGCGGCCCTCGGGGTCCGGCGAGGTGATGTGGAACGCGTCGGACGACAGCCCGACGCCGGCGAGCCGCGCGTAGACACGGGCGCCGCGCGCGGCGGCGTGCTCGGCGCTCTCCAGGACGACGATGCCCGAGCCCTCGCCGATGACGAAGC
>CAZFUQ010000179.1:7228-7623 GCA_964521905.1 uncultured Cellulosimicrobium sp.
GCCCTGCGGTTCGTCGTTGCGCAGCGACAGGGTGCGCGAGGCCGCGAACGCGGCCATCGGCATCGGGTGGATCGTCGCCTCGGTACCGCCGGCGACGACGACGTCCGCGCGGCCGGCGCGGATCATGTCGACCCCGTACCCGATGGCCTCGGCGCCGGAGGCGCACGCCGAGACGAGCGCGTGCGCGCCGGCCCGGGCGCCGAACTCGAGCGAGACGTAGGCCGTGGGGGAGTTCGGCATGAGCATGGGCACGGTCATGGGCAGCATGCGCCGGGCACCGCGCTCGCGCAGGGTGTCCCAGCCGTCGAGCGTGGTCCAGATGCCGCCGATGCCGGACGACACGACGGTGCCGAGCCGGTCGCCGTCGACCTCGGGGCTGCCCGCGTCGGCCCAGG
>CAZFUQ010000179.1:7633-8341 GCA_964521905.1 uncultured Cellulosimicrobium sp.
CCGGCGCGCCAGCATCCTTCCAAGCCTCGCGCGCCGCGATGATCGCGTACTGCGTGGAGGGGTCCATGCGCTTGATCTCCGGCCGCGCGAGCACCTCGGCGGGGTCCACCTTGATGGTGGCGGCGAACGTCACCGGGATCTCGTAGCGCTCCGCCCAGTCGTTCTCGAGGGTGCGGGCGCCGGACTCGCCGGCGAGCGCCGCGGCCCAGGTCGAAGGCACGTCCCCGCCGAGCGGCGTGGTGGCTCCGAGGCCGGTGACGACGACTTCAGTGGCGGACATGGGGTGCTCCTCGATCGGGTTCGGCAGGGCGGGGGACGGGCGGGTCGGCGTGGGTGACGCCGACCCGCCCGTAGGCCTGCGGGGCAGGCGGGGCGTGCTCAGACCTGGGCGCCCGTGATGAAGGACACGGCGTCGCCGACCGTCGCGCTCTTGGCCGGCACAAAGCTGCCGACCTGCGCCATCAGTTGCAACAGCGCCGTCTGCCGAATATAGGTGCTCTTGCCGGCCATGTTGGGGCCGGTAATGAGAAGGAGAGAGGGGAGGTCAGAGGTCGGAGGTGGGAAGTCAGCAGAAGAGTCGTCGTCCGATCCCCGCCTCTCTCCCTCTGACCTCTGACCTCCGACCTCTCCTCCCCGGACCGCAGCACAGCGCAGGTCGTTCGGCACAAACGTCCCCGCCGCCTCGGTCGCGTCGAGCACCGGATGCCG
>CAZFUQ010000180.1:0-8252 GCA_964521905.1 uncultured Cellulosimicrobium sp.
GCGGCACGCGTGCCGTTCCCCCGGCTCACCGACCGCGAGCGCGAGGTGCTCGACCTCGTCGCGGCCGGGCTCGACAACGCCTCGATCTCACGACGCCTCGTGCTCAGCCCCAAGACGGTGCGCAACCACGTGGCGAACGTGCTCGCCAAGCTCGCGGTCCGCGACCGCTCCGCCGCGATCGTCCGGGCCCGCGAGGAAGGCCTCGGCACCTCGGGCTAAACCGTGGTCCCGCGAGGGGGAGGCCCCGCGGGCGGCTCGCCGATCGCGGAGAGGCCGAGGGAGTCGAGCAGGACGACGACGCGGCGGCGGATCTCGTCGCGGACGGTCCGGACGGTGTCGAGGTCCTGGCCGGCGGGGTCGTCGAGGACCCAGTCCTCGTAGCGCTTGCCCGGGTAGAACGGGCACGCGTCACCGCAGCCCATGGTGACGACGACGGTCGACGCCTGCACGGCCTCGGGCGTGAGGACCTTCGGGTGCTGGTCGGTGAGGTCGACGCCGACCTCCCGCATGGCGGCCACGGCGACCGGGTTGATGCGGTCGCCGGGCATCGACCCGGCGGACCGCACCTCGACGGCGTCGCCGCCCAGCGCGCGCAGGAACCCTGCGGCCATCTGCGAGCGTCCGGCGTTGTGGACGCACACGAACAGGACGCTGGGCCGGACCGGCCCCTCGCTCGTCGCGCCACCGCTCGTCGCGCCACCGCTCGCCGCACCACCGGTCATCGCGCCACCGCCGGGCTCTCGGCGAGCACGGCGCGCACCGCGCCGTCGACGAGGTCCCGCGCGCCGCGCGCGATCGCGTAGTACGCCCACCTCCCCCGCTGCTCGCGCGTGACGAGCCCGGCCCGCGCGAGCATCGCCATGTGGTGCGACACCGTCGGCTGGGACAGGCCCAGCGGTTCGGTCAGGTCGCACACGCACGCCTCGCCGTCGGGCCGCGCCGCGATGATCGACAGCAGGCGCACGCGCGCCGGGTCGGCGAGAGCCTTGAACGTGGCGGCGACGTCGTGCGCGGCGTCGGCGTCGAGGCCGCCGGCCTCCGCCGAGCCGCAGCAGCCCCCGGTCGTCGCGCTGATCGGCAGGAGCGTGGTCATCCGGCCAGTCTCACAGACGTATCGACGGATGTCGATGCATGCTCGAGCCCGCGGTCCTCGCGGAGGCGTTCCGCGTCCTCGTCCCGGGTGGGCGCGTCGGGATCTCGGCCGACGTGCGGCCGCGGGACCGTCAGGACCTGCGGCCGCGCAGCGCGATCACGGGCCCGGAGAACAGCGCGATGCCGAGCATGAACCCGACGTCGTACCAGTTCCCGTTGTTGTCGACCTCGTAGATGCTCACGGTGTCCGTGAAGAGCGACACGATGAACGTGATCGGCAGGATCATGCCCTGCCACAGACCCCACCAGAACCCGTAGCCACCGGGGTTCGCCTCGATGTTCGGTCCCGCGGCGCAGGCCCCCACCAGCAGGAGCACCGCGACACCGAGCGCCATACCGGCTGCCCGCCGCGTCGTCGTGGACATGTCGTTCACCTCCGTCACCAGTGAACCGCGCGCCCCGGCCGGCGGCGAGCGCAGGGCCACCGGCACTCACGCCGGGCCCGGTGCGGGGGCGGTGCGGCAGGATGGCGGCATGACGCAGAGCACGGACGACGGCGGCCCCTCCAGCGGTCCCACGGGCGACCCGGCAGGCAGCAGCGCGACGGCGGGCGGCGAGCTCATGCTCCTCGACACCGCGAGCCTGTACTTCCGAGCGTTCTTCGGGGTGCCCGACTCGGTCCGCGCGCCCGACGGCACACCCGTCAACGCGGTGCGCGGGCTCCTCGACATGATCGCGACGCTCGTGGCGGACCGCCGCCCGACGCGGCTCGTCGCGTGCTGGGACGTCGACTGGCGCCCCGCGTTCCGCGTCGAGGCGATCCCGTCGTACAAGGCGCACCGCGTCGCGGAGAAGGTCCCGGGGTCCACGGGCGTCGAGGAGGTCCCGGAGAAGCTCGTCGTGCAGGTCCCGGTGATCGTCGACGTGCTCGCCGCGCTGGGGATCGCGCGCGTCGGGGCGGCGGGCTACGAGGCCGACGACGTCATCGGCACCCTCGCCGCGCGCGAGGTCGCGCGCCGCGCCGCGAGCGGAACGGCCCTCGACCCGGACGGCCGTGCGGCGGTCGAGGTCGTCACGGGCGACCGCGACCTGTTCCAGCTCGTCGACGACGCCGCGGGAGTGCGCATCCTCTACCCGACCAAGGGCGTGCGGAACCTCGACGTCGTCGACCAGGCACGCCTCGCGGAGCGCTACGGGCTGCCGACCGGCGCGGCGTACGCCGACATGGCGGTGCTGCGCGGCGACCCGAGCGACGGGCTTCCGGGGGTGCCGGGCATCGGGGAGAAGACGGCGGTCGCGCTCCTCGCCCGGTACGGGGACCTCGCGGGCGTGCTGGCCGCGCGGGACTCCGGCGACCCGGGTCTCACCGCGACGCAGCGCCGCCGGCTCACGGAGGCCGCGGGCTACCTGGACGTCGCGCCGCTCGTCGTGCGCGTCGCGCCCGACGCCCCTCTCGGCGACGTCGACGACGCGCTGCCCACCGGTCCCGCCGACCCCGACGCGCTGGAGGAGCTGGCCGCGCGCTGGGGCCTGCGGTCGTCGGTCGAGCGCCTGCTCGGCGTGCTCGCGTAACCCGCGCGCGGACCGCGCAGACTGCGGGACGGGCTCGGGACGCACCGCATCACGGAGACCGTCTCGCCGCTCTCTCCTCCTCGGGCGCCTCCTCCGGCGCGTGATGTCACGTCCGGCGCCCCCGCGTCGTCGTGTGGGTGACGGCGCCTGGCGTCGCGACCACGCGCGCACCGCAACGAAGGGGACCACCACCATGAGCACCTCGCCGACCACGCTCTCTCCCACCGACGTCGCCGCGCTGCGCGACCGCGTCTCCGGGCACGTCCTCGCCCGCGGCGACCTGCCCGACGGCGGCCCCACCGCGGCCGAGGCCGTCGCCGCGCACAGCACGCTCGTCGTGCACGACCCGGACGTCGCCGTGCTGGCCGCGTCCGAGGCGGACGTCGTCGAGGCGGTCCGGTTCGCGGCCGACCACGGGCTGAGCGTGCACCTCCACGCGACCGGGCACGGCGAGTCCTCGCCGATCACGGCGGGTCTCGTCGTCGGGACCGACGGTCTCGCGGGCGTCGAGGTCGACCCGGAGAAGCGCGTCGCACGCATCGGCGCGGGGACCCGCTGGAAGTCCGTCGTCGAGGCGGGGGCCGAGCACGGGCTCGCGCCCGTCACCGGGTCGGCGACGGGCGTCGGCGTCGTCGGGTACACGCTCGGCGGCGGCTTCGGGCCGCTCTCGCGCAGCCACGGCCTCACCTCGGACTGGGTGCGCGGCTTCCGCGTCGTCCTCGCGGACGGGTCGGTCGTGGACGCGACCGCCGGCTCCGAGCCGGACCTCTTCTGGGCGCTGCGCGGCGGCAAGGGCGGGCTGGGCGTCGTGACGCGTGTCGACGTCGAGCTCGCGCCCCTGCGCACGCTGTACGCGGGCGCGCTGACGTTCGACGCCGAGCACGTCGAGGCCGTCCTGCGCGGCTGGGTCGCGTGGACGGCGACCGCGCCCGACGACGTCACGACGTCGGCCGTCGTGCTCGCCCTCCCGGACCTCCCCTTCATCCCCGAGCCCCTGCGCGGGCGCACGGTCCTCAACCTGCGCTTCGCCTACCCGGGCGACGCCGCCGAGGGCGAGCGCCTCGCCGCGCCGTTGCGCGCGCTCGCCCCCGTCATGGCGGACGCCGTCGGCGAGATCCCGACGACCGCCGTCGCGACGATCCACGACGACCCCGAGGACGCCGGGCCCTCGTGGGTCTACGGCGCCGGCCTGCGCGAGGTCGACGACGCGTTCCTCGACCGCTTCCTCGCCGACCTCGGCCCCGGCAGCGGGTCGCCGTTCGTCGCGGCCGAGCTGCGCCACGCGGGCGCCGCCGCCGCGCGCGACGTCGAGGGCGGGTCCGCCGCGGGCGGGCGCACGGCCGAGTTCCTGCTCAGCCTCGTCGGCGTCGACCCGCCGCGCGTGCCGGACATGATCGAGGCAGCGGCGTCGTTCGCGCAGTGGTCGCAGCCGTGGGCCGCGACCGAGACGAACATCAACTTCCTGCCCGGCCCGTGGACGGACGAGGCGCTCGCGCGGGCATGGTCCCCCCGGACGGCGGCGCGTCTCGCGTCGGTGCGGTCGGCCTACGACCCGGCAGGGCTGTTCGCCTGGCGGGTCTGACCTCGCGTCGGCGCAGCTCGCGAGGCAGGTGGCCCGTCCCGCCGTCGAGGCGAGCGCAGGGCGTCCCGCTACGCCGGCCGCACCACACGGTGCCGGAGGTAGAGGACGCCGCCGCCGAAGGTCCGGTTCTCGACCAGCTCGAGGTCGACCCGGCGCTCGGTCCGGGGGAAGAACGGGAGGCCACCGCCGACGAGGACCGGGTAGACCCGGGCGCGGTACTCGTCGATCAGGTCGAGCGCGGCGGCCTCGTGGGCGAGGGTGGCGCCACCGATCGCGATGCCGCCCTCGCCCTCGGCGCGCAGCCGCTCGATCTCCGCCACGAGGTCACCGGACGCCAGCCGGGTGTTGCGGCCCTCCACCGACGTCAGCGTCGTCGAGAACACCACCTTGGGGAGCGCCTGCCAGAGCGCCGCCCACTCGATCGTCGCGGCGTCGGCCGCCGGGTCCTGGTCGGCCGTCTCCCAGTACAGCATCGTCTCGTAGAGCCGTCGGCCCAGGAGGTGGACGCCGACCTCGCGGATCTCCTCGGTGACGAAGGCGAACATCTCGTCGTCCGGCGTCGTCCAGTCGAACGAGCCGTCCGGCCCGACGACGTACCCGTCCAGCGAGACACCCATCGACCAGATCACGTCGCGCATGCGAGACCTCCTCTGGGAGACCTCGAGCCTACGGCGAGCGTCAGGTCACGAACAGGGCCGAGAGCCGTGGGAGGCGGCGCGCGTTCTCCTCGTCGTCGTCGAAGTCCCACTGCTCGCCGGTGGGCTCGCTCCGCACGTGCCCGGTCGAGGTCTCCTCGCGCACGGCGCGGTACCCCTCGTCGTCCTCGCCCGTCGCACGCGACCACGCGTCACCGACGAGCGAGCCCAGGGACTCGTACCCGAACCAGGCGGACCCGCCGCCGGCCATGGCGGTGACCACGGGGTGGTCGGCGAGCGAGTCCGGGTCGGCGAGCGAGCGCTCGAACGTCGCGCGGCCCGCGAGGACGAGACCGTCACGGAAGTCCATGAAACCGTCGTCGCCGCACCCGCCCTCGACGAGGTACGCCGCTCCCCACAGCGGCCAGGCGTAGGCGTCGTGCACGAGACCGCCCGCCACGTCGACGAACGCCAGCATCTCGTCCGCGGTGAGGCGCTCGACGAGGAGGTCGGTCAGGATGCCGGGCAGCGGGTCGTCCTCGGCGCCGCGGGCGTCGGCACCCGCGCCAGCCCGCTCGCGCGCGACGTCGACGATCTCCCAGAAGATCTCTCGGTCCATGGCCCGGACGGTACGGCCGGGCACCCACACGGAGCCTCGGCCGATCCCCCTACCCTCGGCCCATGACGACGAGCTCCTTCGGGGCAGGCCGAGGCTCTGGGCTTCCTCTCCCGTTCCCTCCCGCGTCGACCGAGGGCCTCGCAGCGCGGTGGGTGCGCTGGGTCGCCGCGGCCGGGCCCTGGCGCACACCGCTGGCGGACGCGACCGGCGAGGATGCCGCGAGGAACCAGCCGCTCGACGTCTGGTTCCTCGCGGGCACCACGGGCGGTGCGGAGCGTCGACACATCGCCGTGCCACCCCGCACGCCCCTGTTCGGACCGGCGTTCTGCCTGTGGTCGAGCGAGGTACTGGACCGGGACGACCTGCCGAACGTCACCGTGGACGTGACCGACGGCTGAGCGCACCGTCGGTCACGCCTGGAGCCCGAGGGCGAGCGCCACGGCCCGCACCGTGGGCGCCGTGCGGCGCGGCCGGGAGTCAGGGGCGCGCGTGCTCGAAGATCACGGTGGTGCTCGTGCCCGCGACCTCGGGCCGGACGCTGAGCGTCTTGGAGACGAGGTCGCGCAGCGCGTCGGAGTCGGCGACCGCGACGTGCAGGAGGAAGTCGCGGTCGCCGGTGACGAAGAAGACGCTCTCGACGTCGGGCAGGGCGAGCAGGTAGTCGCGGAACGCCTCGAGGCCCTTGCGCGCGCCCGCCTGCAGGCGGATCGCGATGAGCGCCTCGAGCCCGCGCCCCACGGCGGCCGGGTCGACGTCCGCGCGGAACCCCCGGATCACCCCGCGGTCGACCAGCGAACGGACGCGCGCGTGGCACGTGGACGGCGCGATCCCCACCCTCTCGGCGATGGCGGCGTTGGTCGCGCGCGCGTCGTCGGCGAGCACCTCGAGGATGCGCCGGTCCGTCTCGTCGAGCGATCGAAGATCCTTCGCCATGCGCCCTCCGCACCCCCGGTCGATCCGATGATCCTGCGCCACCGGACCGTTCTACCGAAGGATACCCAGACATCGTTGCACCCGCCCGAACGATCGACCATTCTGTGAATGTGCGACACCACCCCGTCGCACACCAGCCATACGCCCGCCTCGCCAACAGCGAGGCGGGCGTCTCGGTCGAGGGAGACCGCCATGCGCTCTGTCGAAGGCTCGGCCCGCAGCACCGCCGGGGCGACCCGTGCTCCCGTCCGTTCCACCGTCGTCGTAGGTGCCGGCATGGTCGGCCTCGCGACCGCGTGGCACCTGCAGGAGCAGGGCGTCGAGGTCACGGTCGTGGACCGCGAGGATGTCGCCGCCGGGGCGTCGTGGGGGAACGCCGGCTGGCTCACGCCCGGCATGGCGATGCCGCTCGCCGACCCGTCGCTGTGGACGTACGGACCGCGCGCGCTCCTCGACCCGAGCGCACCGCTGCACGTCCCCCTGCGGTTCGACCCGCGCCTGTGGTCCTTCTTCGCCCGCTTCATGGCCCACGCGACGCAGGCCCGCTGGGACCGCGCGATGGCCGCGCTCACCCCGATCGACCGGGTCGCGCTCGACGCGTTCGACGAGCTGGCCGCGGGCGGCACCGGGGGGCACGGCGTCGAGGCCGGGACCACGCCCGGCCCGTTCACCGTCGCGTTCGAGCACGTGCGCGAGGCGCGGCCCTTCCTCCGTGAGCTCGAGCACGTCTCCGCGGCCGGGCAGTCCGTCCCGGTCCGGCGCGTCGAGGCGGGCGAGCGCGCGCACCAGCTCACCGACCGCGTCTCCACGGTCTACGCCCTCGAGGGCCAGCGCTTCCTCGAGCCCGGCCCGTTCGTCCACGCGCTCGCCGACTCCGTGCGTGCCCGCGGCGGCCGGATCCTCACCGGCCTGGACGTGCTCGACGTCGAGCCCGGGCGCCTCGGCGCGTCCGTCTTCACCCGACCCGCCCACCGGGGCGAGCCAGGCGGCCCGGACGAGCCGGGCGACGTCGCGGGTCGTCGAGCCCCTGGCGGGCAGTTCCCGCCGGCGCGACGCGAGGAGGGTGCGGTCCTGCGGGCCGACGCCGTCGTGCTCGCGACGGGCGCGTGGCTCCCCGCGCTCGCCGCCCCGCTCGGCGTGCGCACGCGCGTCCAGGCCGGGCGCGGCTACTCGTTCACGGTGAAGACCGACGAGCCCGTCGAGACCCCGATCTACCTGCCCGCGCGCCGCGTCGCGTGCACCCCGTACCAGGGGCGGTTCCGCATCGCCGGGACCATGGAGTTCCGCGGGCCCGACGAGCCGCTCCAGCCCCGGCGGATCGAGGCGATCCTCGCGTCCGTGCGCCACCTGTTCCAGGGCGTCGACCTCGACGACCGGCACGACGAGTGGGTCGGGTCGCGCCCGGTCACGCCCGACGGTCTGCCGCTCGTCGGGGCGACACGCACCCGCGGCGTCTACGTCGCAGGCGGCCACGGCATGTGGGGCATGGTCCTCGGCCCCGCGACGGGACGCGCGCTCGCCCGGCTCGTCACGACCGGCGAGACCCCGGAAGAGATCCGCCCCTTCGCCCCCCTGCGCTGACCCCACCCACCCCGCCGGCCCCTCCCACCCCCGCCGGCCCCCTCACCCCCGCCGGCCCCCTCACCCCCGCCTGCCCCCTCACCCCGCCGAACACGACCTCACGGTCGTTATGGCGCCGATAACGACCGTGAGGTCGTGTTCGACGGGGCGCGGGGTTGTGTTCGGCGGGGGCGCGGTGGGGGGCGGGGGTGTGGTCGGTGGGGGGACCTACCGCGGACGCGGTATGCGGTCGACGCCG
>CAZFUQ010000181.1:0-8246 GCA_964521905.1 uncultured Cellulosimicrobium sp.
GGCGATGGCCCCGTCCGTGCCCGGGGCTGCGTAGATCGTCATGCGTCTGCCTCCTCGCAGTGCTGACCTCGCCGCGCTGCTGGGAGGTCGCCTCCGGGCGGGGGGTCTGCCCGACGGCGGTGCGCGGCACGGCGCCTCGTCGCGCCGTCGTCCCACGGTAGCCCCGCGAGGGTTGCAGGAGCGTTGCAGCGGTGACGGGGTCAGGTGAGGTCGGCGTCGAGCAGGTCGAGGTGGGCGCGGGCGCGGAGCCAGAGGGGGCTGCCGTAGTCCGCGAGCTGCGCGAGAAGGGTCCACGCGGCGTGGTCGCCGGCCCCGTCGTCGGTGCGGGTCCACGCGTCGAGGACGTCGACGTCACCGGCCGCGACGACCGCGGCGCGCAGCTCCGCAGCGAGCTCGGCGCGCAGCCGCTCGATCGCCGGGGCTCCGGAGCGCGGGAGGAGGGGCGCGCGGTACGCCGCGAGGGCACCGGGCACGTCGCCGACCGCGAGACGCTCGCGCACGTCGTCCGCGTCGGTGCGGACCGGGTGCGCGAGCCGGTAGGGCCGCGACCCCGCGAGGAGCGGTCCCGCGACCCGGCGCAGGCGCGACACCTCGGCGCGGACCGTGACGTCGGACAGGTCGCCCGGGTGCAGGAGCACCGCGAGCTCGTCGGCGGAGAGCCCGCGGGGGTGCGCCGCGAGGAGGACGAGGATCTCGGCGTGCCGCAGGGAC
The DNA here is from genome assembly GCA_964521905.1 of uncultured Cellulosimicrobium sp. Taxonomy (GTDB): domain Bacteria; phylum Actinomycetota; class Actinomycetes; order Actinomycetales; family Cellulomonadaceae; genus Cellulosimicrobium. Next base: position 712 of record CAZFUQ010000181.1, read on the forward strand.
AGGCGGTGCTCCGTCCCCGCGGAGCGCAGGAACGGTACCGACCCGAGCACGAGGAGCTCGGGAGCGGGGCCGCCGGCGCCGGGCGCGCCGCGCGGCGTCGCGCCTGCCGCGGCCCGCTGGGCCAGCTCGCGCTCGACGCTGAGCACGGTCGCGCGCACGAGCGACATCACGACGCCCGACGCCGCGGCCTGGCGGCCCGTGACGTCGAGCACGCCGAGCACGCGGCCGGTACCCGGTTCGTGGATCGGGACCGCCGTGCAGCTGAACGCCTGGACGGGCCGCGAGAAGTGCTCCGCGCCGAGCACCTGCACCGCGCTGCGCGCGGCCAGGGCCGTGCCGGGGGCGTTGGTGCCGACGCGCTCCTCGCGCCACACCGAACCCTCGACGAAGCCCACGCGCTCGACGGCGTCGCGCAGGGACCGGTCGCCCTCGACCCACAGGAGCCGGCCCGCGTCGTCGGACACGGCGACGACCAGGCCGTCGTCCGCGGCCGCGTCGACGACGAGCTCGCGCACGACGGGCATGACGGCCGCCAGCGCCGTGTCGTCGCGGTACCGGACGAGGTCGTCCCGGGCGAGGTCGGAGTCCGTGCGCGGCGCCTCCGGGTCGACACCGTTGTGCACCGACCGGCGCCAGGAGTCGGCGACGAGGGGGTGGACGCCGACGGGCAGGACGCCGCTCTCGAGGAAGGCGCGGTACGCGGCTCGTACGGACCGGGTGTCACGACGCGCGTCCGGCCGGCTCGGGTGCTGCTCCGAGCGCGGTGGCGGGCCGAACGTCCGTGGCACGGAACCTCCCACGTCATCGTGCGCTTCCCGCCAGTCTAGAGCGCGCTCCCCCGACCGCCACGTGGCGGCCGGGGACGTCCCGTGCGGCGCGCCGGAGGCCGGCGAGCACGAGGGCCGTCGCAGCCGTCGGCGGCGCACCCCGGCGCACCGCCGCGTAGACCTGCCGGGTCCGGGGCGTGCGCAGGGGCCGGGCGACGACGTCGTACCGGCGGTCGACGGCGAGCCCGGGCAGCAGGGCGACCGAGAGCCCGGCCTCGACGTGCGCGAGGAGCAGCTCGTAGCTCGGCAGCCGTGCGACCACCCGCGGGGCGAACCCGGCGTCCCGGCACGCGCTCTCGACGAGCGTCGACAGGTAGGTGCCGGGCAGGTCGGCGGCCCAGCTCGCGTCGGCGAGCTCGGCGAGGTCTGCGACGTCGGCGGCGATCGCGGGCGCCCCGGGCGGCGCGACGAGGACGACCGGGTCCTCGAGCAACGGCACGGTCGCGACCTCGGCGTCGGCCGGCCGCGCGCCGTCGAGCAGGTCGGCGGTCACGACGACGTCGACGTCGGCCCGCCGCAGCGCCGGGCCGCTCTCGCGCGGGTCGAGCTCGACGACCTCGAGCCCGACGCGTGGGTGCTCGGCGGCGAGCCGTCGCGCGAGCGGGATGACCAGCGCGCGGACCGCGCTCGTGAACGCGGCGACGCGCACGGTCCCGGCGGGCTGACCGTCGGGGTGGGCGAGCTCGGCCTCGGCGAGCGCCATCTGGTCGAGGATGACGCGCGCGTGCCGGGCGAGCGCGCTCCCCGCCGGGGTCAGGCGCACGCGCCGGCCCGTCCGGTCGAGCAGGCGTGTGCCGGTCTCGGCCTCGAGCGTGGCGAGCTGGGCGGAGACGGCCGACGGGCTCAGGTGCAGCGAGGCCCCGACGGCGCGCACGGTGCCGAGGGCCTCGAGCCGGGCCAGGATCTGCAGCCGGGCGGCGTTGAGCACGGGCGACCTCCTGGTGCGCGGCGGCTGTGCGGATTCTCCGCACAGACTGTACGAGAACTCGTGCTGTACGCGCACAACGAGGGTTCCTACGCTCGGAGGATGGCCACCACCGCACCCTCCCCCGCCATCGCGTCCGCCCCGGCAGGCACGGCACGGTTCTGGGCCGACGCCGACCGGCACCTCGTGCGCTACGGCGGCCCGTTCACGCCCGAGATCGTCGAGAGCGCGGCGGGCAGCTTCGTCACGACGGCCGACGGCCGACGGATCCTCGACTTCACGTCGGGGCAGATGAGCGCGATCCTCGGGCACAGCCACCCCGCGATCGTCGAGACGGTGCGGCGCCAGATCGGCACGCTCGACCATCTCTTCTCCGGGATGCTCTCGCGCCCCGTCGTCGACCTCGCGCGCCGGCTCGCCGACTCCCTGCCCGACCCGCTCGAGAAGGTCCTGCTCCTCACCACGGGCGCGGAGTCCAACGAGGCCGCGATCCGGATGGCCAAGCTCGTCACGGGCGGGCACGAGATCGTCTCGCTCGCCGGGTCGTGGCACGGCATGACGCACGCGGCGGCCGCCGCGACGTACAGCGCGGGCCGCCGCGGGTACGGCCCGACGGCGCCCGGCAACCTCGTCATCCCCGTGCCGAACGCGTACCGGCCCGACCACCTGACCGCCGACGGGGAGCACGACTGGCGCCGTCAGCTCGACCTCGCGTTCGACCTCGTCGACGTGCAGTCGACGGGCAGCCTCGCGGCCTGCATCGTCGAGCCGATCCTCAGCTCGGGCGGGATCGTCGAGCTCCCGCCGGGCTACCTCGCGGCGCTGCGCGACAAGTGCCACGAGCGCGGGATGCTCCTCGTCCTCGACGAGGCGCAGACCGCCTTGTGCCGCACCGGGTCCTGGTACGCGTTCGAGGGCCGCGACGGGGAGGAGCCCGTCGTGCCCGACATCCTCACGATCTCGAAGACGCTCGGCGCGGGACTCCCCCTCGCCGCGGTGATCACGAGCGCCGAGATCGAGGAGCGCGCGCACGAGCGCGGCTTCCTGTTCTTCACGACGCACGTCTCCGACCCGCTCGTCGCGGCGGTCGGCAGCACGGTGCTCGACGTGCTCGAGGCCGAGCAGATGGACGCCCGGGTACGCGTGCTCGGCGAGCGCCTGCGCGCCGGGCTGCTCGACCTCCAGGAGCGGCACGCCACGATCGGCGACGTGCGCGGGCGCGGGCTGCTCCAGGGCATCGAGCTCGTCCTGGACCGCGAGACGAAGGTGGGGGCCGACGCCCTCGGCGCCCTCGTCACGCGCAGGGCGCTCGAGCTCGGCCTGCACATGAACGTCGTGCAGCTGCGCGGCATGGGCGGCGTCTTCCGCATCGCCCCTCCCCTGACGGTGAGCGAGGACGAGCTCGACCTCGGGCTCGAGCTCCTCGACCGGTCGCTCGGCGACGCGACGCGCGAGCTCCTGGGGTAGCGCGGGCCCGACCGCCCCCGGGCCGCCGACGTCGGCCACGCCGCCGTCCCACGATACAAGACTAATCTGGTCAACATTTGATCCGTCCTCTCCGATCGGCACCATCGGACACCGACGGCGCGATGCGAGCCCTCCCCGACCTGGGTGGGCACGCTCCGCGCGCAGGGACCGGGCCCGGGCGGCCCGGAGCAGACGATCGCCGCCGTCACCGTGCATCGATCTCGACGGAGGGCACCAGGATGGAACGCATGTCTCGCGGCGGTCGCCGCAACCGGTCGTCGGCAAGGATCGTGGCCGCGCTCGTCGGGGTGGCGGCGTTCGCCTCGGCCTGCTCCGCGCCGTCGGGCGACCCCGCAGCGACGGACGACACCCCGACGGAGAGCGCGGAGGCACCGGTCCAGGGAGGCACCCTTCGGTTCGTCGACGACCGGGACCCGCTCTGCGTGGACCCGCAGCAGGAGTCGTCGACGGCCTCGATGATCATCACGCGCCCTCTCGTGGACTCGCTGCTGGACCAGGACCCGGAGACCGGGGAGCTCGTCCCCTGGCTGGCCGAGGACTGGACGGTGTCAGAGGACGCGACGACCTTCGCGTTCACGATCCGCGACGGGCTGACGCTCCAGGACGGCACGGACCTGACCGCCGACGTCGTGCGGCAGAACATCGAGCACGTCGTCGAGCTGGGCGCCAAGGCCAAGCTGGGCGCGGGCTACCTGAAGGGTCTGGCCGCGGTGGAGGTCGTGGACGGCGACGTCGTGCAGGTCGCGTTCGAGCAGCCGAACGCGCAGTTCCTCCAGGCCACCACCACCCAGGCGCTCGGCATCCTGGCGCCGTCCAGCCTGGAGCGGTCCCCGGAGGAGCTGTGCCAGGGCACCGGGCTCGTCGGCTCCGGACCGTTCTCCCTCGACGACTACACGACCGGACAGGGCGCGACCATCGTCGCCTGGGAGGAGTACGACCAGGCGTCCGAGCTGCGCGCGCACAGCGGGCGCGCGTACCTCGACCGGGTCGAGTTCGACTTCGTGGACGAGTCGAGCGTGCGTACCGGCACCCTGACCTCGGGCCAGGCCGACGCGGTCCTGACCGTGGCACCGCAGGACGAGGCGTCCTTGGAGGCGGCCGGCTTCCAGATCCTGTCCCACGTCAACGAGGGGCTGCCGTACCACCTGTTCGCGAACACGCAGAACCCGATCCTCGCCGACGAGGCGGTGCGGCAGGCGATCCAGGTCGGGTTCGACCGCCAGGAGATCTCCGACACGCTCCTGACGCCCACCTACGGGGTCGCGGACGGCGCGCTGTCGCAGTCGCACCCGTACCACGTCGACCAGTCGGACGCGCTGGCGTACGACCCCGACGCGGCGGGAGCGCTGCTCGACGACGCCGGCTGGGAGCCCGGCGAGGACGGCATCCGCACCAAGGACGGGCAGCGGCTGGCGCTGCGCGTCGTCTACTACCAGGGCCACGGCCAGGTGTTCGAGCTGGTCCAGCAGCACCTGGCGGAGATCGGGATCGAGCTCACGCTGCGCGAGATCACGACCCCGCAGGGCTTGGAGCTGCAGGCGTCCGGCGACTACGACCTGTTCCAGTCCAGCGGCACGCGTGCCGACCCGGACCTCCTGCGGGTGCGGTTCTCGCCCGACGCCGACAACGTGGCACGGCTCGCGCCCGACGACGAGCTGGGCGAGGTGCTGCGCGCCCAGGCCGGCGAGGCCGACGTGGAGGCGCGTACGGAGCTCGTGCGCCAGGCCCAGGAGGCCCTGATCGAGCGCGGCCTGGAGATCCCCGTCTACCAGTACGCCATCGTCGTGGGCGCCGCGGCGAACGTCCACGGGCTCGGTGTGGACACCTCGCCCCGCAACTACTTCTACGACACCTGGCTGGGCTGACCGATGCGCCTCAACCTCTTCCTGCGCCCCCTCGGCAACCACCAGGCGGCCTGGCGCCACCCCGACGTCGACGTCGCGGACGCCCTCTCGATCGAGTCGTCGATCGCCCAGGCCCGGACGGCCGAGCGCGGCCTGTTCGACTCGGTCTTCGTCGCCGACGCGCCCGGGCTGGGCAACAACCCGTGGAACCACCTGCTCGGGCACCTCGAACCGCTGACGCTGCTCAGCGCGATCGCGACCCGCACCAGCAGGATCGGCCTCATCGCGACGGTCTCGACCAGCTACTCGGAGCCGTACAACGTCGCCCGCCAGCTCGCGTCCCTCGACCACCTCTCGGGAGGCCGGGCAGGGTGGAACATCGTCACGACGGCCTCGGAGTCGGCCGCGGCGAACTTCGGCCTCGCTGCCCGCAGACCTCACGAGGAGCGCTACCGGCGGGCGGCGGAGCACGTCGACGTCGTGCTCGGGCTCTGGCGCAGCTGGGGCGCCGATGCCGTCGTGGACGACAAGGAGCGGGGCGTCCTCGTCGACCCCGACGCGCTCGTCGCGATCGACCACGCCGGGGAGTTCTTCCAGGTACGGGGCCCGATCGACGTCCCCCCGTCCCGTCAGGGCCACCCGGTGCTCGTGCAGGCCGGGTCCTCGCCGGACGGTCGCGGGTTCGCCGCCCGGTACGCCGAGGCCGTGTTCACGGCGCAGGAGAGCATCGCGTCCGGTGTCGCGTTCGCGCAGGACCTGCGAGCCCTCGCGACCGCGGCGGGCCGAGGACCGCGGGACATCGCCGTCCTCCCGGGCATCAGCCCGCTCCTCGCGGACACGGAGGGCGCAGCGCGGGCGCTCGCGGCCGAGCTGCACGAGCTGAACGTCGCGGAGAACCCGCTGCACGTGCTCTCGGAGCTCAGCGGGGTCGACCTCGTCGGCAGGGCGCTCGACGACCCGTTCCCCGTGGACGCGCTCGTCCCGGTCGAGGACTTCCAGGGCCACGCGAGCCGCTACGGGCAGATCGTCGAGCTGGTCCGGTCCGGACAGGTGCGGACCGTCGGGGACCTGGTGACGTGGCACGAGGCGGGGCGCGGGCACCGCAGCTTCGTCGGCACGCCGGAGCAGCTCGCGGCAGACCTCGTGGCCTGGGTGGAGGCCGGCGCGGCCGACGGGTTCAACCTCATGCCGACCACCCTGCCGAGCAGCCTGGACCTCTTCGTCGACGAGGTCGTGCCGCTCCTGCAGAAGGCCGGCCACCACCGCACGCGGTACACGACCGACACCCTGCGCGGGCACCTCGGGACCGGTCAGTCCACGACGTGACCGGTCCTCGCCTCGGCCCCGCGACCACGCCATGGTCGCGCCGGGCCGGGGCGAGCGACGGTCACCGTACGGCGCGGAGGTCCTCCTGGATGCGCCCGACGTGCGCGCGGAACCCCTCGAGGAGGACGCGTCGGTCCGCGGCCGCCAGGAGGATGCGCGACCCCGCGGCACGCGCCCCGGTCGCTCCCTCGGTGGTGTCCGAGCCGACGACGTCGACGCCGGCGTCCCGGGCGACCGCCCGGATCGTGGCCAGGAGCCGCCGGACCTCGGGGTGTGCGGTCTGCCCGGGGACACCGAGCTCGGCCGACAGGTCGAACGGCCCGGGCAGGACCGCGTCGACGCCCGGGACCCGGAGGATCTCGGCGAGGTTCTCCACGCCGCGCACGCTCTCCACGATGATCCACAGCAGCGTCCGGGCGTTGCCACGCTCGACCTCGTCCGCACCGGTGACCGGGTCCGCCTCGTTCAGCGGGCTGCCGCCGCCGACGCTGCGCCGGCCGAGAGGCGGGTAGTAGGTGGCCTCGACGATCGCGCGGGCCTGCGCGGCGTCCTCGACCCTCGGCACGAGGACGCCGCTGACCCCCGTGGCGAGGGTGTGCGCGAGCGTGCTCGGCCGGTCGTCGGGCACGCGGGCGACGAGCGTGACGTCGTGCAGGGCGGCGGCGACGGCGAGCCGCTCGAGCGTGCTCAGCGCCAGCTCGCGGTGCTCGCCGTCCACCTGGACGAAGTCGAGTCCCGCCTCGGCTGCGGCCTGCAGGACGGTCGGGTCGGGGATCGAGAGCGAGGTCCCGATCGCGTGCCCGTGCGCGGCGATCGCCCGCGCGATACGGCTGTGGTGGCTCATGCGGGCACCGTAGGGCGCGAGCCCGCCCCGCGAGACGTAGCCGACCGGACTGGTCGGACCGTGAGACGGAGCGAGCGAGGAGAGAGCATGTCAGCACGTCATGACCGGAGCGTGGAGCTGCTGCAGGAGCTGATCAGGCAGCGCGCCGTCACCGACGGCACCCCGTCCTCGGGTCAGGAGACGAGGTCCGTCGAGGTGGTCCGCCGCGCTCTGGAGGGCAGCGGGCTCCGCCACGAGATCGTCGAGCCGGCACCGGGGCGCGGGAACCTCGTCGGGCGCGT
>CAZFUQ010000182.1:0-8218 GCA_964521905.1 uncultured Cellulosimicrobium sp.
ACGGAGCAGTCGCGTCCGACCGGGTCGGGCGCGACGCCCTCGTGCCCTCGGCGGGGTCAGAGGGCGACGCCGACCAGGACGGGCTCGGGGACGAGCTCGACGCCGAACGCGTCGACGACGCCGTCGCGCACCGTGCGGGCGAGCTCGTCCCCGAGCCCGTCCTGGTCGGCGTCGCCCTCTGACCCCGCCGAGCGCACGGAGCAGTCGCGTCCGACCGGGTCGGGCGCGACGCCCTCGTGCCCTCGGCGGGGTCAGAGGGCGACGCCGACCAGGACGGGCTCGGGGACGAGCTCGACGCCGAACGCGTCGACGACGCCGTCGCGCACCGTGCGGGCGAGCTCGACGACGTCGCCGGCGCTCGCGCCGCCCCGGTTCGTCAGGGCGAGCGTGTGCTTCGTCGAGAGCGACGCGAGGCTCGCCGGACCGTGCACGCCGAAGCCCTTGGTGAACCCGGCGTGCTCGATGAGCCAGGCCGCGGACGTCTTGACGAGGGTCGGGTCGATCTCGCCGAGGCTGGGGCCGGTCGTGCGGCCGGGCGTCGCCGAGCGCACCGGATAGCGGGGGGCCTGCGCCGGGAGCAGGTCCGCCTGCTCGGCCGGGACCACCGGGTTGGTGAAGAACGACCCCGCGCTCCAGCGGTCGTGGTCGGGCACGACGGCGTCCGGCCCGGCGCCGTCGAGCAGCATCCCCTTGCGACCGCGCAGCGTGAGCACGGCCTCGCGCACGTCCGCGCTCGGGGCGCGGTCCCCGACCTGGACGCCGAGCGTCCGCGCGAGCTCCGGGTAGGCGACGGGCGCCGAGAGCGAGCCCAGGCGGGCCTGGAACCCGACGTCGAGGACCACGTACCGGGGCGTCGGGTACCACGGGCCACCGGTCTCGCCCTCGGCCTCCTGCCCACCCGCGTGCATGCTGCGCTTGAGGACCGACGTGCGGTACCCGAAGCCCAGCTCGCCGAGCGCGAGGGTCCGCACGCGCGAGCGCACGCGGTCCCACACGCGGACGGTCGAGATCACGCCCGCGACCTCCTGGCCGTACGCGCCGATGTTCTGCACGGGCGCCGCGCCGACGGTCCCGGGGATACCGGACAGCGCCTCGACACCGACCCACTCCTCGGCGACCGCGCGCGCGACGAGCGCGTCCCAGTCCTGGCCGGCCGGTGCGTGGAAGCTCGCGCCGCCGCACGAGTCCTCGGCGTCGACGGTCACGCCCTGGCGCAGGTCGCGCACGACGACCCCGCCGAAACCCTCGTCCGCGACGAGCAGGTTCGACCCGCCGCCCACGACGAGCAGCGGCTCGCCCGCGTCGTCGGCGGCGCGCACGGTCTCGAGGAGCTCGGCCTCGCTGTGCGCCTCGACGTACCGGTCCGCGGGCCCGCCGACGCGCAGCGTCGTGAGCTCGGCGAGCGTGGGCGTGCCGACGGCCTCGGCCCGCAGGCCGGGGGCGGTCGCGGCGTCGTCGAGGCGCAGGTGCTGGTCGGCAGGGGCGGAGGGTTCGCAGGTCACCCGACCAGCCTAGGACGTCCGCGCGCTCGTCGGGCCCCGTCGCGCATCGCCCGCTCGAACGCCTCGCGCACCGCGGCGACGAGGTCGGTCACCGGCGGACCGAACTCCTCCTGCGCGCCAGACGCGTCACCCTCGCGGCGGATCGCGCCGTGCCGGCGAGGCCTCGCCCCGTGCACGGGCGCCGGCGGAGCCCGCGGCGGTCGCCAACGGGCGGGTCGCCCCGACCACGAGGAGCCCGACGACGACCGGTGCCGCGATGACGAGCAGGGCGTTGCGGTAGCCGACGTGCTCGGCGAGGAACCCGATGAGCGGGGGCCCCATGAAGAACGCCGAGTACCCGATCGTCGCGACGACGCTCACGCGCGCCGCGGCCCGTGCCGGGTCGTCCGACGCCGCGCTCATCCCGACGGGGAAGCCGAGGGCGGCACCCATGCCCCACGCGACGACGCCGATCAGCGCGAGCCAGATGCTCGGCGACAGCGTGAAGACGAGCAGTCCCACCAGCGCGAGCGCCGCGGACAGGCGCAGCACCACGACGCGGCCGTACCGGTCGAGCAGGCCCGTGCCGAGCAGGCGCATGCCGGTCATGGCGGTGAGGAACACGGCGAGCCCGATCGCGCCCATCGCGTCGCTCGTCCCGAACCCGTCGACGACGGCGAGGCTCACCCAGTCGTTCGCGGCGCCCTCGGTGAGCGCGGCCGCGAGGACCACGAGCCCGATGAGCAGCGTGCGGGGCTCGGTCCACGCGGACAGCGCGCTGCGCGCACCCGCGGGCGGCTCGAGGGCCGCCCCGCTCCCGGCCGCGGCTGCCGGGTCGGCCCCCGCCGCGTCGTCGGGCCGGTCGCCCGCGGACGCCACGTCCGCGCGGCCCGCCGGCAGGAAGAACCGCACGGACCACAGGACGCCGACCAGGCTGAGCACGACGGCACCGGTGAGGTGCGCCTGGACGGGCACGGCCAGCAGCGCGGCGAGCGCCCCGACGCCCGCACCGGCCATGGTGCCGAAGGAGAACCCGGCGTGGAAGCGCGGCATGATCGCCTTGCCCAGGCGCTGCTCGACCGCCGCACCCTCGAGGTTCATGGCGGCGTCCCACACGCCGGTGCCGATCCCGGCGAGGAAGAGCCCGCCGCGCACGAGGAGGTCCTCGCCGCCGCCGACGCCCGTGACCGCGGTGACGAGCCCGACGACGTTCACGACGGCGAAGACCGTCACCGCCCTCGACGCCCCGACCCGCTGCACGACCATGCCCGACAGCGGCAGCGCCAGCAGGGAGCCGACCGCCATGAAGAGCAGGAGCAGGCCCATCTGCGCCTCGGTGAAGGCGAGCGCGTCGCGCACGGCGGGCAGGCGCGACGCCCAGGTCGCGAAGTTGAAGCCGTTGAGGAAGAAGACGGCGAAGACGGCCCAGGTGGCGAGCGCGACGACGCGGGCGGGACGGACGGAGGTCATGCGGAGGTCTCCTCGCGACGGTGCGACGGGCGGGTGCGGGGGCGGGTGCGGCGCGGGCGGTCGTGCGGTGTCGGGGCGGCGCCGCGGGTGGCGCCGACGCGGGCGCGGCGCGTCCGGCGGGCGCGGCGCGGGTCGTCGCCCGACGCCGCGTCGTCGGCCGGGGCGACCCGCGCGGCCTCGTCCTCGGTCCTCACCGGACCATCCTCTCCCGCCGCGGACGCACCGTCCGCGAGCTCACCCCGCGCCGCGAGCGCGGCGGGCGTGCGCAGGGGTGTCACCTGGCGCGCCAGGAGGACGCTGACCACCATCGCGGCCACGATGAGCACGAGCGCGTGGCGCGCGCCCATCGCCTCGGCGGCGAGGCCGAGCAGCGGGGGCGCGGCGAGGGACGCCATCGAGGAGAACGCGGACACGACGGACACGCGGCTCGCGGCCTGCAGCGGCTCGTCGGACGCGGCGGCGATCCCGACCGGCACGGCGAGCGCCGCGCCGAAGCCCCAGAGCACGACCCCGACGCCGGCGAGCGCGAGGGTGGGCGCGAACCCGAACAGCACGAGCCCGACGATCGACGTGATCCCCGAGGCGCGCAGGACGACGACCCGGCCGAAGCGGTCGATGAGGCGCGTGCCGGCGAGGCGCATCACGGTCATCGCCGCGACGAACGTGCCGAACACGACGGCGCCGACGGCCTCGGTCTGCGCGAACCCGTCCACGACCGCGAGCGAGAGCCAGTCGTTGGCCGACCCCTCCGACAGCGCCGCGGAGAGGATGACGAGGCCGATGAGGAGCGTGCGGGGCTCGCGCCAGGCCGAGAGCGCGGCCCCGAGGCGCGCGCCCCGGCGGGCGAGCCGCCCCCGCAGACCCGCCGTCTCGACGTCGACGACCGCGTCGCCGAGCGCGTCGAGCGGTGCCGGTGCGCCGCCGGTCGTCGCGCCGGCGTCCCGGGCGCGCGCCGGGAGCGTGTCGTGGACGGTCGCGGGGATCGCGACGAGCCGCCACACCGTCGCGACGGCGCCGGTGACGACGAACTGGACGAGGACCGGCACCTGGCCCTGCGCGCACGCCGCACCGACGAGCGAGCCGATCACGGCGCCGATCGAGAACGCCGCGTGGAACTGCGGCAGGATCGTGCGCCCGACGCGGCGCTCGATGCCCGCGCTCTCGACGTTCATCGGCACGTTGCCGAGCGAGAACGCCGCACCGTTGACGAAGATGCCGGCGGCGAGCAGCCCGACCGACCCCGTGGCGGGGCCGAGGCCGAGGAGCAGGAACGCGACGCCGAACAGGAGCGCGGCGACGGCGAACGCGACCCGCCCGCCGAAGCGCGTGACGAACGGTCCCGCCGCGGTGACGGTGAGGAGCGCGCCGACGGCACCGGCGAGGAGCACCACGCCCAGGTCGGCGGGCGTGAGGTCGAGCGCGTCGCGCACCGAGGGGATGCGGGCGAGCCAGCTGGACATCATGACGCCGTTGAGCGCGAAGATGCCCAGGAGCGCCCACCGGGCGCGGGACAGGGAGACGTGGGGCGGGCGGGACGGCGCAGCACCTCCTCGAATCGATTCGATCCGACGGACGAGAGTGCGCTTCGAATCGATTCGAGGCATGGTCACCAGTGTGCGGGTACGCTGGCCGCGCGTCAATCGAGAATCCCGCCCGCGCGGGAGGCAGGGAGCGTGATGAGCGACACCCCCGGGAACCGGGACACACCGGCAGGTCCGCCGGTGCACCGTCCGACGCTCGCCAAGGTCGCCGAGCTCGCCGGCGTGTCCGTCTCGACGGCCTCCCTCGCGTTCTCCGGAGCCGGCCCGATCACGCCCGAGACCCGCGCGCGCGTGCTCGACGCCGCGGAGCAGCTCGGGTACACGGGACCCAACCCGCTCGGTCGCCAGCTCCGGTCCGGCCGGTCCGGCGTCGTCGGGGTCGTCGTCGGCGACCAGCTGCGACGCGCGTTCCGCGACCCGGTCGCCGTGCAGGTGCTCGACGGCCTCGTCTCCACGCTCGGCGAGAACGGGCTGGGCGTCCTCCTCATCCCCGGCATCCCGTCCGACGACCCCGCGCGCGCCGTCGACCCGCTCGTCGAGAGCGCGGCGATGGACGTCGCGGTCCTCGTGTGGGGGGTCGGCACCGACGACGCGACGCTCGCCGCGCTGCAGCGCCGCGGCGTGCCCGTCGTGATCGGCGAGGGTCGCGCGGTCGAGGGCACCCCCCTGGTCGGGATCCGCGACCGGGCCGGCACGGCCGACGTCGTGCGGCACCTCGTCGACCTCGGGCACACGCGCGTCGCCGAGGTCTCGCTCCCCCTCGACAACTCCGACCGCAGCGGGCCGATCGACGCGGAGCGCCTCACGCACGTCGACCGCACGCCGACCGCGAACCGGCTCGCCGGCGTGCGCGACGTCGTCGAGCCGGTCGCGAGCTGGGAGACCGAGGCGTCGCTCGTCGAGCACGGGCGCTCCGCGACGCTCGCCCTGCTCGGCGTGCCCGCGGCCGACGGGACGACCGCTCCCGCCGACCCCGCGACGCGCCCCACCGCCGTCATCGCCCACTCCGACCTGCTCGCCGCGGGCGCCCTGCTCGCCGTGCGCGAGCTCGGGCTGCGCGTGCCCGACGACGTCTCGGTCGCCGGGTTCGACGGCCTCGACCTGCCCTGGCTCGCCCCGGACGTCCTGACGACCGTGCACCAGCCGCTCGCGCGCAAGGGCGCCGAGCTCGGCCGCGCCGTCATCCGCCAGCTCGCGGGCGAGGAGCCGACGACCGTCGAGCTCGACGTCGAGCTCGTGGTCGGCACGACGACGGGCCCGGCTCCCGCCCGCTGACACCCGAGGCGCCCGGCCACGGCGGCCGGGGGCCCGCTCAGCCGAGGCGGCCCGGCTGGAGCGGGTTCGCGCCCGCCGCGGCCAGGAGGTACCAGGACGTCGCTCCGACGTGCTGGACCTGGAAGTAGCCGAACCCGAAGCCGGAGTCGATCAGGCTCGACGCCGCGACCACACCCCCGCGGTCCGGGAGCGAGGCCCCGCCGATCGTCTGCCCGGAGCCGACCCCCTCCTGCGCCACCTGGACCTCGCGCAGCAGGCCGTCCGCGCGCTCGCGGTCGTCGTCCCGCTCGCACCCGCGCCGCCCGCGTCGCGCGTCCCGCCGGGCGCCGTGCCCACGCCCCCCGCGGTCGGCGAGCGCCGCTGCGAGCTGCGCCGTGCCCTCGAGCCAGACGCCCTGCGGGTGGACGGGCAGGCCTTCGTACGTCGCCGTCGACGTGAGGCTCGCACTCGAGAAGGTCACGCCCTCCACGACGGTGCCCGCCGGGAGCTGGGAGAGCCCCTCGCCCGCGACGTCGCGCGTCGCGAGCGCGTCGTCCGCCCAGTCGAGCGCGCGGGCGTGGCGACGCTCGCGCAGCGCGAGCCAGCCCCACGTCTGCGGGTCGAGCGGCAGCGGGTCGCGGTTGATCTCCGTGCCGTCGTTCGTCCCGGTGTAGAGGTAGCCGCCGTCCGGCTCCCACATCCGGTCGACGAACGCGCGCGCGTGCTCGCGCGCGCGTTCCCAGCGCCGCTCCCGGGTCGTGGACGCGAGCTGGCGGAAGAACGCGACGCAGTCGACGTTGTGCTCGGTCGACCCGTTGGGGATCGGGACGTTCGCACCGTCGACGCCGAACGAGAACCCGCCCAGAGGCGCCTGCGACCACGCGTTCGCGACGATCCAGTCGCCGATCCGGCGCGCGGCCCGCAGGTAGCGCTCGTCGCGCGTCACCGTGTGCAGGTGGAGCAGCGCGATGCCCGACCAGGCCATGTCCCCCACGGCGGTGCCGAGGAACCCGAACTGCCGTCCGACGTTGGCCGTGCCGTCCGGCAGGACCAGACCGTGCTCCTGCGGGGTGCCGTCGTAGAAGACGTACGGCCCGACGTTGTACGCCTGGCGCAGACGGCCGTCGTCGTGGTCGGGATCGTGCTCCTGCGCGTGGACGAGGCCGTCGCCGAGCGCCCGCGCGCGGTCGAGACCGCCGCGACCGGCGGTGAGGGACGCGAGGACCGCGAGCGCGTTGTCGTAGACGAACGCGGTGGAGAACAAGCCGAGCTGGTCCGCGTAGGACTGCGCGAGTCGGGGACCGGGGTTGACGTCGGGGTAGGCGTCGGTGGCTGCGGCGAGGAAGCCGTGAGCGCGCCGCACGGAGGCGGCGCGGCCACGGCCGGTGCCACCTCCCCCGCGAGCCGGCTCGACGGCGCCCGGCACCGCCGTGGCGGCACCCCCCGGTCCGGCCGTGGCCGGAGCGGCGGCGAGCCCGGCGAGCGCGAGCGCGCCGCCGAGCGCGAGCACCGTGCGCCGGTGCACCGCGCGCGGGGGCGGGGACCAGGCGCGGCGCTCGCCGGGGGCGGCCTCGCGGGGTGCGGATCGGTCACCGTGCAGGGTCATGAGCGTCTCCTTCGACGTCGTGATGGCGCTGACCACGCTAGTGGGAGCGTTCCCACGACGGAAGGGCCCGCGCCGCAGCAATCGACGTCGGATCCGCGTCGCCACGCCCGGCGTGCGGCGCGACCCTTCCGACCGGCCCTGCGTGACGGCGGGGAGCCCTGCCGTCGCTCGTCGGGGCGCAGGATCACGGCCTCCGGGAGCGGGTCGTCCCACGACGACCGCGGGGTCAGAGGCGGACGACCGCCTGCGTCTTGCCGAGGACGCGCGCACCCTCGAAGGTCACGGTGAGGTCGACGCGGGCCGTGCCGGCGTCGGCGTCGATCGCGCCGACGGTCCCGGTGACCTCGAGCGTCGCGACGCCCGGGTTCGGCACGGCCACGGGGCGCGTGAAGCGCGTCTGGTAGTCCACGACCGCGTCCGGGCCTCCGGCCCAGTCCTCGACGAGCGCGACGGCCGCGCCCATCGTGAACATGCCGTGGGCGATGACGCCGGGCAGGCCGACCTCGGCCGCGAAGGCGTCGTTCCAGTGGATCGGGTTGAAGTCGCCGCTCGCGCCTGCGTAGCGGACGAGGCGTGCGCGGTCGACCTCGACGGTGCACGTGCCGATCACGTCGCCCACGCTCAGGTCGGCGAGGACGGGGCGTGCGGTGGCGTCGGTGCTCATGCGCCCTCCCCGCGGACGGCGAGGGTCGACCGGACGGTCGCGACCGGCTCGCTGCCGCCGTCGGGCAGGACCCCGGCGATCTCGCAGCGCGTGGTGACCATGGCGAGGCCGGCTCGCTCCACGATCGAGTCCACGTGCAGCACCGTCACGAGCTCGTCGCCCGCGACGATCGGCCGGTGGTGCGTGCAGCGCTCGTCCGCGT
>CAZFUQ010000183.1:0-3992 GCA_964521905.1 uncultured Cellulosimicrobium sp.
CCACCGACGCCCCGGTCACCGCTCAGGTGGCCGGGGCGTCGTCGTCCGTGGACCCTGCCGACCACGACACTGCCCGCCGTCGAGAACGACATGGGCGCCGTCATCGGGCTGAGAACGACCCCCATGTCGTGTTCGGCGGACCGGGGTCGTGCCGCGCGCTCGCTGGGCGGGTTTCGTGGAGGTCGGCGGGTGAGGTGGTGCGGTGGGGCGCGGTGGGGGTCCGACGCTGCGAGAGTCCCGGCATGACCTCGGCGACCACGGCCCTCCCGTCCGCGCGCGTCACGACGACCCGGCGCCCGGGCGGGCGCGTCCTCACGGTGCTGCTCGCGATCGGGACGGTGGGCGTCGTCCTCATGACGCTCGTGCGCGCCGTCCCGTACGACGCCGTCACGCCCGTCGCGCAGGTCGTCGGGTTCACGCCGTTCGTCGCGGTCGCGGCGGTCGTCGGGCTCGTGCTCACGCTCCTCGTGCGGCGGTGGATCCTCTCGGCGCTGCTCGCGGTGTGCGTCGTCGCGCAGGCGGTGTGGCTCGTGCCGGCGTTCGTGCCCGGCCCGGCGGCGCCCGACGACGCGGCGTCCCTGCGCGTGCTCGGCGCCAACGCGTGGCTCGGGTCCGCGGACGCGCAGGAGCTCGTCGACCTCGTGCGCGCGCAGGACGTGCAGGTGCTCGCCGTCCTCGAGCTGACGACCGACCTGCGCGAGCGGCTCGTCGCGGCGGGCATCGAGGACGTGCTGCCGTACGCCGTCGACGCGAAGGTCGGCAACGGGGCCCTGGGCAGCGGGCTGTGGAGCGCGCTGCCGCTGGACGACGTCGACGTCGAGCCGTTCTCCAACGACGCGATGCCCTCCGCGACGGTTGAGGTCGACGGCGTGCCGGTGCGGGTCACCGCCGTGCACCCGATCCCGCCCGTCCCGGAGTACGTCGAGATCTGGCACGAGGAGACGACGGCGCTCGCCGAGCGGGCCGACGAGGACCCGCTGCCGCAGGTCCTCGTCGGCGACTTCAACGCGACGTACGACCACGCGACGTTCCGCCGGCTCCTCGGCGACCGCTTCCACGACGCGACGCGCGCCTCGGGCAGCGGGCTCGACCTGTCGTGGTCGCCGAAGCCGCGCACGGTGCCGCCGGTGCTGAACCTCGACCACGTGGTGACGGACCGCGAGAACGTCGTGACCGACGTCGACTCCCTGCTACTGCCGGGCAGCGACCACCGCGCGATCGTCGCGACGGTCCACGTCCCCCGCCGCTGACGCCGAACCCCGGATCGCTCCCCGTCCGGCGTGCGGCGTGGGGAACGATCCGGGGTTCGGCGGGTCGGGTCAGCCGCGCGCGGGTTCCGGGTCGGTGGCCGGGGCGGCATGCTCGTGCGGGTGCCGGCGCTCGAGGGCGGCGCCCTCGACGTCGACGTCGGGCAGGATCCGGTCGAGCCAGCGCGGCAGCCACCAGGCCTTGTCGCCCACGAGGTGCATGAGCGCCGGGACGAGCAGCATGCGCACGACGAACGCGTCGACGAGCACGCCGAACGCGAGCGCGAACCCGATGGGTCGGATCATCGCGCTGTGCGAGAAGACGAACCCGCCGAACACCGAGATCATGATGAACGCGGCGGCGGTCACGACGGACCGCCCGGCCCGCAGGCCCTGGGCGATCGCGACGCGCGCCGGGGCTCCGTGGGCGTAGGCCTCGCGCATCCCCGACCCGAGGAACAGCTGGTAGTCCATCGCGAGGCCGAACAGGATGCCGACGAGGATCGTGGGCAGGAAGTTGAGGATCGGTCCCGGCGTCTCGACGCCGAACACGCCCGCGAGCCAGCCCCACTGGTAGATCGCGACGACCCCGCCGAGCGCGGCGAAGTACGACAGGATGAACCCGAGCGTCGCGACGACCGGCACGAAGATCGACCGGAACACCAGCACCAGGATGATCAGCGAGAGCCCGACGACGACCGCGAGGTAGATCGGCAGCGCCTGCGCGAGCTTGTCGGAGATGTCGATGTTGCCGCTCGCGGAGCCCGCGACGCCGATCGTCACCTCGCCGTCGAGCGGTTCCAGTGCGCGCAGGTCGTGGACGAGCTGCGCGGTCGTCTCGCTCGTGGGCCCCTCGGCGGGGATCACCTGGAACGCGGTGACCGCGCGGTCCTCCGAGGCGCCGACGGGCGCGACGGCGACCACGTCGTCCAGCGCGAAGAGCTCCTCGGCGACCTGCACCTGGTACGACGTCAGCTCGTCCTCGGTGGGCGAGCCGGGCAGGTCGGCGACGACGAGCAGCGGGCCGTTGGTGCCCTCGCCGAACTTCTCGGCGATCGTCGAGTAGGCGCGGTACTGCGTGGAGTCGTGCGCCTCGGACGACCCGTCGGGGAGGTTGGTGCGCAGGTCGAGCGCCGGGACCGCGATCACGGCGAGGGCGGCGACGCTCAGCAGCGCCGTACCCACGGCCCGCAGGGTCGTCATGGGGCGGACGGGTGCGGGGGCCGTCGTGCCCGACGGCGCGGCGGCGCCCTCCGTGCCCGACGCACCGGCGCCGGTCGCCGCGGCGAGGGCCGCGCGCTCGCGCTTGCTGAGGATGCGCGTCCCGATCATGCCCAGCAGCGCCGGCGTGAGGGTGACGGCGATGAGCACGGCGATCGCGACGCAGAGCGCGCCCACGGTCCCCATGAGGCCGAGGAACGGGATGCCGGTGACGTTGAGCGCGAGCAGCGCGACGAGCACCGTCGCTCCGGCGAACACCACGGCGTTGCCCGAGGTGCCGTTCGCGAGCCCGATCGACTCGTGCACGTCGTCGCCCTGCTTGAGCTGGCGGCGGTGCCGGTTGACGATGAACAGCGAGTAGTCGATCCCCACGGCGAGCCCGAGCATGAGGCCGAGGACGGGCGTCACCGACGACATCTCGAGCACACCGGACAGCGACATCGCCGTGAGGGCGCCGATCCCGACGCCGATGAGCGCGGTGAGGATGGGCAGCCCCGCACCGACGAGGGTGCCGAGCATGACGACGAGCACGATCGCCGCGACGACCAGGCCGATCGCCTCGCCGACGCCGAACACCTGGGGGACGCCCTGGGTGATGTCGGACGAGAAGTCGGTCTGCACGCCGTCGACCGGCGCGTCGGCGAAGACGGCGACGAGGTCGTCCTGCGTCTGCGGGTCGATGCTCATGTTCGGCTCGGTGAACGCGACGCTCGCGACCGCGGCGCTGCCGTCCGCGGAGACCATCCGGATCTCGGACGCCATCTGCAGCAGCGGCGCCGCCTGCTCGAGCTGCGCGGACTGCTCCTCGAGCGTCGCGCTCTGCTCCTCGAGCGCGGTGAGCTGCTCCGCGAGCGTCGCGGCCTGGGCGTCGAGCTCCGCGCGGCCCGCGTCGAGCTGCGCCTGCTGGGCGTCGAGCTGCGGCGCGGCCTGCGCGAGCACGCCCGCGGCCTCCGCCTGCGCGCGGGCCCCGTCGAGCTCCGTCCGGCCCGCGTCGAGCTGCGCCCGCGCGGTGTCGATCTGCTCCTGGCCGGCGGCCAGCTGCGCGCGACCGTCCTCGATCTGGGTCCGGCCGTCGGCGATCTGCGTCCGGCCGTCCTCGATCTGGGTGGCCTGCGACGCGAGCTCGGCCTGGGTGGCGAACGGGTCGATCACGGTCTCGACGCCGTCGACCTCTCCCGCGGCGGCGACCCGGTCGGCGATCTCCGCCTGCTGGTCCGCGGTGAGGGCGGAGCCGTCCTCGGTCGTGAAGACGATCGTCCCGCTGCCGCCCGACGCCTCGGGCAAGGCGTCCTGCAGCTGCTCGGTCACCTCCGCGGTGGGCGTGCCGGGGATCGAGAAGCTGGTCGCGAGCGTGCCGCCGAACGCGGCGAACGCCGCCCCGGCCAGCACGAGCACCGCCAGCCAGGCGGCGAGGACGGTCCGCGCCCGGCGCGCGCACGCGCGGCCGAGCCGGTAGAGGAGTTCAGCCATGAGAGTCCTTCGGTGGGGAGGTCCGGGGGCGGTCGAGGCGGGCGGGTACGGAGA
>CAZFUQ010000183.1:4092-5709 GCA_964521905.1 uncultured Cellulosimicrobium sp.
GGGTACGGAGATCAGGAGGTGGCGGCGTAGCCGACGCGCGTGCGCTCGACGAGACGGTCGAGGAGCTCGTCCCACACGCGGCGGGACGCCTCGTCGTCGACGGCGCCGGTCACGGCCCACCACCGCCGCTGGATCACCAGGACGCCGGCCATGAGCGCGCCGACGAGCATCTCGATCTCGAGCGGGTCGACGTCGGGGTGGCGGCGGACGGTCTCCGCGACCAGGCGCGTGGCGAGGTGCGTGAACGCGCGCACGACCATCGTCGTCACGCGGGGCGTCGGCTCGGTCGCGGTGCCGCCGAGGGCGCGCGTCAGGTAGGCCATCGGGCCGACGAGCTCGGTGCCCTGGAGAGCCGCGGTGAGGTCGTCCAGGGGCGTGCGGGAGGCGGGCGCCGTCCCGTCGTCGAGGGCCCCGGCGTTCGCGCCGAGGCTGTCCACGACGGCGCTCAGCACGTCCTCGCAGACCTCCACCACGACGTCGTCGAGGGACCCGAAGTGGTTGAAGATCGTGCGGCGCGCGACGTCGGCGCGGGCCGCGAGCTCGTCGACCGTGAAGCGGTCGCCCCCCTTCTCCTCCATGAGCGCGGTGGCTGCGTCGACGATGGCGCGCCGGTGGCGCGCGCGGAGCGCGGCGCGACGATCGGTCGCGGGGTCGGCCGTGCGCTCGGGCGCAGGGGTCGGGGGAGGCACCTCGTGACACTAGGTGCATCGATGCACTGAGTGCAAACTCGGCTCCTTCCCGCTCAAAGTTGACTAAATAAGTCCAGTATGTGGGAAGGTGTGGTCGCGACGTTGACACCCCTCGGCGCACGCTCGTAAGTTCCCGCGCACCGAGGTTCTCGACCTCGGTGACACGACATGGTCATGAGCTCCGACGCCAAGCCCCGGCTCGTCGGACGGCAACCCTCCCGCGCGGTGGGGTGCCCCGGGTGAGGACCAGGTCCCGTGCTGCGCGTACCCCACGCGCGGTGCGGGGCAACGACGCGGAGCCCGGCGACGGGCACGAAGGAGACGGACGATGGACCGGCGAGAGTCGAGCAGCGCGGTGAGCAACCCGCACGCGTCGACGTGCCCCTGTCCGCCCGTGGGCGCTCCCGTCGCCCGCACCCTCGGGACCACCGGTCCCGTGCGCGTCACCTGTTGTTGATCGCGCCCGCCCGGTCCTGACGCCGCGCGACCTGCGCGCGCCCCCGAGCCGGGAGCCCTCCCCGACCTTCTCGGTCCCGTCCTGCCGCCGTGCGGCGGGACGCCCCTGCCCACCCTCCGGCACCCCGCCGCGCCCACCGGCGCGCTGTCGGCGATCACCTGAGAACGGATCCTCGCGATGTCCGACCCCCGCCCCACCCGTACCGTCCACCTCGGCGTCGACCTCACCGACGCCGGAGCGCACCCCGCCGCCTGGCGCACCGTGGGCTCCCAGGCCCAGCGGCTCTTCGACGCCAAGCGCCTCGTGGAGCTCGTGGCCACCGCCCAGCGCGGCCTCCTCGACCTCGTCACGCTCGACGACGCGTTCACGCTCCAGCCCAGCCGCGACGGGTCCGTCCGGGGCCGGCTCGACGCCGCGCTCGTCGCGTCCCGCCTCGCCCCGCGCAGCGCCGGCATCGGGCTCGTCCCGACC
>CAZFUQ010000183.1:5719-6207 GCA_964521905.1 uncultured Cellulosimicrobium sp.
CCGCCGAGGCGGGCCTGCTCGACTTCGTCACGATCGAAGACTCGCTCGCGCTGCAGTCCTCCGACCCGTTCGCCCCCGACGAGCGCACCGACGAGGTGCGCGGGCGATTGGATGCCCTGCTGATCGCGTCGCGCGTCGCGCCGCTGACGTCGCGGATCGGCCTCATCCCGACCGTCACGACGACCCACACCGAGCCGTTCCACGTCTCCAAGGCGATCGCGACGATCGACCACGTGAGCACCGGTCGTGCCGGGTGGCAGGTCGGCTGGTCCACGACGCCCGCCGAGGCCGCGGCGTTCGGCCGCAAGGGGGCGCAGGACGAGCCCGACGCGGTCGCGGAGGCCGACGAGGCGGTCGAGGTCGTCACCCGGCTGTGGGACTCGTGGGAGGACGACGCGGAGATCCGCGACGTCGCGACGGGTCGGTTCGTGGACCGCGAGAAGCTTCACTACGTCGACCACGAGGGCATCCGCTTCGCGGTCAAGGGC
>CAZFUQ010000183.1:6217-8209 GCA_964521905.1 uncultured Cellulosimicrobium sp.
CGACGTCGGCCCGGCGGGCGGCGAGGTCGAGCGACGCGGGCGTGCCGGCCCGCACGACGACGGGCGGCTGGCCCTGCGGCGCTCGACCTCGCCGCCCGCCGGGCCGACGTCGTGCGGGTCCGCGCCGCGACGCGCGACGAGGCCGTGGCGCTCCGGGAGCGCGTGCGCGACGCCGCCGCGGACGCCGGGCGCGACCCCGACGCACTGCGGGTCCTCGTGGACGCCTACGTCGTCATCGGCGACACGCGCGCCAGCGCGCAGGCCCGCCTCGACCTGCTCGAGGACCTCGAGGGCGTCACGTGGGACACCGACTCGCTCACGCACGTCGGCACCGCGCGCGACCTCGCGGTCACCGTCGAGGAGTGGGCGCACGCGGGTGCGGCCGACGGCTTCCTCCTGCGCCCGTCCTCGCTGAGCACCGACCTCGACGCGATCGTCGACGGCGTCGTGCCGGTCCTCCAGGGCGCCGGCCTGTTCCGCACGGAGTACCCGGGCACGACGCTGCGCGACACCCTCGGTCTGCCGCTCCCCGTGAACCGCTACGCGGCGATCGCCTGAACCCGGACGGACCGACGACATGAGCACGCGCCCCCGCAAGCAGATCCACCTCGGCGCCCACTTCCCGGGCGTCAACAACACCACCGTCTGGAGCGACCCCCGCTCGCGCAGCCAGATCGACTTCTCCTCGTTCGAGCACCTCGCGCGACGTGCCGAGGAGGCGAAGCTCGACTTCTTCTTCCTCGCCGAGGGCCTGCGCCTGCGCGAGCACAAGGGCCGTATCCACGACCTCGACGTCGTGGGACGCCCCGACACGCTGCCCGTGCTCGCCGCGCTCGCGGCCGTCACGGACCGCCTCGGCCTCGCGGGCACGATCAACACGACGTTCAACGAGCCGTGGGAGCTCGCGAAGCAGTTCGCGACGCTCGACCTGCTCTCCGAGGGCCGTGCCGCGTGGAACCTCGTGACGAGCCCCGACGCCTTCACGGGCGCCAACTTCCGCCGCGGCGGCTACCTCCCGTACCCGGAGCGCTACGCCCGGGCGGCCGAGGTCGTCGAGGCCGCACGGGCCCTGTGGGACTCGTGGGACGACGACGCGGTCCTGGCCGACCGGATCGCGGGCGAGTTCCTGCGACCCGGCGCGGTGCGGCCGGTCGCGCACCACGGCACGTACGCGGACGTCGTCGGGCTGTTCGAGACGCCGCGCGGCCCGCAGGGCCACCCCGTCCTGTTCCAGGCGGGCGACTCCGCGGACGGCCGCGACTTCGCCGCCCGGACCGCCGACGTCGTGTTCTCCGCGCACTCCACGTTCGACGCCGGGCGCGCGTTCTACGAGGACGTCAAGGGTCGCCTCGCTGCCCACGGGCGCGACCGCGACTCCCTGAAGATCCTTCCGGCGACCGTCGTCGTGCTGGGCGACACGCCCGCCGAGGCGGAGGAGCACGCGCGGGAGATCCGGCTCCAGCAGGTCTCGGGCCCGACGGCGATCGCGTTCCTCGAGCAGGTCTGGGGCCGCGACCTCGAGGCGTACGACCCCGAGGGTCCGCTGCCCGACGTCGACCCCGACACCGAGAACCTGTCGATCACGCGGGGCCGCGTGCGGCACGCGAAGGACCCGGCGGCGGTCGCCGCGGCGTGGCGCGAGCAGGCCGAGGCGAACGGCTGGTCGATCCGCGAGCTCGTCATCCAGGTGACGTCGCGCGGCGGGTTCGTCGGCACGCCGCAGCAGGTCGCGGACGACATCGACCGCCACGTCCAGGAGGACGCCTCGGACGGTTTCATCCTCGTCCCGCACCTCACGCCGGGCGGCCTCGACGACGTCTTCGACCGCGTCGTCCCGCTCCTGCAGGAGCGGGGCTCGTTCCGCACCGAGTACGAGGGCACGACCCTGCGCGACCACCTCGGTCTGGCCCGCCCCGCCGGAACCCGCAGCGGGACCGAGGAACCCGCGGCCGAGCTCGTCGGCTGAGACCCGCACCGCACCCGCACCGCACC
>CAZFUQ010000184.1:0-8202 GCA_964521905.1 uncultured Cellulosimicrobium sp.
AGCTCCTCGACCGCACGGACGCCGAGGTCGAGTGCCTGGTGCGCGCCCCCGACGCGGCGACCGCGCGGCGTCGCCTCGACGAGGCTCAGAGAAGGTACGGCCATCCCGGGCTCGCCGCGCCGGAGCGTGTCGTCCCGCTGCCCGCGGACCTCTCGGCCCCGCGGCTCGGCCTGTCGGCCGACGAGCTCGACGGCCTCGCCCGACGGACCGTACGAGATCACCGGGCGTACGACCGACGGCGCGTGGAACACCGAGGCCGCGATCGTCGCGCTGTTCAAGGCGATGGTCGAGATGGGGTCGGCGCCCGACGTGCTGCTCCCCCTCGACTTCGTCCCCGCGGACCACCTGGCGCGCGCTCTCGTCCACCTCGCCGAGGGGTCGGACCCTGCGGCGGGGAGGACGTACCACCTCACCAATCCCCGGCACGGGCTGCTCGCGGACATGGTGGACAGGCTCCGGGCGGCGGGCCACGACGTCGCGGCCCTCGACTACGACGCCTGGGTCCGCCGTCTGCGCACCTTCTGCGCCGCCCGACCGACCCACCCCGTCGTGCCGTTCCTGCCGATCTTCACGACCACGGCGGCCGAGCAGGACGTGACGGTCAAGGAGCTCTACTTCGAGGAGATGTTCCCGCGGTTCGGCCGGGAGAACGTCGAGGCCGGGCTCGCCGGGACCGACATCGCCTGCCCGCCGGTGGACGCGGACATGCTCGACGCGTACGTCGACTGGTTCCACCGGACCGGCTGGATCACACCGATCGCGGAGACGGCGTCCGGCGTGCGCGGGTGACCCGGGTCAGCGCGGGTCGACGCCCGCGTGGACGAGGCCGTAGATCGCGGAGTCGGTGAGCGCCTCCCAGGCCGCCTCGATGACGTTCGGGCCGACCCCGACGGTCGACCACGACGACGAGCCGTCGGTCGTCTCGATGAGGACGCGCGTGATCGCGTCGGTGCCCTGCTCGGTGTCGAGGATGCGGACCTTGAAGTCGATCAGCTCGAACGCCTCGATCTCGGGGTACACGCGCGTGAGCGCGAGGCGCAGCGCGTGGTCGAGAGCGTTGACCGGGCCGTTCCCCTCCCCCGTCGTGACGATGCGCTCACCGCCGGCGTGGAGCTTCACGGTCGCCTCGGCGGTGGCCTCCGTCCCTCGCGACCCGGCACGCTCGATGATCGTGCGCCAGCTCTCGACACGGAAGTACGGCGGTCGCTCGCCGGTGATCTCCTCGCGCAGCAGCAGCTCGAACGACGCGTCCGCGGCCTCGTACGTGTAGCCGTTCGCCTCGTCCTCCTTGACGCGGTTCGTCACGCGCGTGAGGAGCTCGCCCTGGCCCGACAGGTCGAAGCCGAGCTCGCGCCCCTTGAGCTCGATGGACGCGCGACCGGCCATGTCCGAGACGAGCATGCGGATGTCGTTGCCGACCGCCGTCGGGTCGATGTGCTGGTACAGGTCCGGGTCCACCTTGATGGCGCTCGCGTGCAGGCCCGCCTTGTGGGCGAAGGCGCTGGCGCCGACGTACGGCTGGCGCGCGTACGGCGAGATGTTGGTGATCTCGCTGACCGCGTGCGAGATGCGCGTCGCCTCGTCCAGGCCCTCGCCGGAGAGGGTCCGCAGGCCGTGCTTGAGCTCGAGGTTCGCGACGACGGTGAGCAGGTCGACGTTGCCCGTCCGCTCGCCGTAGCCGTTGATCGTCCCCTGCACGTGCGCCGCGCCCGCCTCGACGGCCGCGAGCGTGTTCGCGACGGCGCAGCCCGAGTCGTTGTGCGCGTGCATCCCGAGCAGCGCGTCTCCCGGCAGCGCGTCGCGCCCGTGGGCCAGCCCGACGGCGTCGCGCAGCTCCGCGACGATCTCGCCCACCCCGGAGGGCAGCATGCCGCCGTTGGTGTCGCACAGGGCGACCACCTCCGCCCCTGCCTCGAAGGCCGCCTGCACGGCGGACCGTGTGAAGGCCGGGTCGAACCGGTAGCCGTCGAAGAAGTGCTCGGCGTCGACCACGACGCGCCGCCCCTCGCCGACGAGGAACGAGACCGTGTCGGCGATCATCGCGAGGCCCTCCTCCGGCGTCGTGCGCAGCGCGCGCTCGACGTGGCGCACGTCGGACTTGGCGACGAGCGTCACGACCGGTGCCTCGGAGTCGACGAGCGCGCGCACCTGGGGGTCGTCCCACGCCCGCAGCCCGGCCTTGCGCGTCGCACCGAACGCCGCGAGCACGGCGCTGCGCAGGTCGAGCTCCTTGGCGGCCCGCCGGAAGAACTCGGTGTCCTTCGGGACCGCGCCGGGCCAGCCGCCCTCGATGAAACCGACCCCGAGCTCGTCGAGCAGCGGCGCGATGGCCAGCTTGTCGGCGACGGAGAGGTTGATGCCCTCCTGCTGCGCGCCGTCGCGCAGGGTGGTGTCGTAGACGTGGAAGACCCGCGCGCGCCGGGGGCTCGTCGCGGGGGTCGTCGCCGAGGTCATGGTGCCTCTTCCTGCCGGTGTCGATGTCGTGCGTGACCGGTGTCCCTCAGGTGCCGGGTCGTGCCCTCGTGAGGCGGAGGGCCCGGCGTCCGTGCCGCCGGGCGGGGGTGGTGCCCAGCAACAAAAAAACCCCCCGAGGGTGCGGGAGGTGTGCGCGTCCGGTGAGTACTACCGGGCGCGCTACTCGATAATGAGGTGAGAGACGAGGTGTGTCACAGAGCACATGGTGCCACACCGTCGGCGACGATGGGCCAGGACGTCCATCCAGTGGGCACGACGACGCACGACCTCGCACGAGAACGGCAGCGCAGCGCACCGACCTGAGGAGCGACGATGAGCGACCCGAACTCTCCCGGCTACGACCCTCGCCGGTACGGCCAGGCCCCCGGGCAGCCGCCCGCCCAGCCCCCGGCCGTCCCGCCACCCGCCGACCCGCGTGGTGAGTTCCCGGCGGCCCGGCCCCCGGTGAGCCCGGCGGACCCGCGGCTGACCGTCGAGGCCGGCCGGTTCTGGGCGGGCGCTGCCGCGACCGCCCTGGTCGCGGCCCTCATCGGCTTCATCGGGGTCCTCGTCTTCGAGCGCATCTTCGAGATCACCCTCGTCCCGCCGCCGGACCTCTTCGGCACGGGGTCACAGCAGGCCGCATGGGCCGTCGACGGCGCGATCCTCGCCGTGCTCGCCGCGGGGCTGCTGCACGTGCTCATCCTCAGCACGCCCCGCCCGCGCGCGTTCTTCGGCTGGATCATGGCGCTGGTCATCGTCGTGATCGCCGTCCTGCCGTTCGCGTGGTCGCGCGACCTCCCGGCCGCGGCGCTGTCCGGCCTCGTCAACCTGCTCATCGGCGTCGCGGTGTGGTCCCTGCTGGCCGGCGTCGCCGGACGCACGATCGTCCGCCGTCCCGCCGTGGTCTGAGACGGCGGCGGGCGCGCACCCGCGAGGGTGCGCGCCCGCGATCCGTCCGGGAACGGTCAGGCCAGACGCCGCAGCCAGCCGTGGCGGTCGGCCGCGCGGCCCGTCTGGATGTCGGTGAGCTCGGCACGGATCGCCATCGTCAGCTGCCCGGCCTCGCCGCCGGCGATGGTGTGGTCGAAGTCGGAGCCCGCGAGGCGGCCGATGGGGGTGATCACCGCGGCGGTCCCGCACGCGAACACCTCGGTGACGGAACCGTCCTGGATCCCGGCCAGCACGTCGGTGAGCGGGATGCGACGCTCGACCACGTCGTGCCCGCGGTCCGTGAGGAGCCGGATGATCGACGAGCGCGTCACGCCCTCGAGGATCGAGCCGCTGAGCTCCGGGGTCTCGACCGTGCCGTCCGCCTTGACGACGAACACGTTCATGCCGCCGAGCTCCTCGAGGAACGTCCGGGTGCCGGAGTCGAGGAAGCACACCTGCTCGCAGCCGTGCTGCTGGGCCACCACCTGCGGCAGGAGGCTGGAGGCGTAGTTGCCACCGCACTTCGCGTCACCCGTACCCCCGGCACCGGCACGGCTGTACTCGCGGTCGACCCAGATCGAGACCGGCTTCACGCCACCCGAGAAGTACGGACCGACCGGGGACGCGATGACGAGGTACTCGGCCTCGAGCGAGGGCCGCACGCCGAGGAACGCCTCCGACGCGTACATGAACGGGCGCAGGTACAGGCTCGCCTCGTCGCCGGTGGGGACCCAGTCCACGTCCGTCCGCACGAGCGCGGTGATCGAGCCGACGAAGTCGTCCACGGAGAGCGCCGGGAGCGCGAGCCGGTGCGCGGAGCGGGCGAACCGTGCGGCGTTCGCCTCGGGGCGGAACGTCCACACGGACCCGTCGGCGTGCCGGTAGGCCTTCATGCCCTCGAAGATCTCCTGCGCGTAGTGCAGGACTGCGGTCGCCGGGTCCAGGAGGAGCGGGCCGTACTGCTCGATCCGGCGGTCGACCCACCCGTCGGTCGAGTTCCAGCTGATCCGCGCCATGTGGTCCGTGAAGACCGTGCCGAACTTCGGGGCCGTGATCGCGGCCTCTCGCTCGGCGGGCGGCGTCGGCTCGTCCGTGGGGCGGACGTCGAACAGGGCGATGAGGTCCTCCTCCGAGGAGGACGGCTGGTGCTGCGCTGCGAGGGTGCTCATCATGAGGCCTTTCACCTGGCGACCCGGGTGGTCTCCGCCTAGTTTTCCACGACCGCGCGGCGCGCGCGGAGAACCGCGGGCGGGCACGACGACGGGGCGGGCGTCACCGGGTCGGAACGGGAGGGAATCCGGTCCTGGGGTGATGACGACCGAGGTGCGGGGACTGCGGACGGACCGGTGCCGGGGTCGACGAGACCCGAGGCGTCAGATCAGCCGGCGACGCGAGCGGCGAGCTCGCGGCCCACCTCGGCCGTCGAGCGTACTCGGCTCCCCCGCTCCGCCAGGTCGGCCGCGACGGCCGCCTCGACGCGCGCCGACTCGTCGGCGAGACCCAGGTGGTCCAGGAGCAGCGCGACCGAGAGCACGGTCGCCGTCGGGTCCGCCGTGCCCTGGCCCGCGATGTCCGGGGCGGAGCCGTGCACGGGCTCGAACATCGACGGCGCGGTGCGGTCCGGGTTGATGTTGGCCGACGCGGCGAGGCCGATGCCGCCGGTGATGGCGGCGGCCTGGTCGGTGAGGATGTCGCCGAAGAGGTTGTCGGTGACGATCACGTCGAAGCGCGACGGCTTCGTCGTGAGGAAGATCGTGGCGGCGTCGACGTGCAGGTAGTCCGTCGTCACGTCCGGGAACTCGGCGTTGACGGACTCGACCGTGCGGCGCCACAGGTGCCCGGCGTGCACGAGCACGTTGTGCTTGTGCACGAGCGTGAGGTGCTTGCGCGGACGGGCCTGCGCGCGGGCGAAGGCGTCGCGCACGACCCGCTCGACGCCGAACGCCGTGTTCACCGACACCTCGGTCGCGATCTCGTGCGGCGTGCCGACGCGCAGCGCACCGCCGTTGCCGACGTACGGGCCCTCCGTGCCCTCGCGGACGACGACGAAGTCGATCTCGCCCGGGTTCGCCAGCGGGGAGGTCACGCCGGGGTAGAGCTTGCCCGGGCGCAGGTTGACGTAGTGGTCCAGGGCGAAGCGCAGCTTGAGGAGCAGCCCGCGCTCGAGCACGCCCGACGGGACGCCGGGGTCGCCGATCGCACCGAGGAGGATCGCGTCGTGCCCGCGGATCGCGTCGAGGTCCGCGTCCGTGAGCGTCTCCCCCGTCGCGTGCCAGCGCCGCGCACCGAGGTCGAACGGCGTCGTCGAGACCTTGACGTCCGAGCCTGCCACGGCCGCCTCGAGCACGGCGAGGCCCTGCTCGACGACCTCGGTCCCGATGCCGTCGCCGGCGACGACTGCCAGATCAATGGTGCGCGTCATGCCCGCGAGCCTACGCCGCGTGCCACGCCTCGGGACCCTGGTCTCACTTCGCGGACGGCGGTCGGAGTTGCATCGCCCGCCCCGCCGGTGCACTATTAGGAAACTTTCTTAAAGCCTGCCGAAGGGTCCACCCGATGACCGCGCCCACGACGTCCCGGCTGCCGGGGACCCCCGGCCTGCTGCGCACGATCAACGACCGCGCGGCGCTCGAGCTGCTGCTCGACTCCGGCCCCCTGACACGCTCGCAGATCGGCGACCGCACCGGCGTGTCCCGGCCGACGGCCTCCCAGATCGTCGCACGGCTGGAGCAGTCCGGCCTCATCGAGCCGACGGGTTCCGTCCAGGGCGCGCGCGGCCCGCAGGCCACGACGTACGCGGCCCGCACCGACGTGCTCGTGGGCCTCGCTCTGGACGTCGTCCCGACCGGGGTGCGCGCGAGCGTCGTCGACGCTCTCGGCCGGACGCTCGGCGAGAGCGTGCTCGAGGCGGGACCGGACCGGACGGCCCTCGGCGACCTGCGCGCCGCGTGGGACCGGACGTGCGAGACGGCGGGCATCCCGCGGGAGCGGGTCGCCTGCGCGGCGGTCGGCGTGCAGGCCGCGGCCGAGCCCCGCAGCGGCGACCTCTCCCTCGTCGGTGAGCTGACCGGCTGGCCCCGCCGTGGGCTGCGCGCACACCTGGAGGACGCGCTCGGCATCACCGTGCGCATCGACAACGACGTCAACCTCGCCGCGATCGCCGAGCGCGACGCCGGGCGCGGGGAGGACAGCTTCGCCCTGCTCTGGCTCGGCGAGGGCATCGGTCTGGGCTCGTGGCTCGACGGCCACGTCCACCACGGCACCGCCGGCGGGGCCGGCGAGATCGGCTACCTGCGCGTGCCCGCCGCCGAGATCGACGACTCGGCGAACGTCCAGGACCTCGTCGGAGGCCTGCGCGTGGCGGAGCTCGCCGCGCGCGCCGGCGTGCCCGGCGTCGAGACGGGCACCTCGTACGAGGACGCCGTCGCCGCGCTCGCCGCGCATCGCGGGTCCACGGCCGTCGACGTCGTCGTCGAGGACCTCGCGCGCCGGGTCGCGATCGTCCTGCAGCCCGTCGTCGCCGTCCTCGAGCCGGACGCCATGGTGCTCGGCGGCCCGACCGGCGTGGCGCTGGGGGACGCGCTCGCCGACGCGACCGCGCGGGAGCTGGACGGCGACGACCTGTCCGCGGGCGCCGTCGTCGCGAGCGCGGTGCCCGAGCTCGCCGTGCTGCGCGGGGCCCGCTCCGTCGTCGCGCGCGAGGTGCGCGACCTCCTGCTCGCCGCGGCGGGACGGCCGGACCACGCTCCGGTCGTCGCGCCCCACGTCCCGGGGTAGCTCCTCTTCACCTACCCCGCAGAGCGGTGGCCGGCCGGACGTGGCTCGGCCGGCCACCGCTCACCCTCGGGCGCGTGTCAGCGCGGGTAGCGCAGCTCGAAGCGCTCGCAGACCAGCGGCATGTCCGGGGTGAACTCCCGCTCCAGCACCCGCGAGAAGTACTTCTCGTGCCCCGCGCGCCACGACTCCAGCGAGCGGTCGTCCTCACCCTCGGCGCGCGCGAACTCCGCGTCCACGTCGCCGAACGCCACGATCTCGACGGACGTCGTACGGATCAGCGCGCGCGGGTGCCCGGCACCGTCGAGCAGGATGGACAGCTCACCCACCTGCGGGACCACCTCGCCCGAGCCCTCGTACTCCCACAGGGCCGACGACGTCGCCGTCTTCTCCCCGCTCAGCACCGCCGCGAGCAGCTCGTCCGCGAGGCCCGGGTTGTCCCCGAACGACCACGCGGGCGGGGGCACGCTCTCGGACACCGTCGCGCCCGTGACCACACCGAGCCGCGCCATCCCGGCGCTGGGCCGGGCCACCTCCCAGAACTCGAGGATCTCCGCCGCACGCTCGTCCACAGCCGTCACGTCCTCGGTCACCGGGTCCCCCTCGTCCGCCTGTCGGGTCATGCCCCTATCGTGACGCACCACAGGGCGATCTGCCCGGTCTCTCGCCATTCGTCCCGCTCGTGTCGCCCCCCGACGCGAACGGTCGACGCCCCGTCCCTCTCCCCGGCGTCGCGCTCCCGTCAAGGCTCGTGCCGAGCCGACCCCGGTCCGAGGCGACCCGACAGCACGAGGAGGGGGCGGCGTCGTGCGCGATCGTGGCGGGCCCGGTGGGAGGCCGAGGAACGAGGCCGGATGGTAGATCGCGCACGACGCCGCGCCCTCCTCGAGGTGAGCGACGACCGTCTGGGTCAGCGAGCGGCAGAGCCCTCGGTGTAGTCGGCGTCCTGCTGCTTCCATGCGAAGAGAGCGCGCAGCTCCTTGCCGACCGTCTCGATCGGGTGCGACGCCGCCTTCTCGCGCAGCGCGTAGAACTCGGGGG
>CAZFUQ010000185.1:0-8201 GCA_964521905.1 uncultured Cellulosimicrobium sp.
CCGACACACACCAACTCAGCACCACCCGACCGGGCAGAACCTCACTTGGGGCAACCCTTCAACCTTACCAGGTCTCCCTCGGCTCCTCAACCCCGGCTGTTCGCCGTGATCCAGTCACCGTGGTCTTCCTCGTGGCGGGCAGGAGAACATCCTACGCCATGCAGTGGAAGGGTTTCGACCCCGGGACCAGCCACCCTCGATCGTTCGAGGCGGTGTCTGTTCCTCCCTGTCGGGCCGACATCCAGAACACTACGTGGCCCGTCGCGCCAGGGTCAAGCCGGGTCCGGGTGACCCGGCACACAGGCGGCGACGGCCTCGTCCCGACTCCCGGTCCGGGCCCGAGAGGGGCGCCCGTGCCCCGCCGGGCCTACCGCCTCCCGCTCTTCCTGCGCCACCGCACGCCCTGGCTCCCACGTCACGACGACCGCACCGCCCGGAGCACGACCCGGTCCCCCGGGCGGAGCTGTGCCGCACGATCGACGTCGTCCTCGCGCAGCACCCCGATGACGGGGTACCCGCCGGTCACGGGACGGTCTGCCAGGAACACGATCGGCCGGCCGTCGGGCGGGATCTGCACCGCCCCCCGGACCAGTCCCTCGGACGGGACCTCCCCCGCGCGGCGCGGGACCGCCTGCCCGTCCAGCCGGACCGCGACGCGGTCGCTGTCCGGGCTCACGGTCCGCAGCGCCCGCAGTGCCTGCCACGCACCCGGGAGGAACCAGTCGCCTCGCGGGCCCGGTCGGACCCCGAGCACCGCACCCGCCCGTTCGCCCGGGCGCGGGACCCCCGGGACGTGGCGCACGGGTGCGAGGTCGACGGGCGGCCACGTGCCTGAGCGCGGTGCACCGATCGGAAGCACGTCCCCCGGACGCAGCGGGTCCGGTCCGAGCCCGGACAGCACGTCGCGGGAGCACGACCCGAGCACCACGTCCGCGCGGACCCCGCCCCGCACCGCGACGTAGGTCCGCAGCCCGCGCGCCGCCTGGCCCAGTCGCAGCACCGCACCGTCGGGGACCGGGACGGGCGCGTTCATGCCCACGGGCACCCCGTCGACCGCGGCCGGGACCGCCGCTCCGGCGAGCGCGACCACCGCGTGCCCCCGGAACCGGAGCGCGAGCCCGCCGAGGGTGACCTCGAGGGCCGCGGCGTCCCCCGGGTTGCCGACGAGCCGGTTCGCGAGCGCGTGGGAGGAGCGGTCCGCCGCACCCGACGGCCCGACGCCGATCGCCGCGAGACCGGGGCGACCCGCGTCCTCGACGAGCGCGAGCGGTCCCGTCGCCAGCACCTCGACGGCCGTCCCCGGACCCACGTCCTGTCGCAGGTCCGCGGAGTCCTCGTCCGACGCCACGACCGGCGTCCCGCTCGTCGGCACGCTCGTCGGCACGCTCGTCGGCACGCTCGTCGGCACGCTCGTCGGCACGGTCGTCGCATCGGTCGTCGGCTCGCCGCCCTGCCGCAGGGGCGCCACCGCCGCGGCGCCCCGCACCGGCGCGAACCGCACCGGCACGAACCGGACCCGCACCCCGGGTGCGACGAGCGCGGGAGGGTCGCGGTCGACGTCGAACATCCGCGCACCGGTGGTGCCGAGGAGGCGCCACCCGCCCGGGGACTCACCGGGGTAGACGGCGGTGAGCTCGCCCGCGAGCGCCACGGACCCGGCGGGCACGCGCGTGCGCGGCGTCGCGAGACGCGGTGCCGCGATGACGGGGTCGACACCGGCGAGGTAGGTGAAGCCGGGCGCGAACCCGCCGAACGCCGCCTCGTACAACCGCCCGGAGTGCCGGGTGACGACCTCCTCGACGCTCACCCCGGCCCAGCGGGCGACGTCCTCCAGGTCGGGCCCGTCGTAGCGCACCGGGATCTCGACCACGGGACCGGTGGACGGGGGCGCGTCGCCGGACGCCGCGTGGACCAGGGCCTTCTGGACCCAGACCCGGGTGGGTGCGACGCAGGTCGGCGCCGCGCACCGCACCAGGACGGTGCGGGCGGCCGGGACCACGTCCACGGCCCCGGTCGGGACGTCGACCGCGAGGGCGCGGTGCAGCGCCCGTACCGCGGCGAGGTCGGGCAGGTCGACGAGCAGCGCCGTCTCGCCGTACGGGTGCACGACCCCCGCCGGGCCGGTCACGGCGTCCCGGCGACGTCGGGCCGGTCCCCTGCCTCGGCGAACGACCGCACGACGACGCCGCTCGCCTCGAGCGCGCGACGCACCGCGCCGAGGAGCCCGACGGCGCCCGGCGTGTCGGAGTGCACGCACACCGAGTCGGCGTCGACGCGCAGGCGCGAACCGTCCGCGGCGAGGACGGTGCCGGTCGTCACCAGCTCGAGGACGCGTGCCGCGACCTGCGCGTCGTCGTGCAGGACGGCGCCCGGCTCGCCGCGCGGGATGAGCTCGCCCGTGGGGGTGTAGCCGCGGTCCGCGAAGGCCTCGCGCACCGTGGGCAGCCCTGCCGCGTCCGCGAGGCGCAGGACCGCGGACCCGGGCAGGCCCACGACGGGCAGCGCCTCGTCGTATGCACGGACCGCGTCCACGACGGCGCGGGCCTGCGTCTCGTGGTGGACGATCGCGTTGTACAGGGCGCCGTGGGGCTTGACGTAGCGCACACGATCGCCCGCGAGGCGCGCGAGGCCGTCGAGCGCCGCGATCTGGTAGACCACGTCGTCGGCGAGCTCGACGGGCCCCACCTCCATGAAGCGGCGCCCGAACCCGGCGAGGTCGCGGTAGCTCACGTGCGCGCCGACGCGCACCCCGCGCGCGACGGCGTCCTGCGTCACCGTGCGCATCGTCGTCGCGTCGCCCGCGTGGAAGCCGCAGGCGACGTTCGCGCTGGTCACGAGGCCGAGCAGAGTTCGGTCGTCGGCGAGGGTCCAGCGGCCGAAGCCCTCGCCGAGGTCCGCGTTGAGGTCGATGCGCGTCACCGTCCCATCATGCCCGGACCGGGGTCACGAGCGAGCGTGCCGCTCCCCGCGCCACCGCTCCCCCACCCCGCGGGGGCGTAGATTCGCGGTCGTGCCCGACGAACTCACCACCGACCCGGCCGGCGTGCTCGTGCGCCGCGCGACGCCCGACGACGCGGCCGCCCTCGCCGCCCTCGCCGCCCTGACCTTCCCGCTCGCGTGCCCGCCCGGCGCGTCGCCCGAGGCGATCGCCGAGCACGTCGCGACGCACCTCTCGCCCGAACGGTTCGGCGCGTGGGCCGCGAGCGCCGCCCACGCGCTGCTCCTCGTCGAGCCCGCGCAGGACGACGCCTCGGGCTCCTCCCCGCGGGCGGCCGACGACGGGCCACGACGCAGCCCGGAACCGCTCGGGTACGCGCTGCTCGTCCGGGGCGAGCCCGACGACCCCGACGTCGCCGGTGCGGTCGGGCCGGGCGAGGCGGTCGAGCTGTCGAAGATCTACGTGCACCCGGCCGCCCAGGGCACGGGCGTGGCGAGCACGCTCATGGCCGCGGCGACCGAGGCGGCGACGCGCCTCGGTCCCGGCCTGCCGGTCTGGCTCGGCACGAACGGTCTCAACGCCCGGGCGCAGGCGTTCTACCGCAAGCACCGGTTCGACGTCGTCGGGCGCCGCACCTACGTGGTCGGCGGGGAGACGCACTCCGACGTCGTCATGGCCCTCCCCCGGGGCTGACGCGAACGACCGAGGGCCGGTCGGGAGGACGTTCCCCGACCGGCCCTCGGCCTGCTGCCGAGCTGCCGCGTCAGCCGCAGCTCTCGGCGTCGTACGCGACGTCGGCCGCGAACGTGCGGCCGTCACCGGTCGCGGCGATCCCCACGACGCCCGCCTCGACGGACGTCGCCCGGGCCGCGAACGACTGGTACGCCGACGCGCCCGGCTGGACGCCGGTGAACGCCTTGGTGCCGAACGGCGTCGTCAGCGTGACGTCGACGGGCACGCCGTCGGCGTTCGTCGCGCGCACCGCGACGTACGCCTTGCCGGCGAGGCACCGGACCTGGACCTCGGTCGTGACGTCGAGCGGCTCCTCGACCACCTCGCCGACGAGGACGAAGTCCTCGAACGCGACGACCGTGGGCTGGGTCTGGTTCTTGCCGAGCGCGAACGGCCCGACCCCGATCCCGTCGAGCTGGTCGTTCGTCACGGCGGCGAGCTCGGTCCACGTCTCGCCGTCGAGCGACCACGAGCCGACGAACGTGTCGCCGGACCGGGCGAGACGCACGTGGTACGTCCCGTCCGCCTCGCGGGGCAGCGACCCGACGCCGGGCTGCGGCTGCAGCACCACGTCACCGACTTCGCTGCGCACCTCGAACCCGACGGTGCCCGCGGTGCCGCCGTTGTGGATCACCCCGACCTTCACGTAGCTGGCCTGGTCCTTGTAGACCATGAGGCCGCCCTGGTGGTAGTTCTGCGTGAGGTCGGCGCGCACCGTGGTCTCGACGGTCCACTCGTCGCCCGTCACGACCTTCGAGCGGACGATGTTCGGCACGGTGGAGTTCGTCGTGCCGTACACGTCGTCGTCGGTCGTGGTGAGCTGCAGCGCGCCGTCCGCGACGGCGAGCCGCGACGGGTCGGCGTCGACGACGTACCAGCGGCACGGGTCGAGGCCGAGACCGGACCCGCTGCCGTCGAACGTGTCGCTCGCGGTGACGTCCTCGCACACGGGGACGCCGCTGCCGTCGACCTCGCGCACGTGGTCGAACGCGACGTCGATCTGGTTCGCGCCCGCGCCCTTGCCGAGCGCGAACACGCCGACGCCCGCGTCGCCGAGCCCCGCGTGCGTGACGGCGCGTGTGGTCAGGACCCAGGTCTGGCCGTTGTCGAGCGAGTACGACCCGGTGAACGAGTCCCCGGCGCGCGACAGGCGCAGCAGGTACTCGCCGTAGACGGGCTTCGCGATGTCGAGGACGTCGCCGTTCGTGGACTGCACGACGTCGCCGATCTCGCTGCGGAGCTCGACGCGCAGGCTGCCGGGGTGCTGGACCACGGCGAGCTTGACGTAGTCGGACTCCGAGGCCCGCACGACGAGGCCACCCTGCTGGTACTGGTTCGCGAACGCGGCCGTCATCTTCGTCTCGACCGTCCAGGAGTCGCCCGGCTGGTCGGTCGTGATGATGTTCGGCACGCGCTCGTTGCCGGTGCCGGCGAAGTCGGCGTCGGTCGTGCGCACGACCCACTTCCCGTCCCGCACCTGGGCGAGGTCGGGGCGGAGGTCGACGACGTCCCAGCGGCAGCCGTCGAGCGCCTCGCCCTCGAACTCGTCCGCGGGCCCGCGCTGCGGGTCCGGCTCGGTGCACCCGAGCGTGCCGTACACGGAGACCGCGACGGTGCCGGTCGCGTGCGCGCCCGACGGGTCGCTCACCGTGACCTTGGCCGTGTAGCTGCCGGCCGCCGTGTACGTGTGCTGCGCGGTCGCGCCCGTCGCCGTGCCGCCGTCGCCGAACTCCCACGCGTACGTGAGCGCGTCGCCGTCGGCGTCGGACGCCTCGACGGCGAACGCGACGTCGAGCGGCGCGTCGCCCGTGGCGGGCGCCGCCGTCACGGAGCCGACCACCGGGGCCACGTTGTTCGCCGCTCCCCGACCCGTGAAGGTGACGGAGTCGACGTCGAACATGTCGCCCGTCGCGCCCGTCGTCGAGCGCGCGACGAAGTAGAGCGTGCGCGTGCCGCCCGGGTCGGCGACCGGGACCGCCTGCGTGCGCGCGGGCGTCTCCCAGCTCCCGGTCGGCGACAGCGTGAGCGTCGCGAGGAGCGGGCCGTCCACGGCGCCGTCCCGCACGTCGAGCACGCCGCCGGAGCCGCCCGAGCTGTACCGCGCGGAGATCGAGTCGATGCCCGCGAGGTTCATCCGGTCGAACGCGAACCAGTCGCCGGCCGCGATGTACCCGAGCTGCCTGCCACCCTCGGAGATGTCCTTCGCGACGACCTGGACGCCCTGGCTGTCGGTGAAGTACTCGGCCTGCTTGGTGCGCGTGTGCAGGACGGCCTCGTCGTCGGACGCGAGCGCGGGCACGCCGTCGGCGCCCCCGCCGTCGGTGTACGTCGCGTTGACGACGCCGAAGATGTTCGCGTCGAGGCCGTGCCCGTCGTCCTTGGCGGTCGTGAGGACGCCCTCGCAGCCCGTGGCGCTGGACAGCGGGTGGCCGTGGTTGTCGTGGCCGAGGATGTACTCGACGACGACCCGGCTGCAGTCGACCTGCGTGCCGTCCTCGGCGTCGGTGACCGTGACCCGGAACGGGACCTGGTCGCCGAAGTCGAAGAACTGGCCGTCGGCCGGGAGCTCGAGCGTCACCTCGGGCGCGGTGTTGCCCACGGTGATGGTCGTGGTCGCCACGCCCTGCTTGCCGTCGGCGTCGGTGACGGTGAGCCGCACGTCGTGCTGGCCGTTCTCGGTGAACGTCCGCGAGACCTGGGCGTCGGTGGCGTCGGTCTGGCCGTCACCGTCGAGGTCCCAGGCGTACGTGAACTCCTTGCCGTCCGGGTGGGAGGACCCGGTGCCGTCGAACGACACGGCGAGCGGCGCCTGGCCGTTCGTCGGCGTCGCGTCGATCTGCGCGACGGGCGAGCGGCCCCCGCGCACGTAGTCGATCCGGTAGACGGCCGAGAGCGCGTCACCCCCGAAGTAGCCGCCGCCGTAGTCGAGCACGTAGAGCGAGCCGTCCGGGCCGAACTCGAGGTTCATCGGCCGGCGCAGGTCCATGAAGTCCAGCGCCGGCACGAAGCCCGCGGGGCTGCCGTCCTCGTTCCGGATCGCCTCCTTGATCCACGCACGGTCCCACTCGTAGAGCAGCGGCTTGCCGTCGTAGTAGGCGGGGAACTTGGTCTCGGACTCGAGCTCGGGGTCGTAGTCGTAGACGACGGCGCCCATCGGGGACTCGCCGCCCGTCCCGAACGCGGGCACGGACCCGCCGTCGTACGGCTGCCACGCCGGCACGGCGGGCGGGAGGTCGACGAGGCCCGTGTTGTGCGGGCTCGTGTTCTTCGGCGCCGCGCAGTCGAACGTCGGCCCGGAGACCTTGGTCTCGAAGTCGTAGTCGTTGTACGCGAGGTTGTCGCCGATGCAGTACGGCCAGCCGTAGTTGCCCGCCTCGGAGATGACGTTGAACTCGACCGTGCCGCCGGGGCCGCGGTTCGCGTTCGCGCCGCCCGCGTCGGGACCGTAGTCGCCGAGGTGGACCTCGCCCGTCGCCTTGTCGACCCCGAAGCGGAACGGGTTGCGGAAGCCCATCGCGTAGATCTCGGGCCGGGTCTTGCCGGCCTCGTACTCACCCTCGGGGAAGAGGTTGCCCTCGGGGACGGTGTACGACCCGTCCTCGGCGACCGTGATGCGCAGGAGCTTGCCCCGCAGGTCGTTCGTGCTCCCCGAGCTGCGGCGGGCGTCGAACGCCGGGTTGCGGGTCGCCCGCTCGTCGATCGGCGCGTAGCCGTCCGAGGCGAACGGGTTCGTGTCGTCACCCGTCGACAGGTAGAGGTTGCCCTCGGCGTCGAAGTCGATCTCGCCGCCCGCGTGGCAGCACAGCCCGCGGTCGGCCGGGACCTCGAGGATCTTCTGCTCGCTCGCGAGGTCCAGCAGGTTCTGCTCCGTGAGCCGGAACCGCGAGAGCTGGTTGTACCCCTCGAACGCCTCGAGCGCGGCCGGGTCGGCCGACGTCTCGGGCGCGTCGCCCGGCGGCGTGTCGAGCCTGGGCGCGTAGTAGAGGTAGACCCAGCGGTTCTCGGCGAAGCCCGGGTCGATCGCGACGCCCTGGAGACCGTCCTCGTCGTGGGTGTACACGGGGACGGTGCCCGCGAGCGCCGTCGTCGCGTCGGCGGTCGTGAACCAGACGCGCCCGTCGCGCGAGGTGTGCAGGACGTCGCCGTCGGGCAGGACGGCCATGGCGATCGGCTCGCCGGTCTTGGCCGCACCCTTGGCGAGCGTCACCTGCTCGAACGAGGTGTCGACCGTCGCGCCGCAGTCGGCGTCGACGGCGCCCGCGGCGGTCTGGATGCCGCCGAGCAGGTGCTGGACGAACGCCGGGTCGGTGTACGACTCGTCGGTGTGGCCGCCGCCCGTGTACCAGGAGCGACCACCGTCGTACTCCTGGCACCACGCGATCGGGTGGTCGGCGCCCATCGCGCCCGAGCCCGCCGAGTACGACGACTCGTCGAGGCTCGCGAGCACGTGGACCTGACCGCGCGGGTTCTCGCGGTAGTTGTACCACTCGTCGAACCGGTCCCAGGACGCCGGGAGGTGGGCGGTCGAGGG